>JAOZKN010000033.1 GCA_029935315.1 Desulfocapsa sp. | reverse complement strand
TCATGGTGTCCTCCATATTGGGTTGATTTAACTTATCTTCTAGTTTCTATGCCTCCTATATAGCATCAACCATGCCAGTTTACGTTTTCGATTACAACATCCCCCGCGAACAAGATAACGTGCTGTATTAACACATAAATAAACAAAAAGACGCTCTGAGTAATCCTGCAACACTTATGCTGTCGCAGAGTGAGGCAAATAGCATTTGTGTGGCATCAGAGCGAAAAAGTGTAGTTTTACTCCAACGGATATGTTGCAAGCTTTACGGATAGGTGTGGCAATAAACGGATTAGTGCCTTACTGCTCTTCAAAAAAGAACCAGGAACAGTTCTTTACTTGTGGTTTTCTAAAATTTGTAAGATTGCTGACGGCCTGCTCATGTTTCGTTCTTAAAAGTCCTATCACTAAGAATTAAGCTTTAATCAAATACCTCTGAATAACTTTTTTAGAAATTTATGACACTTTTATGTTGGCAAAAATTGCAATAGGTGTTACTTTCATAAAATACTGGTATATTAACGAGGAGTTTTATAACGACTCTGCACATATCAATGCCCTGTGAAATACAGGCATTTATCGAAACAATTGCTAGTATAGGTAAGTATTCAGCATAAGGGTGTTTGCTTTTTTTTTATAAAAAACAGCCAGAAAGTATTGAAATTATCTGAGTCCTGCATACATATATGAAAAAGAACACCCGCCTGAAACCATAGATTTCAGGAAACATCTTAACTTTGCATATGGCCAGGGACAATAAGAACTTACCACTAGATTCATTCACGACTGTATGATATATACATATATGTGGAAGATATTCAGGCGTATTAACAGTCGCCTTCTTTCCCTGAAAACAGGGTGAATATCAACTAATCAGTTTTAACAACAAAACTGTTACCGGATCGTATTTTGACGATCCGGTTCTATAACAACAAGGTTCTTAAATGAACCAGCACAAAGGAGTAGTACAGCATGGCAGAAGGAACAGTTAAATGGTTTAATGATGCAAAAGGTTTTGGTTTTATTGAAGAAGAGGGTGGCAAGGATGTCTTTGTTCATCATTCAGCAATTCAGGGTGATGGCTTCAAATCTCTCGATGAAGGTGCACGAGTGACCTTTGATATCGTTGATGGCCCCAAGGGACCAGCCGCAGAGAATGTTGTCAAACAGTAAGACGCTATTTTGACAAAAAAAACGATCTCGCATTTAGCGGGGTCGTTTTTTTTTATGCTTTTTTCTCAGAACATAAACCACAAATTGGAAAAATACCTTGGCTAAAACAAATTATTCATACGAAAAGCGTCAAAAAGAATTAGCGAAGAAAAAGAAAAAGGAGGAAAAAAAACAGCGCAAGCTTGAAAAACAGAAGCTTTCCAGCGAGGAAAAAGAAGATCTTTCTCCTCAGGAAGATGAATAGTATTGAGCTTCATCTGTTCAAATCTCAAACAGACAGTCTCAGAGACAAGGTTAAAACCACTACTGTGAGTCTTTATAGTACCCCAAATACCAATCCACAAAACTCTTCACACCCACTTCAAGTGGTGTATCGGGCTTATAGTCAAAATCTTTAATCAAATCATCGACATTGGCATATGTGGCCTGTACATCACCAGGTTGCATGGGCAAAAAGTTTTTATCTGCCACTTTCCCAAGATTTTCCTCCAGTAGCTGAATAAAATAGAGCAGGCGTTCTTTCTTATTATTCCCAATATTATACACCCGGTACGGACAATAGGATGTGGCAGGATCAGGGTTTTCGCTATTCCATGCAAAGTCTGGCTCTGCAGGTTTCTGAATAACACGGGCAACGCCTTCGACGATATCATCAATAAAGGTAAAATCTCTCTCCATATTCCCGTTATTGAAAACATTGATCGCCTCCCCCGCAAGAATTGCCTTGGCAAAGAGCATGGGAGCCATATCGGGACGTCCCCAGGGGCCATAAACAGTGAAGAATCTCAGACCAGTACAAGGGAGGCCATAGAGATGACTGTAAGAATGGGCCATAAGTTCGTTTGCTTTTTTTGAAGCGGCATACAGAGAGACGGGGTGATTTACGTTATCATGCTCAGAAAATGGCTGGCTGGTATTGGCGCCATACACAGAGCTCGATGATGCGTAAACAAAATGTTTCACACGGGAATGCCTGCAGCCCTCCAGAAGATTACCAAACCCAACCAGGTTCGTATCGACATAGGATGCGGGATTAATAAGTGAATATCGTACACCCGGTTGAGCGGCAAGGTTTACCACAGCATCAAAACTGTTCTCCATAAACAGTTTTTCCATGGCCGCCCTATCAGCAATATCAATTTCAAGATTTCTGAAATTTTCACCTGCTGCAATTTTCGAAAGCCGGTCACGCTTCAGACTGACATCATAGTAGTCGGTGACGGTATCGATGCCCGTTACCTCGCAACCGGATTCCTGCAGCTTTCTAGCAAGAAAAGAACCGATAAACCCGGCAGTTCCTGTAACCAGAATTTTTTTCATCTTCATCTCAGTCATCAAAATCGCCTTCCGGCCCTCTATCTGTATCAAGCCCTTTGGCGCGCTCTATAATTTTTTCTTTTGTCCACTCGACCGGATCTTCAATGCGCTCAGCCTTTGCTCCTAAATCATGCGATCCTGCTTCTAAAATTGCCTCTTTTGCCAAATCTGCAGAATTCTCAGCAGAGAATACATTCACAAGCATATTATAGGTGAAATCCTCCACCCGCTTACACATTCGACTACGAATAGCAGCAGGCTGACCCAAGAGTTTATTGGCCAGGGGGAGATTGAGTTTTTTATAATCCCCGCCGTTCCAGCCTTGCTCATCGGCATAGGCAACGATATGTTGCCACATCTCCTCACTGACACCTTCGTTCTTAAGCTTGATAAACTTACCGCTGTCATCCATGATAGCATTGCCATCGTCATTTACTTCAAGTCCCCAGGCAACCATCTGCAGAGCAGTAGCGACATTGGCCTTTGTAGTGGCAGTTTCCTTACAAATTGAACGAAGCTTGTCAGAACTGTTGCCCGAGGTCCCATGTTGTGCACCGGATGTTCCGTATGGTGCAAGAGCTTTGTGTATTTCACCTGTCAGTGGTACCTGTATCCCCTGCCCCGAGGCCTCAAGCCCATGGGTACTTCCATTATTCAAGGCTATCCAGTCCGGACAGATACCGTGGGCATTTAAGCCTTTGATCAGAAAAGAAGCGTCATCAACGGTTGATAATCCTTGTTCACCCTTGATCTCTCCAACTTCAGTTTCCAGCCCAGCCCAATCAGGAATAACAGCGTTCAGTTCCAGATTTGCGAGAAGATTTTTATCGTCGAGCATATGGGAGGCATCCACTGCGATGGAGGTGATACCCGCATCAAAAATGGACGGGATATCAACTTTTGCCTCCGGCAAATCACTTTCCTGTTTAATTCCATAATGATCGGCATGAATAGCCACAGGAATTGTGATCCCCATCTCATTACATAAGGCATCAACGATTCGAGCCATATTCCAGAAATTGACCCCGCAATAGTTACATTCTGATCGTGCAATTTCAATGATAATAGCGCTGTTGGCACGCTGGGCAGCCATCAATACACCACGGATAACAAAATAATTCCTGCCATTCGCAGCCATGGTCATGGCTCCACCTTTGGCGATGAGCGCACGGTCTACAACCTTGCCACTTACCAGTAACGCTTTCGAATGGGGAAAGAGTTTCTGAATATTGGGCGGGCGTCCAATCTCAAGGACTTTTGCGAAATCTATAGTGCTGCTCATATAAGCCTCCGTTAGCTTTCATTATATTTTTCAACCACAAACTCTTATACCGTATTCAACTATTTTTTTCCAGACTAGTCTCTTCCTCGTCATTAAATCCGCCAAAACTCTTTTTCCCAAAAAAGTAGACTGCCACGACACTGATCTCATACAGTATCAGAAGTGGAATTCCCATCATCATCTGATTCACGATATCTGGTGTGGGGGTTAGAATTGCTGCAATGATAAAATTAATCAGGATGGCGTACTTTCTGTTTTTATTCAGAAAAGACACGCTCACAACTCCCATCTTAGCAAGAAAGACCATCAGCACCGGCATCTCAAAAATAACACCAAAAGCGATAAGCAAGCGAAGAGCCAGGGAAAAATACTCACTGACAGCAGGCAGTGAAGTAAGAAACTCATTTGAATAGCCTACAAGAAAACGAAACGCAGGAGGAAACACGACAAAATAACCAAAAGCTGCACCACTGACGAAGCAGATTGTGGAAAGAAAGGTAAAAGGCAACAACACCTTTTGTTCATGTTTAAACAGGCCGGGTGCAATAAAACGCCATATTTGATAAAAAATCACCGGCGTTGCGAAAAACAAACCACAGACAAGAGCCAGTTTCAGATAGAAAAAGAAGCCCTCCTGATACGATGTGAAAATCAGTGAACTCTCCTCGGGAAGCACGTTTATCAGGGGTTCAAAAAACCAGGTGCCGATGGGTTTTATAAAAGCGTAAGAAATTGCAAAGCCAATAATTACAGCAATGAGGGAAGTGATCAGACAGGAGCGCAATTCACGCAAGTGTTCTGTGAGCGCTTGTGACTCTAAGGCTTGCGCGCCATCCGTTGCTTTACTCCTGTCTTCATCCAGCTCTTCCTGCATCTTCATCTCCGTTGATCATACTGTTAAGTGCTTCTCTTTTTTACCTTAATTCCTTCTTTACAGCAAGAGGATATGGACGACAAGGATTCTTCCAGATAAGACCTTCTGGCACTAATTAATTGACATATGTCAAGGAATTGTGATTAACTTTTGAGTATAGTGTTTTTACATTTTTTTTTATCCATGGCGACGAACGACATGGGTTATCTATTAACCATTTTCACCTTTGGGAGGGAAAATGAAATTATTTAAAGCAGCGTTGGCACTTGGTGCTTTTGCTCTGCTGACTACATCCGTAAGTGTTGTAGTTGCAGACGATTGTATCGACTGTCACACCAAAGAGACCCCTGGTATGGTATCAGACTGGAAGCTCTCAGAGCATTCCAAAAATGATGTTACCTGCGCCACCTGTCACGGAGATGCGCATTCAACAGCCGCCGATTACAAAAAGGCGGTTCTTCCGTCCGAGCAGGTCTGTAAAGAATGTCACGAAGAACAATTTGACCAGTTCTCTCACGGTAAACACAATTTTGGCTGGACATCTTTGAATGCCATACCTGCCACCCATATCGCTCCAGATCAGCTTATGGAAGGCGGTGGTGGTTGCGGTGGTTGTCATAATATGGGCATCAAAACTGAGGCTCAACTGAAGGAACGAGAAGCACAAGGCTACCGTTACCAGAACAACTCTTGCGACGAATGCCATACCAGACATACTTTCTCCAAGAAGGAAGCCCTGGATCCCCGTGCCTGTCAACAGTGTCATATGGGTTATGACCACCCGCAGTGGGAAATGTGGTCCACCTCTAAGCATGGCTCACGTTACTTTGCAAGAGAAGCCGGCAACCTTCCTGAAGGTGCCAGTGCTCCGAAATGTCAGGATTGCCATATGAAAGACGGTGATCATAACAACCGTACCGCCTGGGGTTTCTTAGGTGTGCGTCTGCCGTTACCTGAAGATCCTCAATGGAAGGCTGATCAAATCACCATCCTCAAAGCCCTTGCTGTCTTGAATCCTGAAACAGGAGAACCTGGTCCTGTGTATGGTGCTGTTGCAGCTGTAGACCTTGCTCGTCTTGACAAAGAGTCTTTTGACAAAGAACGCAACAAAATGATTAGCATTTGTTCCGAATGCCACTCAGAGAAGTATGCCACCGAACGTCTTAACTTAGGCGATTCTTTCTTCCCTGAAATTGACCGTATGATGGCAGATGCCATCGAAATAGTAGCTGCTCTGTATAAAGATGGAATCATCGAAAAGCCAGCTGACTATCCATTTAACTACCCATTCCTCCTTACCTTTATGGAAACAGGTGGTCTTGCGGGACGTACAGATTCCAGTAAAATCTCTTTTATCGACCAGATACTCCTGCAGATGTACATGAAACATCGCATGCGTGCCTATCAGGGATTTTTCCATGTTAATCCTGACTATGCCTACTGGTATGGTTATGCTCAGATGACCAAGGATCTTGGTGAGATCAATGAGCTGAACAAAACAATGAGAGCCACCCACCATAAATAACAGGGTGTAACTCATAGTTGAACGGTTCGATCAATCCCCGAACATCTTCTTCCTTGAAGGTGTTCGGGGATTTTTTTGTTTACAGCATACTACTATCCTGTACACTTCAGCCATGCACAGGGTAACACAAAAATGGTTTGTCTATATTCTAGGCTGTAGGGATAACACCCTGTACACCGGTATCACCACAGATCTAAAGCAACGCCTGCATGAACATAACCATAGCCTGAAGGGAGCAAAATACACCCGAGGACGCCGACCTGTCAGCCTTCTCTATTCTGAACAGCAGCCGAGTAGATCTGCGGCAGCAAGCCGTGAATATCAAATCAAACGATTTAGCAGAAAACAAAAGAAGCAATTAATTGGAAAATTAGAAATTAATGCGGTAGATTAACAGCAGCTTTTGATTTCTTTTCGTTCAGCTTTATAAATAATTTTGCTGAAGGTACTTATACATATTGTTGCCTGTTAATACATTTCAGCAATAATTGATTGAGCACTCAGGAACAAATCCTTAACTTTATACTTTTTCCGGAATCCCTTTACATGATCTCTCTGCTTGTAGTCGATGATGAACGCTCCATGCGCGATTTTCTCAAGATTCTTCTTGTCAAAGAAGGATATGAGGTGGAAACGGCCCCGGATGGTAAACAGGCCCTGGCCTTACTGGACAAACAGGCTTTTGATCTTGTGATCACTGATATCAAGATGGACGGTATGAGTGGCCTGGACCTGCTTAACAGTATAAAAGAACAGTTTCCAGCACTTCCTGTCGTAATGATTACCGCCTTTGCCTCACCCGATGATGCCGTTTTTGCCATGAAAAATGGTGCCTTTGATTATATAAGCAAACCTTTTAATGTCGATGAAATTAAAACCGTTATCATTGCCGCCACCTCAAAGACCTCGGCCCTTGCCGAAGCCAAATCCATATCTGCCCAGTTCCCTGAAATAATCGGCGAAAGTCGAGAGATGATAAAGATATTTGAGATGATCCAGCGCATTGCTCCCACTCCTGCCAATGTCCTTATCTACGGAGAATCGGGCACAGGAAAAGAACTTGTCGCCCAGGCCATTCACCGGCTCTCACAGGTTGCCGAACAGGAATGTGTCCCCATCACCTGTAGTGCAATCCCTGAAGAACTTATGGAAAGTGAACTCTTTGGCCATGTAAAAGGATCATTCACCGGAGCCATAAGTGACAAACAGGGACTGTTTCAGCTGGCAGACAAGGGCACGGCATTCCTCGATGAAATAGGAGAACTCACTCCTATTATTCAAACAAAACTGCTGCGCGTTCTTCAGGAACGTGAAGTAAAACCAGTTGGCGGAACGAAGGTCCAGGCCGTATCAGTGCGGATTATTGCAGCAACCAATAAAATCCTGGAAGACGAGATTATGGCCGGCCGCTTCCGGGAAGATCTTTATTACCGTCTTGCCGTAGTGCCTCTGCGCGTACCTCCATTACGTGAACGAAAGGGTGATGTCCCACTTCTGGTTGATTTCTTTTTGAAAAAATATTCAAAAGCCTTTGGCAAGGAAATACAGGAGATATCAAGCTATGCCATGGAAGTTTTAATGAAGTACGACTTCCCCGGAAATGTACGGGAACTTGAGAATATCATTGAGCGAGGGGTTGCACTGGAAACATCAAACATCATCCTGCCTGAAAGCCTGACTCTCTCATCGTTTCGCACCAGTAAAACCAACCCCTCCATACCAGAACTCTCTCCTTTTCAAATCGTTGCCAGTGAAGACGAGTTATTTGAGCGTGGCCTTGAAGAAGTCATGGCCGAGACAGAAAAACTATTTTTGAATACTGCTTTAGAAAAAACAGGCAACTCTAAAATGCAGGCAGCTGAGCTGTTACGTATCAGTTTCCGCTCCTTTCGTTATAAAATAAAAAAATATGAATTAGGCTGAAAGGCAGACAATGCTTCCACCTCCCGACAACAATACAAATTCCCACGAAAGTATTATTGAGCAGTTGCTTGTTACTCAGTTGCTGTGGATGCTCTTCCTTCGCGTGGTGTTGTATACACTACTTCTTGGATTCAGCGTATACCTACAGGGGCAGCAATTTAATGTCGTTATTCTCCCCCCTCACCTCCTACTCTTCTTTATAATTCTTGTTTATCTCTCGACCATTGCCTCAAGTCTTATTCTTTTAAAAACCGACGTGAAGCCAAGACGTTTTGGCATAAAACAAAACCTGCTTGACACTCTTTTCGTCACCATTCTTGTGTACCTGACTGGTGGTTCCCATTCTATTTTTGCCCCAATTTATTTTTTCCCCATTATTGCTGGCGGTTTGATCATTCCACGCCTTGGCGGCCTTATCGCTGCCAGTGCCGCCACCATGCAGTACGGTTTTATACTCAGTCTTGAATATTACAGAATTTTTCCAGAAATCCAGGGTCTTCCCCTGCATGGTGCATCACTTGATGTCCTGACCACACTCAATATGTTTGCCGTGTATGGCCTGACTTTTTTTCTGGCTGCAATCCTCTCGTCTCTATTCGCCGGAAGACTGCGAAAGACAGAGGATGCCCTCTCTGTTTCTGTTCGTGACTTTGACAGATTAAGTCTGTTATATAAACAAATTTTTGATGATATCAGCACTGGGATTATCACCACTGACGAAAAAAACAAAATTACATCTGTTAATAATGCCGCATGCACTATCACTGGCTACACCCTACAAGATCTTATATCTCAGGACCTTCATACATTTTTTCCTACTATAACCTTTCCCAAAACAGGCATACGTCATGCGGTGGAATTGCAAAGAAAAGACGGCGAGATCACCCGAATAGGATATTCTTATGCAAAACTGCAACATAAGGTAGAAAATGTGTCCTCACAGGAGGTTGACCACGATTCGCAGCCATGTCAAAACTGTAAAGTGTTTACCATACAAGACATCAGCGAAGTTGAACGTATGGAAAAACAGATGCAGCAAGCGGAGAAACTAGCCGCAATCGGGCGTATGAGCGCAGGTATTGCCCATGACTTTAGAAACCCCCTCACCGCGATATCCGGTTCTGCCCAGGTCCTGGCCAACGAACTCAGCCTTATTCAGTCTCCGAGCCAGAAGACGAATTCAGAACTGATCAATATTATCCTTCGTGAATCCAATCGACTCTCCAACACTGTTTCTGATTTTCTTAAATTTGCCAGACCTGAACATGCAGAAAAAGACTGGATTTCACTGGAACGTTGCCTGAACGAAGTCATTGAAGTTGCCCAGGCAAGCCCGATGTGGCCTGAAGACTGGACAATTGAGAAACAAATTGACGGTGTAGTGGATATCTGGGCAGACCAATACCAGCTCTTTACTGTTTTAAATCATCTGCTGCAAAACGCTCAGGCCTATTGTCCTCGTGGAAAAGAAAAGATACGGGTGACAGCTGAAGAGATAAAAGATACCAATGGTGAGGAAAGAACAGAAATCAGCGTAGAGGATAATGGTCCTGGAATCAGCCCCGGCAGAGAAAAGAAAATCTTTGAACCTTTTTACACAAAAAGAGTCGATGGAACTGGTCTTGGCCTGGCCATAGTCAAACAGATGATGCTGGAACATCAGGGAACTATCAGAGTGGAAGATTCATCACTGGGCGGTGCAAAATTTATCGTATCTTTTCCACTCCCCATGGATCAGTAGTTTGAGCCAGCCCTCTTTTAGAATGGAGATATCACTCATTCTCTTTCCAAACCACAGCGCCAAGCCCGCTTAATTTTCCAACAATATCTTCATAGCCACGTTCCAGATGGTAGATACGCGAAATATCAGTACGTCCGCTTGCAGCCAGACCTGCAATGACAAGAGAGGAACTGGCACGCAAATCTGTTGCCATAACCGGAGCACCCGTCAGCATGTTACCAACAAGTCCCTTCACCATAGCGGACCTGCCATCAATCTGGATATCTGCACCCATCCGCTGCAGTTCGGCTACATGCATAAATCTGTTTTCAAAAATGGTCTCGTGCACCCTGCTCACTCCATGACAACAGGTCATCAGGGCCATAAACTGAGCCTGTAAGTCGGTGGGATATCCTGGATACGGCATTGTCGTAATATCCACCGCTTTGATTTCCTGATCAGTACCTTTAGAAGTAATGTGCAAATAATCAACACCTATTTCCACACCAATGCCTGCCAGTTGCAGTTTTTCCACCAGGGAGGGAAGATGTTCCGGCTCACAATCCTGAATAATAACGTCCCCTCCTGCTGCAGCCACAGCGATAGCATAGGTACCTGCCTCTATACGGTCAGGAATGATAGTGTTCTCAGCGGCAACCAGCTGCTCGACACCTTCAATCTCAAGCCTATCACTGTTTTTCCCTTCTATCTTTGCTCCCATGGAAACAAGCATATCCACAAGATTTCCGATCTCAGGTTCCCGTGCAGCATTCTTAATAATCGTCGTGCCATCTGCCAGGGCTGCTGCCATCAGCAGATTTTCAGTACCGGTAACGGAAGGAATATCAAAGTAAACCCTGCCCCCCTTCAGACGCCCGTCAATTGATGCATCAACATAACCGGAGTCAAGATCACACTGAACCCCGAGCTGTTCAAATCCCATAAGATGAAAATTTATAGGCCTGGCACCAATGGCACAGCCGCCGGGAAGTGAAACCTTTGCCCGCCCAAGGCGTGCCAGAAGTGGTCCCAAGACCAGCACAGAGGCGCGCATGGTTTTTACAAGTTCATAGGATGCTTCGGAGGAATTTAGACCCGTTCCGTCAATACGCAGGCTTGTCCCTTCTCTTTCCCAGGACAAGCCAAGGGATTCAAGTAAACGAAGGATCGTACGGGTATCCCGAAGATCCGGTACATTATGCAGTACATGAACTCCTGGAGCCAGAAGACTGGCAGCAATAAGCGGCAATGCCGCATTTTTAGCACCGCTGATTTTTACAGTTCCATGTAAAGGTTTGCCACCTTCGATTACTAATTTTTCCATAATACGACCGTTATAAATGGTTAATGATTACTTTTGAACGCCTGCATTTTTGCATAAAAAATACGATCATGTCCAGCATAATCCTCCTGGACAGAAAGATCAGTAAAGCATACGTCTTTTTTTGTTTTTGATGCAAATATATCAAGAACAGCTCCCCTTTGTTCCGTCCCTATTTCCATAAACAGTCTTCCATCAGGCAGAAAACGTGACAGTAATTGTCTATGAATGATTTGTATAATTTCGAGTCCTTTTCGCCCGCCATCCAGTGCCAGATGCGGCTCGTACTGATCCACTTCAGGCTGCATACCCTTTTCCATTTCCTCTCGGCTCACATACGGCGGATTGGAAACAACGAAAGAAAAAACAGGACAGGGAGTAATTGCAGAGAGAAGATCTGCTTGCAGAAAAGAAACCAGATGGGAAACGCCATGCCTTTCACAATTTTTCCTGGCAATGTGAATTGCATCCATGGAAATATCGACTGCCAGCACAGGTCTACTGAGTTCTTTTGCAAGAACCACAGCAATGGCTCCACTGCCACAACAAAGGTCAACAATCAGACCTTTACCCATGGGTTTGTTTCTGTACATCGCTATGGATTTTTCAAGCAACAATTCCGTTTCCGGCCGAGGGATTAATACGTCAGGAGTAACGAGAAAATCAAGTGACCAGAACTCCTGTGCTCCAAGTATATAGGCAAGGGGTTCTCGTTTTTGCCGGCGGACAAGCAGAGCACGAAACTGTTGTGCAACATCATCTGGAACGGAAACATCGGCAGCAAGGTATAACTCAGTCCGAGATTTATCGAGACAATCCCCGAGGAGGAGTTCACTGTCGATATCCGGCGAATCGACACCGGCATTTCGTAAGAGGTCCGTGCCGGACTGAATAAGCTCACGAACAAGCATCTTACTGAATCTGTTTTAGTTTTTCTTCCTGATCATGGGTAATTAACGGGGTGAGGACATCGTCAAGCTTACCGGCAATAATGGAATCAAGCTTATACAGGGTAAGGTTTATGCGATGATCTGTGAGCCTGCCCTGAGGAAAATTGTAGGTTCGAATACGTTCGCTGCGATCACCAGTACCCACCTGACTTCGGCGTTCCTCGGAGATTTTATCATGATGCTCCTGTTCCATCTTGTCCAGCAATCTGGCACGCAGAACAGTGAGGGCCTTGGCTTTATTCTTGTGCTGGGATTTTTCATCCTGACAGGTCACAACAAGCCCTGTGGGCAGGTGGGTGATGCGCACAGCAGAGTCTGTGGTATTAACGGACTGACCACCTGGGCCAGAGGCACGATACACATCAAATTTTAATTCATGGGGTTCAATATTGAGCTCAACATCGTCAGCTTCGGGAAGAATGGCCACCGTAACGGCTGAAGTATGAATTCTGCCCTGGGTTTCTGTTGCCGGGACCCGTTGTACACGGTGGACACCACTCTCGTACTTGAGTCTCGAATACACAGCATCCCCCTTGACGAGGGCGATCATTTCTTTGAACCCTCCAATACCAAGGGGACTGGAAGTGATGACCTCTACTTTCCACCCCTGGGATTCAGCGTAACGGGAATACATGCGGAACAAATCAGCTACAAAAAGAGCCGCTTCATCACCACCTGTTCCAGCACGAATTTCCAAGAATGTATTTCGTGCATCATTTGGATCTTTTGGGAGAAGCAATAACAGAATATCTTGTTCAGTCACCTTTTGGCGATTTTCAAGATCTTCTATTTCTTCCTTTATCATTTCCACCATCTCAGGATCGTCTTCACCGGCCTGCAGAATTTCACGATTACCTGCAATTTCTTCGCTCAGGCTTTCATTGTTATTATACAAAACCTGGAGTTTTGAGAAATGGGCGTGCTCCCGCGCGACTTTCTGATACGCTTTTTGATCACTCAAAAGCGACGGGTCAGAAAGCTGTCCTTCAAGATGAGAAATTTTTTCGTCAAGATCTGCTAATTTATCAATCATGAAATAAGTGGGTGGAATGGCAAAGGGGCTGAAACAGAAAATCCACAACCTGATATCCAGGCTGTGGATTACTTCTTGGAAACACTACCTGCGGCTTTTATGCTGCACTAACAGAGCAGAATAAATGCAGTAACGCGAAAAATATCTATTTCTTCTCTTCGAAATGTTTCGCGTAACGTTTCTTAAATTTCTCAATTCGTCCGGCAGTATCAATCAATTTCTGCTTTCCTGTGAAAAACGGGTGACAAGCAGAACAAATTTCAATGACCATCTCTGGATTGACAGAGCCAATCTCAATTTCATTTCCGCAACCACATTTTGCAGTAATCTTATGATATTCTGGGTGTATATCACTTCTCATAATCTTGTATCCTTAAATAATAGGTGGTTCAGTTTCCACATGTATCAATTTTATATTCAAAAGAAGGTAGAATATAATAAACTCGGTGAAAATTTCAAGTAGAAAGATATCTCCTGCCAGACGATAAAAATAATCTGACAATAATATCAGTCAAAATGACTTGAAAGCAACCGGTTTATTGATTCATCTGATCAAAGAAATCCTCATTTGTTTTTTGCTGTTTGAGCTTATCAATTAAAAATTCCATGCCGCTGGCCGGGTTCATGGAAGCAAGAAGCTTACGTAGAATCCAGACACGGTTAAGCACATCGGGAGCAAGCAGTAAATCTTCCTTACGTGTTCCGGAGCGTTTCACATCAATGGCCGGATAAATCCGCCTGTCTGACATCTTCCGGTCCAGAACAACTTCCATATTACCGGTGCCCTTGAATTCTTCAAAGATAACATCGTCCATACGACTTCCGGTCTCAATAAGTGCAGAAGCTATGATGGTCAGACTTCCACCGTCCTCTATATTTCGTGCAGCACCAAAAAACCGTTTAGGACGATGCAGAGCATTGGCTTCAACACCACCAGAAAGAATTTTACCACTGGAAGGCGTCACCGTATTATACGCTCGCGCCAGACGGGTAATACTGTCAAGCAGGATAACTACATCTTTGTTATGCTCAACCAGCCTCTTGGCCTTTTCAATTACCATTTCTGCTACTTGAATATGACGCTGTGGCGGCTCATCAAAGGTTGAACTCACAACTTCAGCTGTGGTCACAGTGCGTTGCATTTCTGTGACCTCTTCCGGACGCTCATCAATCAAAAGAATGATCAGATACACTTCCTTGTGATTGTGGGCAATCGAATTCGCAAGTTTCTGAATCAGAACAGTTTTACCAGTTCTTGGCGGGGCAACGATAAGTCCTCGCTGCCCTTTACCAATGGGACACATCATTTCCATAAGACGCATGGAATAATTGTCCGGTTGCCACTCAAGATTTAACTTTTCTTCCGGATGGAGAGGGGTAAGATTACTGAAAACAGTCTTCTTTTTGGCAGCCGCAGGTGAATCAAAGTTGACATACTCGACTTTTAACAGGGCAAAATAACGTTCCCCGTCTTTTGGAGCTCTCATCTGCCCCTCAATTGTATCACCGGTACGAAGACCAAGGCGACGAATCTGTGAAGGAGAAACGTAAATATCATCAGGACCCGGCAGATAATTATAATCGGGAGCTCGAAGAAAACCAAACCCATCAGGCAGTATTTCCAGAACACCGCTACCACGCATCTTTCCGTCTTTATCAGCCTCTGCCTTTAAGATGGCGAAGATCAGTTCCTGCTTACGCAGAGTATTCACTCCTTCAACCTTGAGCTTTCGGCCAAGCTTGACGAGATCTACAATTTTCATGAGTTTTAAATCAGCCAGATTCATTCCTGTTTGTCTCCTGTTTGGGGGCTGTATTTCTTCCGTTATTCCAATCACTGGAATAAAAACTATTTATTAAAACAATGGCAGTTTGCCATACATGCATGCTGTAAGCATTTCCATGTTATACAATACAATTAAACACATATCACAATATGTGCAGCTCTATATGTTGTAATCTATTTTATAAAATGGAATTATATGGAAATGATTATAATGGGAAGTCGTCACACATGTTGACAGACATTTTACATAAATTAACAGTTGATAATAAACTGTATTCTTTTCATTTTGATTATTTTTTCTTCTGTTTTGATCAGAGTGGTAAGGCGGGACTACTATAGATTCTGCGCCAATAATAAGATCTCTCTAAAAGGCTGTCAAGTCTTTTTCGTACCCGAATCCTCTTTCTTTGAGAAAGCTTCTCTTTCAACCAGACGTTGAAGCTGATCAATGGTTTCAACGAATGATGCTGAATTATTCACGACATAATCTGCAAGGGCAACTTTCTTCTTCAGTGGCATCTGGCTTGCGATGGCTGCCAGGGCATCAGCCCTTGTGACACAATCACGTTGCACGACCCGGTTAACACATATGTCGTCACTGGCGTCGACAACGATTGTACAATCGAAGTCACCCTGCCAGCCTTTTTCATACAGGAGCGGAACCTCTACCACAAGAGGAGTTCCATTTGTATCGGTTTGAGCACAAAGGTACTGCAACTCTTTACGAACCATGGGGTGCAGAATATCGTCCACCTCTTTCCTGAAACTGTCATCTGCAAAAATAGTCCGGCGCAGAACAGGTCTGTCTATTTCACCTTCTGCAAGAAAACATTCGGCTGGTGCAATTTCTTGTAACCTGAGCCATCCTTTACAATCAACGGCTAACAGATCACGACAAATATGATCCGCACTGAGGACTGTTCCCTTAAGCATTTCCCCAAGGGCTTGAGCCACCTTCGACTTGCCGGAACCTATGCCACCAGTTATCGCAATATTCATAGGCACTGCACAACACTCACAAATCCACAAGCCTGAAGTTCATCCACTTTTTGTTGAAAATCCGGCCATAGAGGTGCAGTAAAGGATAAGGGCTCACCACTTACGGGGTGTTTCAATTTCAGGCTATGGGCATGAAGCATTTGCCGGGGAAATTTCATGGCCTGCCTCCCTCTCCCGTAAAGCAGGTCTCCAGCGACAGGATGCTGAAGATGGGCCATATGCACACGTATCTGATGTGTCCGACCGGTTTCTATTTTCACCCGGATAAGGCTCCAGTCAACTCCGTACTCCTCCAGTACACACCAACTACTGGCCGCATAGCGTCCACGACCCTCATCACAAACTGCCATCTTCTGTCTCTTAACAGGGTGCCTGCCAACATTGGCAACAACCCTGCCTTCCTTCTCTTTGAAAACACCACGCACTAAAGCTAAATATTCTTTCTCAATCTCCCGGGATTTAAAATAGTCAGACAACTTTCTGTGAACAAACTCTGTCTTGGCAACAATCATAATTCCGGAGGTGTCTTTATCCAGGCGATGAACAATTCCAGGCCTGATTTCATCACCTACGCTGGCAATGGCCTGACAATGATACAAAAGACCATTCACCAGGGTTCCATCAGGATTTCCGTGGGCCGGATGCACAACGAGGCCAGGAGGTTTGGAAACAACAATAAGTGAATCATCCTCAAAGAGGATTTGAAAGGATATCTTCTGCGCAGTGAGAACGGGGGCTGGGGCTTTATAAATCGTACCAGTGACACGTTCTCCGGCCTTCAACTTATAACTACTTTTTTTTATATGACCATCAACACGAAGCAGCCCCTGACGGATGGACAATATCAAGAGATTTCTGGAAGTGTCTGCAACATGCTGTACCAGAAAATGATCAAACCTGCTCCCGCTGTGTTCTGGTAGTATTTCCAGATCCACAGCAGCAGCGGAAGAATCAGTTGCAGTGTCAGGTTCCTGAGAGGGGGTGGTCATGACATAACGCCATGCAAGAGGAAAATCAATTAAACAAATCTTCGATCATACTTTCGGTTTTAGACTCATCGACTTTTCTGGCAAGGGAAATTTCAGTCACCAGAAGATTCTTGGCGGTATCCATCATCTTACGCTCACCGTAAGAAAGATCTTTATCCACCGAGAGAAGATACAGATCACGAAGCACAACAGCAACTTCATGGATAGAGCCGGTTTTGATCTTTTCCATGTACTCACGATAACGACGATTCCAGGTCTGAGTACCGATCTCTGTATCACGATCCCTGAGGATAACCAGAACGTCTTCAACTTCTTTTTTGCTGATAATAGCCCGCAAACCAACATTATCACTGCTGGCAGTAGGAATCATGATTTTCATGGCATTATCCAGAATCTTCATGACATAGAAAGGCTGATCAATACCAGCCACAGTCTGATTTTCTATAGCTTCAATTACACCTACACCATGAGCCGGATAAACGGCCATATCGCCTTCTACAAACAAAGTCATCCTCCTGGGGGGAATTTCAGGGATTGATACTTTCGAAAATGTTTCGACCTATACAAGCAGTCATCTATTTAAGAAACAATGCTAATATAACACACTTTTCTTAAAAGTGCTTTGAAAAAACAGGGATTTGTAAGGGTGGGCTTTCCTATTTAATACTATTCAGCAAATTCATGGCTTTCTGGTCACCAAACTCGATAAACGCTTGAATCCCCTCCAATAAAACACCTGTTCGGTCCTCAAGTAACCGCTTCTCACCTTCTGCAAATGGTGCAAGCACAAAACGTTCAACAGGCATATCGGCATGGATATCATTTTGTCCGGGCCTGCCGATGCCTATCTTCAACCTGAAGAAGTCCCGTGTCCCCAGACACTGAATAAGAGAACGAATACCATTATGCCCACCAGGGCCACCTGTTGCCACCAGCTTTAAACGGCCGGGATGCATATCCAGGTCATCATGAAGCACAAGGATATGATCATTTGGAATTTTGAAGAAATCAGCAAAGCGGGCAACGGAAGTGCCGGAAAGATTCATAAAGGTTTGTGGCTTGAGCAGGTACACACGCTTGCCAGCGATGGATATTCGGCAATAAAGGCTCTCCCATTTTTCTGACTGGAAGGCAACGCCATGCTCACGTGCCAGGGCATCAATAACCAAAAAACCGACATTGTGCCTGGTTTTCTCATACTTGCTGCCCGGGTTACCCAGGCCTGCGATCAAATATGTTTCTTCAGACACGCTATAATCCCTTCCCAAAAAAAATCCGGAAAAGATTGCGAACAACCCTTTCCGGACAAATTACTTAACTTCCTGCTATTCTACTAAGATCAGGCTTCTTCAGCGCCTTCAGCACCCTCTTCACCTTCAGCACCTTCAACTGCAACCTCAGGGGCTTTAGCACCACCATCAGCAGACTCAGCGACAGATGCTTCATCAGCCTCAGCAGCAGCGGCTTCAGCAGCATCAGCAGCAGCGGCAAGACCAGCGGCAGCCTTAGCAGAGATGACCTCAACACAGAGAATATTGCCTGGAGAAGCGAGCGTTACATTCTCTGGTAAGCTAATACCAGAAAACAAAATATTTTCATCGCTATCCAAATCAGAGACATCAACTGTCACCGTATCAGGGATATCAAGAGGACGTCCTTCAACAACAACAACCAGGTTGTGAGGGATCAGTACACCACCGGAATCAACACCTTTTGCTGTACCAGTCAGCTCGACGCCAACGGAAAATGTTCTGGAAGTATCAAGGTTGATTTCAAGAAAATCTGCATGGATCAGACTATCAGTAACAGGGTCAGTCTGAATCTCACGCATAATGACATGCCGAGTGTCACCATCATTAATGGAAAGACTAACCACAGCATTTTTACGACTGATTTGATACAGGGTTTTCAAAAAAGGCCTGGTCTCAAGCTGCAATGACACAACATCTTTATCATTTCCATAGAGTACAGCTGGTGTATTTCCGCTTACACGCAGACGACGCATGGCGCCTTTACCAAAACTCTCTCTTGTTGAAGCGGACATATCGACTTGAAGCATTTGTTTCTCCTTAACCCTGGGTCCGTTTTTTTAGACACATCGGGAATTATTTCAATATAGTTTCTTTAGTACCTTGGAAATTATTCACTTGTTTAACAAAGAAAACAACTTCGTGAAGCTACTGACACCGATTTACTTGACGCTCACCGGTTTTAGCATTTTATCATACATCAGCTACACAAAGAGTGAACTGATGGAACCTTCGTTATGAATACAATCTATTGCCTGAGCCAACAAATTCGACACTGACAGCACTTTGATTTTATCACATTTTTTCGCCTCTTCCCCTAAGGGGATAGAGTTTGTGACAACCAATGACTTGATCTCTGACTTTGTCAGTCGTTCTATTGCCGGGCCTGAGAGGACGGGATGTGAACAGCAGGCATGTACTTCACTGGCACCATGCTCAATCAACGTTGCCGCGCCATTGCAGAGTGTTCCTGCAGTATCAACCATATCATCCAGCAGTATCGCTGTTTTCCCTTTCACGTCACCAATAACGTGCATTGCCTGGCATTCGTTTGGCTTATCCCTTCTCTTGTCAATAATGGCAAGGCCGGTATTTAATCGCTTGGCAAAGGCACGCGTTCGCTCAACACCACCAGCATCGGGGGAAACCATAATAACATTTTCAAATTTATCCTTTATATAATCAAGGATAACAGGAGCAGCATAAAGGTGATCAACGGGAATATTAAAAAAACCTTGAATCTGACCGGCATGAAGATCCATACACAGTACCCGACGAACCCCCACTGCCATAAGCATTTCAGCCACAACTTTTGCAGTAATCGGCACACGAGGCGCAACTTTTTTGTCCTGACGGGCGTAGCCATAATATGGAACAACTGCAGTAATTCTTCTGGCTGATGCACGTCTCAGAGCGTCAACCATGATCACCAGTTCCATAAGGTTATCATTTACCGGTATACAGGTTGGCTGGACCACAAATACATCGGCGCCACGAACATTTTCTTTTATCTCAACACAAATTTCACCATCACTAAACTGCCTGACTTCGGCCTCAGAAAGAGGGACTCTCAGATAATCAGCAATTTCCTGAGCCATTACCGGATTGGCGTTTCCAGAAAAGACTTTAACGGGATTTGGCATTGTGTTTATTCTCAGTACAGTTATGTGATTAAATCGATATTAAATACAATTTGGCTGGGGCGGGAGGGATCGAACCTCCGAATGTCGGGATCAAAACCCGATGCCTTAACCGCTTGGCTACGCCCCAGCAAAAAACCTTATTCAAGGGGCCGGGTAATAAAGACCCCACCCTCATACTTTTCACTCAACTTTTCCGCACACTTCTGAATAGCTGAAGCAGACGAATCAGGAAAAACGCCAAAAACAGTTGGCCCGCTCCCGGACATTAATGCATCCAGAGCACCGTTTTCAAGCATAAGCTCTTTAATGTTCTCAATCTCAGGATAGCGACCAATGGTCACACGTTCCAGATCATTGTACAGAGGAAAACATCCACCCCCAAGAACATCATTTTCACGAGAATCAGACAGAATAGAAACTTTATCTGTCCTTGTCAATGTAAAATTTTCATAAACCCAGGCAGTGGACACAGAAAAACCGGGATTCACCAGGAGCATCGAACAGTCAGCAAGTGACGCCACTGGAGTCATACGTTCGCCAATACCTTTCGCACGTACGGCAGCACTTGAAACAGTAAAAAAAGAAACATCCGCACCAAGGGGTAGAGCAAGACTTAATAGTTGTTCTTCGGGAAGTTCCGTTGCAAACAAATGATTTAAACCTGTGAGAACGGCTCCAGCATCACTGCTTCCTCCGCCAAGCCCAGCGGAAACAGGAATTCGTTTTTCAAGAATGATGGAGACACCATGTGTCTTTATTAAACCTGCCGCCTGTAAAAAACTGGCCGCTGCCTGAAAAACCAGGTTTGATTCATCTTCTGGCAGATCTGAATCCGGGCAATGCAGTTGAATACCCGGCTTATCCAGACGCTTTAAATACAAAGTATCGTAAAGATCCAGCTTCTGCATCACACTGTCCAGTTCATGATACCCGTCTGGCAGCTTAGCAACAATTCGCAGACTCAGATTTACCTTTGCAGGTGCCTGAACCTGCAAAAGATCTTCAGACTCAGCCATTGGCGGCTGACTGTGCTTTTTCTTTTTGCTCCTTGGCCACGGCAACAAAGCGCAACTTCACATCGTAGAGTATGTTTTTCAGCATCTCCAATTCATCAGATTCAAGATTCCCTTCAGTTTTTTTCTCCAGCAAAACCAGAGTATCTATGGCATGGCGGGCAAGGGACAAATCGACAAGTTTTTCTCCAGACACCGGATCTGCAATTGCACCAAGATGAAACAGCGCCGAGGTGTTCAGAGACATAACAAAAGCCATGAAAGTAACTTCAGGCATCACGCACCCGCCATCCTGATCAGGAACCGTTCCATCTTCGCAGGGACAGCCTTTTTCGTATTCAAAACTCATTTTTCCCTCTTTTTATGGAGAAACAAAAAAAACCGGAGCCAACACAGGTTGCTCCGGTTCAAGAATCACAGACTACATGCCCGCTAATTACACAAGATCCAGAGCCAGAGCATCATCAATATTATCGAGATTCGTCACTTGCTCCAGCAGCTCTTTTGAAATAACAGAGTCTGTGGAAAGCAGGATGATATTCTGATCGCTGGCGTCTTCACGTCCAACGGTCATACGGGAAATATTCACACCATTTTCACCAAGTGTTGTACCAAGGGCACCAATAACACCGGGAACGTCATTATTATATACGAGCAACATCGGACCAGCTGCCTGAGCCTCAAGGCGGAAAGTGTTCAGACGCACAAGACGTGGTTCGTTTTTACCAAACACTGTACCCACCAGCTCGTTTGAGCCTTCGTTGGTAACTACTTTAATGGTGAGCACATTAATAAAGTCGTTGGAGCGATCACTTTTGGATTCCACCACACGGATGCCACGATCTTTAGCAATAACCGGCGCATTCACATAATTTACAGCATCCTGAAGGATGGGAGTAAACAACCCTTTCAAAAAGGCTACAGTAATGGGACTGGTATTCAGCTCAGCAAGTTCTCCAGAATATTCAATGGAAACTTCTTCCACACTGCCCTTTGCAATCTGCATGTGCAGTGACCCAAGCATCTCACCCAGATTCACATACGGGCCAACCTGCGCCAGAACATCATCACTGACAGATGGAACGTTCACTGCGTTGGTAACCACACCTTTAGTCAGATAATCCGCAACTTGTTCAGCTATTGCCGTAGCAACGTTTTCCTGAGCTTCACTGGTGGACGCGCCAAGATGCGGCGTACAGATAAAGTTATCCAGAGCAAGGAGCGGACAATTTTCTTTGGTGGTTGGCTCATCAGCAAAAACATCCAGAGCAGCCCCTGCAATTTCACCATCCACAAGAGCCTTATACAACGCCTCTTCATCACACACTCCACCACGGGCACAGTCAATAAACATGGCTCCTTTTTTCATATTACTGAAAAATTCGGTGGAAAGGGCATTTTTTGTTTCTTTGGTGAGTGGCACGTGGACAGTGATATAATCGGCGCGTTTAGCGAGTTCTTCAACGCTTACCAGCTCAACGCCCAATTTATCCACCAGCTCTTTTGGCATATGCGGATCATAGGCAATGACCTTCATCTTCAGTCCCTGTGCACGATTGGCAGCAATAGCTCCGATACGACCGATGCCGAAAATACCAAAAGTCTTTCCGGTGAGTTCCCGGCCCATAAAGTTCTTCTTTTCCCACTTGCCTGCCTTCATGGAAGCAGTAGCCTGGGGAATATTACGAGAGAGAG
This sequence comes from Desulfocapsa sp., assembly GCA_029935315.1. Classification (GTDB taxonomy): domain Bacteria; phylum Desulfobacterota; class Desulfobulbia; order Desulfobulbales; family Desulfocapsaceae; genus Desulfocapsa. The sequence goes on along the minus strand of JAOZKN010000033.1, from coordinate 2,567 downwards.
ACATCATCATACCAATGGCATGTTCTGCTGCAGTGGTTGCGTTGCCATCGGGAGCGTTCATTACAACAATACCCTTCTGGCTGGCAGCCGGGATATCGACATTATCAAGCCCAATGCCCGCTCTGCCGATAACCTTCAGATTTTCGGCAGCCCCGATTATGGCATCAGTGGCCTTTGTTGCACTACGAACAACCAGCCCATCATAATCACCAATGATTTTCTGCAGCTCTTCCGGAGGCAAGCCTGTATTGACATCTACTTCGATTCCCGCATCGGTAAGAATTTTCTCACCTAAGGGGGACATATTATCACTAATTAATACCTTCATTTCTACTCCCAATACCTTTAATTCAAAAAAAAATTCATATAAATTATCACAAAAACCCTTGAGTATAACGAGTTCAATCAAAGAGAACAACTAAAAATAGTTTTAATTGCTATTGAACAATCTGCCCGAAAACGATATACGTAGCAATGTCGGAAACTGGATGGCAAAAGCCGGATGCCAGAGCTTAGCCTGGACAATTCTTAATGTTTTGTTTTCACCAGCCGCAAACAAATTTATCGACAATTAAATATAACTCACAACGACAATACCATGACAGAAACAAGACTGCGTTTTCCACCAAGCCCCACCGGATATCTTCATATAGGAGGAGCCAGAACAGCTCTTTATAACTGGCTCTACGCAAAAAAGACCGGTGGCAAACTGATCCTTCGTATTGAAGACACTGACGCTGAGCGTTCCACCCAGGAATCCATCCAGGGAATTCTCGACGGACTGGAATGGCTGGGCATTGACTGGGATGAAGGCCCATATTTTCAAACCGAATTTGAAAGTGACCATGAAGCCGCGGCCAGCCGACTCCTCGAGGAAGGTAAAGCCTACAAATGCTTCTGCACCAAAGAAGAACTTGATGCAAAACGTGAGGCAGCGCAGAAAAACAAAACTGCATACGGATACGACGGCACTTGTCGTTCCCTCAGTGGTGAAGAAGTGGCCGCAAAAGAAGCCGCTGGTCTGGCTTTTGTTATTCGCTTCAAGGTTCCTGACAGAGATGCTGAAATCGGCTATGACGACAAAGTTCTTGGCCGCATAAAAGCTCAGTACAGCGAAATTGAAGATTTTGTCATCGTTCGCTCCACAGGCAAACCGCTTTACCTGCTTTGTAATGTCGTTGATGACATTCGCGACCGAATCAGTCATATCATCCGCGGTTCCGACCATATGACAAACACCATCAGACAGGTTCTTTTATACCAGGCCCTTGATGCCCCTGTTCCTGTATTTGCCCATATGCCACTGACTCTGGATCTGAAAAAGGCAAAAATTTCCAAACGCAAACATGGTGAAATCGTCGCGGTTCATTTTTATAAAGAACGAGGATTTATTCCCTGGGCTCTGTCTAACTTTCTGGTACTGCTTGGCTGGTCACCCGGTGATGACAAGGAATTTTTTACCCGGGAAGAGCTGATTGACACTTTCAGCCTGGAGCGAATTAACAAGACCAACTCCATTTTTAATTATCAGAAGGGAAATGACAAATTCTTCACAGATCCAAAAGCCATATCGTTTAACGAACATTACCTGCGAAGCATGCCCATTGAAGAAATTGCAACAATGGTCAAGCCATTCCTTGCTGGCGAAGGACTTTGGGATGACAGTTATGAAAATGACAAAAAAGAGTGGTTTTTAAGTACCCTTGATCTTATTCGTGACCGTTTCCAGATGCTGTCTGACTTTGGTGATCGCGGTCGTGCTTATTTTTCTGATGAATTTACGGTTGAGAAAAAACCACTCAAGAAAAACATCCTCAAGCATGAAGGCCTGAAAGAATGGCTGCCCCTGCTGGCTGATCGCTATGAAGCTCTGGACGATTTCAATCTGGAAAGTGCTGAACAGACTGCCCGCGATCTGGCGACAGAACTTGATATCAAACCGGGTGTCATCATTAATGGTATGCGAACCGTTGTTACAGGTCAGCTCGCAGGCCCATCCATGTTCGATATCCTTATGGCTATTGGCCGGGAGCGGGTTGTTGCTCGTCTTCGGGGTGTGGCTGAATTGTATAAAGAGTAGATGAGATACCCATGGGACATCGGGATATTTAATCTATTTCTTCGCTAAGGTGAAGCATTTGTAGATTTCCTAAGCTTGCTCCGCCAAAAACGCAAAACTCGTTCGTTCCTCACTCAGACAATTGCGTTTTTTATGGCTCCGCTTCACCAAGGAAATCTACCAACTGCTTCAATACGCTGCGAAAAAGATCAAATACCCCTTTTGCTAAATCTAAATAATGTAGACCTCACTTAAGAGAACAGAATGGACAACTCTAAAGAAAACACAGACAAGCCACTAGATTTTATCAGACAAATAGTCACTGAAGATAAACAATCAGGCAAACACACAACACCCATTACCCGTTTCCCTCCAGAACCCAATGGTTATCTTCATATTGGTCATGCGAAATCGATCTGCTTAAACTTTGGTATTGCCAAGGAATTCAGCGGACGTTGTCATCTTCGTTTTGATGACACCAATCCCAGCAAAGAAGAAACTGCCTATG
>JAOZKN010000113.1 GCA_029935315.1 Desulfocapsa sp. | reverse complement strand
CTGAACATGCGCTCGTTGAAGAGAAAACTCATGGTGATCTCTGCAAGACCCCGATAAAATTCAGTCTGGGCGGCACTGGTGAGTACTGCAGAGAATTCCACGACCCAGCTCATAAGATGGTTACGCAGGAAATCAAATTCGGGTTCCTGTTTCACTTCTTTATAGGCAGCCTGTTCGGCGAAATAGCGCATGAGTTCCAGCTCTGCTGCGATATGGTCGTCCAGGTCAAGAAAGTCTGCGCTCTTGTGTACTCCCGCCTTGTTCAGGGTTTCACGCATTTTGACAACCGGTTCCTGCATAACGAGCGGTTCGCGGGTGGCATAACAGGATTCATAGGGGAAGGCTGGATTGTTGCCGGCATTAAGAAAAAGATCGGCATATTCATAACGAAGTTCATTGAAAACTTCTCCTGCCGCTGCCGACTCCAGGGTGCCTCGCATGCGGCCAAGGCCGGAACAGAAATCCTGTATGGTACACACTTCCTGGAGCTTTTTTATCTGGTCAAGAAAGGCTTTGTCTCCCATCTTTTTGATGAGCCACAGGGGAATCTCATCACGGTAGAGGGTGGAAAGGAACTGGTAGATCTTGGCTCTGGCCAGATTTGTTGCTTTAATATCCATGGTACTCACCTCTCCTTAGACGCTCATGGCGCTTTTTTTGCCTCTTGACTTCAGGACTTTTTCAACTTTTTCTTCCAGCTCGTCGCGGTCAATGGGTTTGACGCAGTATTCATCTGCGCCAAGACTGATGGCTTCGCGTGCTGTTTCAACGGTTGGATAGCCAGTGAGCATAATGGCTTTCATTGCCGGCTGTATTTCTTTGAGAAGTCCCAGGACTTCAACACCGCTCATCTTCTCAAGCTTGATGTCGAGAATAGCCAGGTCAATTTTATTTTCTTTGGCATGGGCTAAGGCCTTATCCTCTTCGGTAAAGCAGTGGACAGTATGTCCCTTTTTTGTAAGGATTTTTCCAATGAGTACTGTCGCATCCTGCACATCATCCAACGCTAGTATTTCAGCCATAACATCCCCCGTTATTCGTTTTTGTTTGTGAACAGTTTGTTTTGCTATCGTTATGTATTCGTAACAGAAGCAGTCTCTCGTAATGCAACCGGAAGCTTTACATGAAAGGCGGTGCCTGCTATGTTGTCACCTTTGATCGTGACCGGACTTTCAACTTCAATAACCCCGCCATGCTCCTGTATGATGCCGTAGGAAACGGATAAGCCAAGCCCTGTTCCTTTGCCAACGGATTTGGTGGTAAAGAAAGGATCAAAGATCTTTGCCAGCACATCGCCGGGAATGCCATGGCCTGTGTCGCGTATGGTGGCCACCACCCGATTGGTCTCTTCTTCGTAGTGACAGGAGAGGAATATCTCGCCTCCACCCTGTTCTTCCATGGCATGGTGAGCATTGTTGATAAAATTGATAAAAACCTGACGTAACTTTTCTGCGTCTCCAACAATCGCGGGCATATTTTTATCTAAATCCCGGTGGATATGGATATGGTCCATATTCAGGGAATGTTCTGTCACCGCAAGCACATCCTCCATAACTTCATTTAACAAAATGTTTTCACGAGCACTTTCTGACTGGCGGGAAAATTTGAGAAGATCTGCAACAATTTTGCGGCATGCCTTCGCCTGACGCTCAATGACCTGCAGGCTTTGTCCTTCCTCACTTTCAGGAGTGAAGTCATCCATCATCAACTGGGAATAGCCAAGGATGACGCCCAAAGGAGTATTGATCTCATGGGCAACACCTGCAGCCATCTGACCCACAGAGGCCATCTTTTCACTTGAAGCAAGTTGCTCCATCATGGTTCTGACCCGGGTGAGGTCCTTGGCAATACCCTCGCAAGCAATAAATTCACGCTTATCGTCATAGATAGCGGTTGCAGAGAGAAGAACGTAGATAACGGTACCGTCGGCTCGTATAAATTCCACTTCCAGGTCTTCCACAAAACCTACGGCAATGATTGTTTCCAGATAATTATCCAGATCTTCTCTATTACAAAAAATGTCTTGTAACTGCAGTTTGGGTTCGTCTTCCATGGAATAGCCGAGCATTTCCATCCCGGAATTGTTCATGGTTACAAGCTTGTTGGCCGAGTCACAAAAGTAGACCATGTCTTTCGAATTGATGAAAAAATTCCTGAATTTCTTTTCTGATGCGGAAAGCTTCTTCGTCCGTCTTTCGACAATCCCTTCCAGGTTTAAGTTCAGTTTGAGCAACTTGTCTGCAGACACTTCAAGTTGGGCATTGGCGTCTCGTAAGCTTCGTGCTTTCTGCTGAATGGCGTGGTATCCCTCGATTCCTTTATGGTAGTAGATGCTTACTGCAGCAAGGGAAATCATCAGCAGGGTATTGAAACCACCACTATAGGGAGCCAGTACATGCCACTGTCCCTGGTTGCCGGAGATCAGCAATATTTGTTTGAGGAGATGACCAACCGCACGGGAAACGGAAAAACAGACCAGGGTCAGACAGAAGTAAAAAAGAAAACCCCAGAGAAAATTTTCCGGTTGTTTGCGGATCAATAGCCAGGCATAGCGAAGAGAGAGAAAGGAAAGGAGAATAATAATAAAGGATCCGGCCATATCTACGATTATGGCTGGGAGCATTGGAAGGCTGTTCATTCTTCTTCCTCCTCACAACTGCTGCGGTATATGTTCTTCATCCCAAGATAGAGGAAAAAAAGAGCAGGAACGCTGAAGAGGTGGTCAAGTTTGGTGAAATAATACAAAAATTTTACGCTGCTGAGGGGCCCCAGCAGACGGCTGCTTAAATATCCTGTTTCCCCACCGGTAAAATGGGCACTGTCAACAATAGCTGCCAGGGAATGTCCGGTAAAGGCAACCACATTCCAGAGTACCATAAAGACACAAAACGCCTGGAGATATCGCCAGCCACGCGGCCTGAAGCCACTTTTTCGAATTCCCCAGAAGAGATAACACATTGCAGCGGTATAAAAGACATGGGCCAATTGATGGACATACAAACCTTCCGGTGCACCGTGGCTTTGAACGGCCCACGCATTTCCGGGAAACACAGCCGGGGTCAAGAGGAGTAAGAGCGGGAGTATCCTGAGTGTGTTTTTTATACGATTCATACCATACCATCAAAGTATTCAGGCTTACCACAAACCTGTCAGTACCTGCCCACCACATGAGGCAGTGACCCATATCTGCTGTTAGTGTTTCACATATGATGCCAGAAAGCAAAAAAAATGAAAAAAACAAATGTATAGCGAGAAATCAATGAGTTGCGAAAGGCACAGGGTAACAGCGTAGCACAAAGGGTTTTGGTAGGTACTGGATAAAAGTGCATCTAAAACGATGCACTGCAACGTGAGTGCTGCAGTTAGCTGTGCTATGTAAGTTTTTGATTATAAGGCATTTGGCTGTATATCGGGGCGGTGGGGCTGGTACATTATTGGCAATAGTCATGGTGCCGCAGAATAGATGCATTGCCTGACACAGGACAGAGTCCGGATTACTCTTTTCTGAATGATTGGGATTGTATATGGTGACGCTGCATCAGGCGTTGGAAAGACTGACGGCCTAAACCACTGTTACGGGCGGCAGCTGAAACATTTCCATCACTCATGGTCAGAGCCTTTTTAAGGTAAGAAGAGGTGAAATAGGTCATCACTTCTTCTTTGGCCTCACTGTAGGGGAGTTTGTGGACACAGACAGGAACTTCGGCTCCTGCTTTGTTTGACGACGTATCTTCTGCTAATTCTTCAGGGCTGAGCAGGTCGACTGGAGTGATCAGAATATCCTTGGTGAGCAGAACCGCGCGGTTGATTCTGTTCTGTAGCTCACGGACGTTCCCCTTCCATTCCCGCCGCGTCAGGCATTGCAGGGCTTCCTGGGAAAGTTCCATTCCTTCACGTTGGTATTCCTGCACATAAATGTTGAGAAAATGAAGAGCCAGCAAAGGGATATCCTCCTGCATTTCAGCAAGTGCCGGCATGGTGACGGTCATCACATTCAGGCGATAAAACAGATCCTCCCGAAATTCACCCTTCGCTATTTTTGCCTCCAGATCCTGATTTGTTGAGGCGAGAACCCGGACATCGACTTTGACCGTTTTGGTCTGCCCCAGGGGTTGAATCTCCTTTTCCTGCAGAACCCGAAGTAATTTGGTCTGCAGAGAAACGGGGATATCTGCAATTTCATCAAGGAGAATGGTGGAACCTGCAGCCTCGAGAAAGAGTCCGTCCTTGTCGTTATCCGCACCGGTAAAGGCTCCTTTTGCATAACCAAAAAGTTCGCTTTCCAGAATCTGTTCCGGCAGAGCGGGGCAGTTGACCGTGATCATCTTTTGTTTGCAGCGTTTACTCATTTTATGGATTGTTCTGGCTGCAACCTCTTTTCCGGTTCCTGATTCTCCGCGAATCAAAACAGTGGCATCGCTCTGCCCTAACCTTGTTAACAGCTCTATGGCATGTCGCAGGGGAGTGCTCTGTCCTATAAACTCTGTGGGCCGATCAGTTTTCTGCAGCTCTTTCTGTAACTGGAGATTTTCCCGAAGCAGCTGGGTTCTCTCAAAGGCACGCAGGATGATCTGGCTGATCTTTGCGTTATCAAATGGTTTTTCCAGGAAATCATAGGCTCCATTTTTTAAGGCAGTCACCGCCATTTCTATGGTGCCGTAGCCAGTCATAATAACAACACTGATTGTGCTGTCCAGTTTGACTACCTTCGGCAGAAGTTCCAGACCGTCCATGTCGGGCATGACGATGTCGGTCATAACCACGTCAGGATGCCAGGATGCGATCTTCTCCAGGGCCTCTGCACCGGACTGGGCCAGGGCGATATCGCAGCCACATTTTTTAGCGAGAACCTTGCGCAAAAGGACAAGCAAATCCATCTCGTCGTCTACAATGAGCAATCGTTTGGCTGTACTCTCTGTCATGTTCTCCTAAGCCTCACTTTCATCTCGCATAGCCTGAAAATATTGCTGCACAAAACGGCCGGATACGGTGTCAATAACTGAAAAATGTAAGGTGTCACCAGACGGAAAAGAATCGGTGAGTGCGAGGAAAATGTCCCTGGAAATTTTTGTGGTTAATTGCTCCAGTGTCTCTTTTTGCTGCCCATTCGTTACGTTCCGACAACGTAAAGGCCGTTGCTCGCATATCAGGCAGTTGTCTTCTTCAAAAAGAGGGCAGGAGTATTTTTCCGGAGCCATAGTTTTAAGTGCTCGTTCCAGAACAAGAGTACGTTTCTCCCGACTGAGTTTTGAGTTGATTATATGGCTGACATAAACTGCTTCCACCAGCTGCAGGTCAAAGGGCTGTCGACAGATGGAAGTATCCAGTCCTGTTGCTCCGGCCTCTGCCAGCAGGGCTTCGTAATCATGAAAAAACGGCAGGAGATCTATGGTGCTGGGGTTTTCGATGCTTGCTTCCCTTGCATCCAGTTGTCCCTGTTGTTTGCTGTATTTTTTTAGAAGTTTCCACTGACTGTAGTTGGTGGGGTTGGCCCTGGTTCCTTTGAGTTTCTTCTCGGTATACTTTAATGCAAGTCCCCGACGGAGAAAATAGGCGGAAATAAAGGTTCCCGTGCGTCCATGGCCATGACGACAGTGAATAAGGACTTTTTTCTTTAAATAGAGGGCCTCGTCCAGCCATTCCAGAGCCTCCTTCATCTGTTCCATGTCAGGGGCACATTCATCGGGGGTGGGAAGAAAACAGACTTCGAAACCGGCCTGCTCTTCAATCTCGTGGAGATCAGAAAATTCTCCGCAGAGATTGACGATGGCAACTATCCCCTGATCCCGGATAGAGTCCAGTTCATCGTAGGACATGGGGGCGTAGCCGACTGCCAGTTGACTGGTAAGCCAGGTGAGTTGATATGATATGTTTTCTTTTTTCATGAATATGGGTTTTTTTACGAACCTGTTCTTTTCTTAAGCTGCCTTCCAGAATGCTTTAACCTGCTCTTTTACCATGATATCATCTTTAAGACGCATGTCCATTAACTTCGTTACTCCCAGAAGACGGCCTACGACCTGCAACTGCTGCAACATTTTTTCTGCATCCATCTGCTGCAGTCTGGCATCCAGCAGGTCTCCTTTGGGCGTAACCTGAAAACCACTCTCTTTGAGGATGGCCTCAACATAATCTATGCGCAGGCTTCGTCCGGAAAAATCACCGCCGCCCCCTGCAAAGCGCAGCTGGCAATAATTTTTTGTCGCATCGCTGTCACACATGGCATCAACCAGGGTAAAATGATAGCCAAAACGTATGTTGAGGTTCACGTAATTGCTGCCAAGCACTGCAAAACTGGCAAAGTCTGAGGAACTCTTACTGGCAACCCCACCGGCCAGGGCAATTTCATCAAAACTTTTCCAGTCAAAATGAGAGCGATCTCCCCATTCCACACTGGGGTGGGTCAGTCCCTGCCAGAGGGCAAGGAAGGGTGCAGAACATACTTCTGCAAGATGAATTTCTTCTTTTCCTGTCTCGTTTGCCTGCAGACCGCCACCGACATCTATAAGGAAAACATCCAGGGGCAGGTTAGAAACTAATTTTCTTTTTCCTCTGGATCTGCCGCTGCCTCTGTCGCCAAGGGAAAACATGGTTTGTACTGCCAGTTCATGGGAAAAACGAATAATGTCATGGAGTGAACGACAGGACTCGGGGACGAAGTTTTTGGAGTCCGGGTCAAGTAAATTCAGGGGAGTGACAAACTCGAGAAGACCATGCAGTCTGCGAAAATAAGGAAGTGCGGCCTCTGTCTTGTACAGTGGTACAGGCGTTTCGGCCGGCAGACAGTTTCCCTGCCACAACTCCTGAATATCTGCGAAAAGGCTTAGCTCTTCACCCTGTTGTATGGCATCGATGTTGTTGCCCACCGCGAGAAGCAGGGGAACCCCGAATTCTCTGCACACAGTGGAAAAGTGACCCGCCACAGAGCCAAGTTCTGCCACCACTCCACGAACTCGTTTTAAGACTCGGACAGCGGAAGGCAGGGTCTCCCGCAGCACTAAAATTGCACCTTGAGGCACATCCTCCAGAGGATGGTTGGAGTCAACACGGTAGGCCGGGCCACAACCCTGTCCCATTGCAGCAGTTACTCCCGCTTTGAATAACAACTGTCCCTTCTCTTCCATGGGCTGTATTTTCTGAACAACTGTCACGGTATGCTGTATTCCAAGGGGCCGGCACTGGAGAAAGATAAGGCGCCCCTGTTCGGTGAATGACCATTCCACGTCCCTTGGCGAATCAAAATGATCAGCGATCAACTGTCCCTGTTGCCGGAGAGTTGCAAGCTCATGGTTGCTTAATATTGCGGCGTCCTGATCTCCTCCTTCGTTATCATCTTCTTGCAAAGCGTAGGACTCAGGAATAACACGGCCGCTGACCAGGGCATCTCCCTGGCCGCGTACAACATGAATAGAAATAGCCTCTTTTGCTTCTCCGGAGGGATCAGCCGTATACAAGACACCGCTGCTCTTTGCCTCCACCATCTCAAGAACCAGAGTAGCCATCCCTGTTTCTTCATCTCCAAGACCAGAGTGAATACGATAGGCCAGTGCTTCCGGGGTATATTTACTGCTGATTACTTTACGCCATGCCTTCAGGATGTTGTCGCCAGACACGTTGAGTAGGGTTAGATACTGTCCGGCAAAAGAACAGGCACCATCCTCATTCAGACAGCTGCTGCGTACGGCCACAAGGGGGGAGGTGTCAAAGTTGTCGGCAAAGTTTTTCCAGGCAATGTTCACTCCTGCTTGAATTTCAGCGGGGATATCAGCATGCTCGATCAAAGTAATCAGCTGAGCAGATGCTTTCACCAGGCTGTGAGGTTCCCAGCTCTTAATATTAGAAAGGATTTCATCAACAGGCCTGCGCAGGTCGTTGTATTCCAAAAAATAATTAAAGCTGTTTGCTGTAATCACAAAGCCTTGAGGAATAGGAAGCTTGAGGTCTGAGCCAAGTGTTGCCAGCTGAGAGGCCTTGCCTCCAACCAGATTCTCACTGCCTGCGCCTTCCTGTAAAGAACAGGTAAAGGGAGGGGAACAGTCAAGCCGTGGCGGTGCCAGGAGAAAATGACTGTAGAAGTCGAATTTTTTATAGTAGCTCTTTAAGGTGACATGGGATCCTGGCGCCATCTTTTCCAGGCTTTCCACCATTCCCAGAACATTTGTAGAAAAGCTTTGGTAACGTTTGCGAATGCTGCTGAAATCTTCTTTTATGCCCTGATAATACAAGGCCTCCAGCTCTGCCATTTCCTCATGGGCCTGGCCATCATATTCCAGGAGTTCCTGGAAAGCCTCGTAGGTTGAGCGTAGTACTGCACCGGGGGCGAAAACTCTGTAGGTCCAGTATTTGAACAGATTGTTGACTCGCATTGCTACGCTCTCATAGTTTCCAGGGGATAAGCCAGTGGACTGTTTTTACAATCGATCGCCCTGCAAAATTAAAATGGCTCCTGCATTGTAATAAATTCTACATAGCAATCCGAATATGTCAACAACATCCTCTCGCTGAGATTCTGGCTGTGAATGATGGCAAATGTTTGTACTCAGGATGCGTCTTGCTTGTGTATACTGTTGCTACTGCCCGATATATAGAATTTCACCCTGTGAAAGCAGGCATTGTGACAAGAGCCGAGGAATACGTGTGGAGTAGTGCCAGTGCGCATATTCGTGGAGAAAGTGATCTTCTCGTGAATATTGAACCCCTGTTGGATATAGTCCCGGAATGGCACGAACTGTTATCAAGCGACAGGTCAGAGGAAGAATATGAAAAACTCCGTCGCCATAAGAGAAGTGGTCGCCCTTTGGGGGCCGAAGAATTTTTGGATAAGATGGAAAGGTTAACTTCGCGGGGTATTTAAAAAACAAAATCCAGGACCAAAAACAAGCAGTTAAGTATGGTGTCCCCGCAATAGTCGTGCACTTCTGGTGCAAATCTTTGCTCCAATCAATCCTGATAACAAAACTTTTCAGCCTTAGCCAGACATAAAAAAGAGG
>JAOZKN010000198.1 GCA_029935315.1 Desulfocapsa sp. | reverse complement strand
CATGAAGCACGGGGTCAGGTCTTGAAAAGCAACATTTTGTGTGGTATGTACAAATTATGGCCAGGCCACTACGAATAGAATATCCTGGCACAATTTTCTTCAAAAAAGAAAACTGCCCGAAAAATGTATTGGCCAAGTGATACTCGGAGGTGATAACTTTGTTATTGAAATCCAAGGCTTACTAGATGAAAAGAAAGAGGTCAAAGAGATTCCCAAATGCCAGCGATACTCAGGACGCCCCTCCTTAAAAGAGCTTTTCCCTCTCCCAGACAGTAAGAATAAAAATAAACGCAATAAGGCAATTTATGTCGCCCATGTTTCATATGGATACACATTGAAGGAACTTGCTGATTTCGTAGGGATTCACTACAGTACAGTTAGTCGAATAATCAGTTCTGCATGACAGGTAAAGTGGCTTTTCAAGACTTGACCCCGCGTTTTCCCTTTTCTCTATTTGGTTTTTTTACGAATGCATCAATCCTCATGTTCTTGAAAAAAATATCAACATATAATATAGTAATAGTGTGCTGTAAGTGTAAGGTTGTTGCCATAAAACATTATTATTAAGGTGCAATATGATATATTTTGCAATGACAGACAAGGCCGTAGCAAAAGAGCTTGGTGGTCGCCTGAAAGACTTGCGATTACGAGCGAACACAACGCAGAAAAACATAGCTGAGTCTGCCGGTCTCTCAGTTACTGCTATTCAAGGGGCCGAAAAAGGTGAGACAACCTTACTCACACTAATCAAACTTTTGAGAGCCTTAAATGCTCTGGACAACCTGGATTCTTTTTTGCCTGAAACTGGGATCAGCCCTTTACAACTTGCCAGGTTAGAGGATCGCAAACGTAAAAGAGCGTCCGGGAAACGATAAGGTATGAAGGAATCAGTTTATAATACAGCATATGTGAAGTTGTGGGGAGAGACTGTTGGGGCTGTGACATGGATGAGCGACAGAGGATATGCTGCTTTTGAGTATGCCCCCACTTTCCTGACCAAAAGCCTGGATATCTCGCCTATTCATTTGGGCTTGACCAAGGCTCGTTCCGGCCATATTTTCACTTTTCCAAATATTGATCGTGAGACATTCAAAGGCTTGCCTGGGTTATTGGCAAGTTCTCTCCCTGATAATTTTGGTAACAGCGTCATAGATGCCTGGTTGACTCGTGAAGGTCGTGATCCCAGATCCTTCAATCCCGTTGAACGTCTTTGCTATATCGGGGCCAGGGGCATGGGGGCATTGGAATATTCACCGGTGAACGCCCCGGATAGCTTAAAGGATTCGGTCAGTGTCGAAGTGGCTAAATTAATAGAACTTGCCCGGGATGTGTTGGCAGCACGAAAAAATCTTGATGTACGTGTCGGTGGAGATGATCACCAAAAAGCTGCAGCCATGCTTGATATTTTACGTGTTGGCATCTCAGCCGGTGGTGCGGTACCAAAAGCAGTTATTGCTATTAATGGTGATAATCATGTGCTCTCTGGCCAGGCCGAAGTTCCCGAAGATTATGTTCATTGGTTGATAAAATTTGATGGAATTTCAGATGATATCCAAAATACATTTGGAAAAACAAAAGATGACTGTAAAATTGAGTATGCCTACAGTCTGATGGCCACAGAAGCAGGTATTAATATCAGTGAATGCCGGCTGTTAGAAGAAAATGGCAGAAACCACTTTATGACCAGAAGGTTTGACAGAAATATTAATGAGAAAACGCACGTCCTGTCACTTGCTGCTATTGGACACTTTGGCTGGAATCCTGTCGGAACCGTCGGCTATGAAAGTGCGTTTCAAGTCATGCGAATGTTAAAACTCCCCTACCAGGAGCAGGAACAACAGTTTCGTCGAATGGTTTTTAACGCAATCTCACGAAATGTCGATGACCATGTAAAAAACATCAGCTATACGATGGATAAATCAGGTCAGTGGAGACTATCTCCTGCTTACGATCTTACTTTTTCAGTTAATCCATTAGATGCTTTAGGTGAAATGCACAAAATGACCATCAATGGTCGGCAGGATGCCTTCACTTTCGACGATTTCATAGCGGTCGCTTATAATATGGAAATCAAGAAAGCTGAAGAGATAGTAGATGAAATCCTTAAGGTAGTGACCAGGTGGCCGGAGTTCGCAAAGAAGGCCAATATATCACCAGCAGCCATTAGTTATGTTGGAAACTTGCACCTGAATGAACAGAGCCTTGATGAGGGAGTTTCCATGGGGTAGACTTGCTTAACAGATTGGCCTTTTAAGTGTAAAGCGTGGGGTCAGGTCTTGAAAAGCAACACTTTATATGGTATGTGCAAATTATGGCTAGACCACTACGTATAGCATTTTCTGGCACCGTTGACCATATCACAACAAGGCGAAATCTTGCTCTTACACAATTAGATGTCTTTTACGTATGATGTTCAGCGTATACATCCAATAACCTACGAATCATTTTTTGATATTGCGTATGATGTTTTTCTGCCTCTTTTTTGAAGAAATCAACGCTTGTCTTGCTTAAGGTAATTGTAATTTTCACATTACTTTCTTTAAACGCTAAATTTTCAGGAGAGGGCAAAAAGTCATCGACAATACGAATTTCACCTAGTGGTTCATCTGTGTAGTTAATTTTCTTTTTTGTTCTTGTTGCCATAGATTTTCCTCCCTTTACGCCAATACCCAGCACCAATAATGCGTATTTTGTTACCACGATTTGTGAAACGTACAGTGATGACACCTTCGCC
>JAOZKN010000112.1:3967-9047 GCA_029935315.1 Desulfocapsa sp. | reverse complement strand
AGAGTGTTGGGGCTGTTGTATCCACAGTGAAGCCAGTAACAGCAAGGGCTGAACTACCATTCGTCGCAGCGTCCGTTACCACTATTGTACAGTCATTGTATGTACCATCCACGAGCGTTGAAAATGTAATCGTTGTATCTCCTGCACCTGCACTTGTTGTAGTGCTTGTGCAACTCCCGCCATACGTTATTGTTCCTGCTTCACTGGAATGAAAGGTATAATCAGGTGTAGTATCATTTGTGGGGGTTGACACCGGGGTTGTTTCTGAGAGTGTTGGGGCTGTTGTATCCACAGTGAAGCCAGTAACAGCAAGGGCTGAACTTACGTTCGTCGCAGCGTCAGTTACCACTATTGTACAGTCATTGTATGTCCCATCTACGAGCGTTCCGAATGTAATCGTCACATCTCCTGCAGTTGCATTTGCTGGAGTTGCTCCCGCACTTGCACATGCTCCGCCAATCGTGATTGTGCCAGCTTCATCAGAATTAAAAATATAATCAGGTGTTGGATCATTCGTGGGGGTTGCCACTGGAGTGACTTCTGAAAGAACTGGTGCCGTTGTATCAGGGCAGAGTCCACCATCAGTAATTGTCCAGCCATCCACATCCACCATATTTGTTCGTGCCGTCTGGGCATCCAGGGAACAATACACTGAATTACCAGCAGAGAATGTCACACCAGCTCGCAGTATCTGGGCATCCCAGCCAATCAAGAGTTTGTCATAATTTGGTGTTGAAAGCGTCACACCATCAAACATACCGGCCATATGAGTTACACCACTTACATCCCAGCCGCTGATGTCTTGAGTAAAAGAAGGCACACCGGAAAACACATCCAACATCTTCTTTACGCCACTTGTGTCCCAAGCTTCTATACTGCTATTAAAGACGACAGAAGATGCATCTCTGAACATCTCACTTAAATTACAAAAAGGGCTCGCAATAAGAACAAGTTGATCTGTTGGCAATGTTGTCAAATTACTGCACCCATAAAATGCGGAAGCCATTGTTTTCCAGCCCCCCGTCCCCCATTGGGTGATAGTAAGAAGTTTTTCTTTATCACCACTATCATTGAAATAGATGCGCGGAAAACCTGTACCATCCCCTTTATTGTCTTTTATCCTGACTGTATATGTTCCTGCATTGCCGGCACCGTAGTCACATGTATAGTCTCCTGTCTGGGCAATTCCCTCATCCGTGCCATCATTATCACAATCAACATTATAATTATGCTTCGCCCCAAAAATTTTTCTTGTAGGTATGGTAAATTGCGTATCAGTTGATGTGCCAAGGTTATCAGTTTTGACGGTGATTACAAAGTCATCACTATCTGCTGCAAGAACATTTGCAGTCATTGCAAAAAATGAAAAGATTATCACTGACAACATGGATACTGTTTTTTTCATATTTGAGCCTCTTGTGAAAAAATTACGCTGAGAGATAATGACAACCAGGGATATTGGCCGCATTTCCTCCATAGGGTGAGTTTCTTGATTCTTTAAAATCTACCAGAGTTAATGGTGTCTGGCAACAGTGGAATCCAAAGCCAGGACACCTAAGCCCCCTTAACTGCAGATTTTTTTGGATTTCCCTCCACACGTGATACCTCCTGTGTTACAAGCAAAAGGTCTTGACTTACACTATTCAATGCTTCTGAATTCGCATATCTGCCACCTGAGAGCATTGATATTATTACCTGGTCCCAAGTGTCCGTATTGCTTCCAGAGTGCAGCCGCAAAAGCGGTTTGGGTAACTATCGAAACCTGGAGATTGATTGGCGCAGTACACATTTTTCTTTGAAGAAAAAATAATGCAAATTTAAACGTTATGGCTCATTTCGTTTTTCATATAACGTCCGGTATCATGGAAACAGGCGGAATTACCGACCAATGTGATACGAAGATAGAAATTTAGATTTATCTGGAAACCTGGCCTGAAAACCGCATTGCTTGTTTTCCAGTGAACACCATTGTTATGTGATTTTACATTGTAGTTTCTGTATGTTACTTGAACAATTCAATTACAGTTTTCATTGGTATAAACATTCTAGTTTTTCCATTTTGACTGCACAAAACTTGGAAACCATATTTTGTATAGAATTGTTGTACCGTTTCATTTAAGCAGTCAACAATGATTGCATATGCACACATTTGTGAATTAATTTTCCATAAGAACTCAAGAGCCTTAATGAGAGTGATTTTACCTAAACTTTGTCCTTGGCAATCTTTATGAACTGCCAATTGTGCTAGTAGAAAAACTGGGATCGGGTAGTGAGGCAACTTTTTAGCCTGTTTTGCAGGTAACGATGTCTTTTTTATAGAACTTGGAGCAACTGTAAAATATGAACAAAGAGGATATTTGTTGTTTGGAAGAGGGGCAGTAGCTTGTAGTACAAAAGTTTTACTTACTCCTGCTTTCATATGTTTGATTGCTTGAGTTTTTAAAAATGAATTCAACTCCTCTTCACCACAGTCAAATGAAACTCGGTCATGAACACCCTTTTCCAGCTCGACAAATTTTTCACCAAATTTCATTTAATGCCTTGCTCTTTTGTAAAAATGGCAGCATTTTTTAAGGCTTCATTGGGAGCATTGATTGTTTCGCATGTACTCATGAAATTATCAAAAATGTCGTTTTCGACAGTAATACTCTCATGTTGCTTAATTATTTTAGTAGCATTTTCATCTATTAAATTAACGATATATTCAGTGAGGCTGTTTAAACCAAGTAGTGCAGATGCTTTTTCAGCTTTAGCTTTTACCTCTTTGTTTAGCCTCATATCGAGACGAGCAGTAGCCATAATTATTCCCTCCAAAATCGATGTTGTATATTTGAGTTAAAACTAGACAATTCAAACTATAAAACAAATGGAGACAGCTGTCAACGCGTACGGATCGAATACGTACGTGATACATATTTGTAGGATATTAATTTTGGGCAAATTGTGTACACATAACGTTCAAGCTCAGTCCGCTAGAATAAGTACTAAGAAAGACAGAGTGATCCCAAATCAGTCAGGAGAGAAGTGTGAGCCACTGCTTTCCCTTGACTATAAGAATTATTCAGAGGAAACTGTATATACTTACTTTATTTAAGTGAAGATCAATAACTACTTATTTTACACAGCAATGCCTACTCCTGCTGTGTTTCGCCCTGAATAATAAAAAGGAGATACCATGTCAGTGGTTGTAGCAAAACAACTGGAAAAGACCTATATGACCGGTGACATTGCTGTACATGCAATACAGGGGGTTGATTTCACCATAGAGCCAGCCTCCTTTGTCTCTTTTGTCGGACCATCCGGTAGTGGCAAATCCACCCTTCTGAACATGATTGGCTGCCTTGATCCTCCAACCAAAGGGCAGCTCACCGTGGTCGGTAAGGATATCACCAAACTCAATCGTCAGGAAGCGGCTCGTTTCAGAGGAGAGCATATTGGCTTTGTTTTCCAGGATTTCAATCTGATTCCGGTACTTACTGTTTTTGAAAATGTCGAATATCCCTTATTGATGGTTCTCAACTGGCCAAAGAAGAAGAGAACAGAGCGGGTCAACGAACTGCTGAAGTCCGTAGGCATGGAGGATCAGGCGCATAAGTTTCCCGGCCAGATTTCCGGAGGGCAAAAACAGCGGGTAGCCGTTGCAAGAGCCCTTGTAACCAATGCCAGTCTGGTACTTGCCGACGAACCCACGGCCAACCTTGACCGTGCCACCGCTACTCATGTTATTACCCTTATGAAAAAAATGCGGGACGAATTTGGCACAAGTTTTATTTTTTCTACCCATGATCCACGGGTCGTAAATGTCGCGGAAACGATCTTCACCCTTGAAGATGGCAAATTGCTGCAAAACGAAGGAGAAAATCATGTTTAATATATTTAAACTCGCTCTCCGTAACCTCAGACGTTATATGCGACGAACGCTGCTTACGTCCACTCTGATTACCCTTGGAGTCGTTGCGGTGCTGCTCTTTGTTTCTATCTCCGGCTCCTTTAAAAGCATGATGATTGGCCAGATTACAGACTCCATGCTGGGACACCTGCAGGTGCACCGCAAGGGATATATGGCCTCCATGGACAGCCTCCCCCTTGATAAGAACCTGAAAGGCAAGCAGATCAAACTGATAAAAGAGAGTCTCGACCAGGATAAAAATGTCGAAGCCTATTCAATGCGCATCAAACTTGGTGCCATGTTCAGTAATTACACGGAAACGACAAATATTCGTCTCAATGCCGTCAACCCTGAACAGGAAATGAAAACGGTTCCCATGCTCACCGAGCGAATTATCGAGGGCGAGAAGGAAGGACTTCTGGATCCGGGGGAAATTCTTGTTCCCGAACTGATTGCCAGAGGGATGAAGGTTAAACTAGGTGACTCCATTGTCCTGGTGGCAACCAACAAAGATGGCTCCGTCAACGGACAGGCTTTTGTGGTTCGCGGTATTCTCGAAGGTATTTCAGGGCCTGGTGGCCGTGACGGCTTTATTCATATCAAGGATGCCAGAAGTCTTCTCCGTACTGAAGACAAAGAGGTCAGTGAAATTGCCATCCGCCTGAAAAGTATTCAGTCCATGGACTCTGTCTTTGCAGGATTAAAAAAAGTCCTTGGCCCGATAAAAAACAAAATGGACAAACCTGTGTTTGAGGTTCACACCTGGGAAAAACTCTCACCATTTTTCAATATTGCCCGCATGATTGATCTTATGACCCTGTTTATCAAGATCATGCTGGTGGCCATCGTGCTGGTAAGTATTATGAATGTGATGATCATGGCGGTATATGAGCGTATCAATGAGATTGGAACCATCGCAGCCATCGGCACAGTCCCCAACAAGATTCTCTCACTATTCGTCGTTGAAGGCTTTTTATTAGGACTGCTTGGCACCTTGATTGGGGTTGTCATCAGCCTGGTATCTATTTACGCCATGAATATTTCTCAGATCAGTTTTGATTTTGGACGGCAAAAGGGCTTACTGCTCTCACCGACCATTGGTGCTGCTGAAGTGATTACTGTGTCGGTCATTGTTATTACGATCTCTGTGCTTGCCAGTCTGCAGCCTGCCTGGAAAGCCGCAAAAATGGA
>JAOZKN010000112.1:1974-3867 GCA_029935315.1 Desulfocapsa sp. | reverse complement strand
CTCACCTCTTCATTTTTTTTAGTGTTCCTGCTGGCAGGAACAGCGCTGGCCCTTGACGGCAATGAAATCCTCCGTCAGGTGGATGCAAATATGCAGCCCCAGTCCTATGAAATGTACCGGAAACTGATCAACATTGAACCCGATGGCAAAAAAAAGGAATTTGTTCTCTATACGGTCAAAACGGGTCAGGATAAAATGGTCGCCCTCTTTATCTCCCCCGCCAGCGAAGAAGGACGAGCCACCCTGCGTCTTGGGGATAATATGTGGCTCTACATCCCCAATGTTGGCAAACCTCTGCGGATCACCAGCCTCCAGTCTGTTATTGGAGGAATTTTCAACAACTCAGATATCCTGCGCCTGGATTATGCTATTGAATATAATGCTGAAGCCATCAGTGAGCAGGAAGATACATACCAGCTTGCCCTCAAGGCAAAATCACCCTCCATTGCCTATGACAGTTTAAAAATGACCGTTGATAAAAAGACACTGCTGCCAACAACCATTGAATGTTATGCAATCAGCGGTATGCTTATCAAAAGCCTGCATTACTCAAAAATAAAAGATTTTGGTGATGGAATGGTCCGCCCCTCAATGCTTGAGACTGACAGCCCCCTCCATAAGGGCTACCGTTCTGTTATGCTCTTTGCCAAAGTAGAAAAAAGAGATTTTGCAGATGAAGTTTTTACTCTGAACTACCTCTCCAAGGTCAATGAATTACGTAAGTAAAAAAAAGAATAGCAGCAGCATATCGAAGACTATTTTTTCTTTTTTTCTGTTCCTTAGCAGTACATTCTTACTGCCTTCGCTTCTCTGCGCCAATGACGAATTTTCTTTTGACCTGGAGGAAATCGAGAAAAAGCCCTATAAAATCGGAGGATTTCTCGAGCTGAGAGCTGAGCATATGACCATTAACCAGGGATCTGTGTTCAGCAACCTGAATCTTGAGGACCCGGACAGATCGAGCATAGATCTTCTCTTTGGCAGCATACAGCTGGATGGCAGCTATGAGCAGGGAATAGCAAGCCTTCACCTGCAGCTTAGAGCAGCCGCTCAACGGGACAGCATCGGTTCCAGTGACCTGGCTGATATTAATACTGCTTATCTCTCCATTAAGCCCTCCCCTGCTTCAGCTTTTTCTCTTGGCAAAAAATCCTATCGATGGGGCAAGGGATATGCCTGGAACCCTGCCGGTTTTATCAATCGCCGCAAAGACCCCAACAATCCTGAAGATGCCCTGGAAGGCTATATGACCCTCGAGGGTGACTTTATCAAAAGCTACCAGGGCGATCTGCAAACCACAGCACTTACTCTGGCAATACTGCCCGTATGGGAAGATATCAACGACGACTTTGGAGAAAAGAACAATATCAATCTGGCAGCAAAGTTATACCTGTTATACATGGACACAGATATTGATCTGATTTTCCTGACTGGCAACAGCCGCGCCGATCGTATGGGCGTGGACTTTTCCACCAACCTTGCGCCTCATTTTGAACTCCATGGGGAAGCTGCATATATCCCGGAACTGAAAACAGTCGTTCTCCAGGAAGACAATTCTTCTTCCATTGAAGAAAATGCAGCTTTCTCGGGTTTGCTTGGAATTCGTTATCTCGCTGAAAATGATATCACCTCTATTATTGAATACTACTATAATGGTGGTGGCTATAGTGAAGAGGAGATGACACGTTTCTATCAGATAGCAGAAGAAGGATTTGCCCAGAGCCCGACACTTGGCACCGCCTTAGTGGACAGAGCAAGAGAAATAAGCTTGAAAGGCTATGGCCGGCCCCAGCCCGGACGTCATTATCTCTATGCAAAATTTACGGGAAAAGAACCTTTTGATCTCCTTTATTTCACCCCGGGGATTACAACACTTGTTAACCTTGCCGATCA
>JAOZKN010000112.1:0-1874 GCA_029935315.1 Desulfocapsa sp. | reverse complement strand
TTGATCACTATCAGTGTCGCAGGACAATTCGTAAAATATAAACTCCATTACAATATCGACAGACACCTCCGTCTCTTCGATCTCAGTCTTGAACTGAACATACCAACTTTTTTTTCCATGTTCCTGCTGTTTTCCATAAGTTTACTCCTTGTGATTATCGCCATATTGCAAAGCAGACAGAAAAATCCCGACGTGACAAAATGGACAGTTCTTGCTCTCGGGTTTTTGTATATGGCCTATGATGAAGGCTTTCAGGTGCACGAAGATCTGGTGGCAGTAATCAGGCCACTTCTCTGGGAAGGGAATCTGGGTATTTTTTACTACGCCTGGGTTATCCCCGGTATGGCAGTGGTCTTTATTTCAGCGCTGTTTTTTTCGAAATTCCTTCTTCGCCTGCCACCGATAACACGGATCACGTTTCTTGTGGCAGCAGCCTGTTACCTGACGGGCTGTATCGGTTTTGAACTCGTTGGCGGCTACTATGATGAATTACATGGTGGATTCAACAGCCTGCCTTACAACCTTATTTCAACAATGGAAGAAGGCCTTGAAATGACTGGTCTTATTATTTTCATTTATGCATTGCTGGAATATCTCGCCGCAAGCACTAAGGACATCACCTTTCGAGTCCAGCCTTTTCAAAAAAAGGATTCACAAGATCATCGTCATTTCTGAAATCGACTCGTTAAGTCCTTAAGGGTTCTTACTGCACATCAAAATGATTCAAACTCATTGCCTGAACTGTTTGCCATCGATATCATAGCGCCGCATTATTTTCTGCAGGGCAGCTCTGGTGAGGTGTGACAAGCGAGCTGCCTGAGAGACATTTCCATCGCTTTGTTTGAGCAGCTTATAAACGTACTGTCGTGTAAAGAAATCAAGACAGTTCTCCTTGGCTTCTTTATAGGGTTCTATCACCATATTCGAGTTTCCCCCCTGAACTGGTGCAGGATGTGGCAGCGAGGATCCCAGCACAAGATGTTTTTCATCAATAACAGGCCCCGAACAAAAAAGAACAGCGCGGCGTACAACATTTTGTAGTTCTCTTATGTTACCGGGCCATGTGTGTTGCGACAAGAGCTCCAGAGCAGCTTCAGAGAACGATTTTTCATTGCAGTTTAATTCAATTCCGGCCTTTTGTAGAAAGTGGTTGGCAAGCAGAGGAATGTCTTCTCCAATTTCCACGAGAGATGGCATGCGCAAGGTGAGGACCTCCAGTCGATAAAAAAGATCCTCCCTGAATGTCCCCTCTGCTATTTTGCTTTCAAGGTCAACATTTGTTGAGGCAATAATACGAACATTGATTTGAGTTGATGCCTCTGCTCCCAGTTGCTTAATTTCCTGTTCCTGGAGAACCCGAAGCAGTTTTGTCTGCAGGCTCACAGGGATGTCGCCGATTTCATCCAGACAGATAGTGCCTCCATCTGCCTTAATAAAAAGCCCGGCGTGATCTCTATCTGCTCCAGTAAATGCACCTTTGCGATATCCAAAGAGTTCTGATTCCAGCAGGTGCTCAGGAATTGCCGGGCAGTTCACCATAATAAATGGTTTATCTGTGCGTTTACTTAAGTGGTGTACAGCCCGGGCACAGAGTTCTTTGCCCGTGCCCGAAGCTCCCCGAATAAGAACGGTATATTCACTTTCGGCAGAAATTTTGATGGTTTCGTAAAGTCTCTGCATGGCGGGACTCTGCCCGACAAAATCGACTACTGATCCCGTTGAGCTTATCTTACTACGCAACCTTTTGTTTTCATTTAAGAGTTGACTGCGTTCCAGTCCTTTTTGCAATATCCGGGTCAGGTTATCGAGTTCCAGCGGCTTGGTCACAAAATCCCATGCTCCACGGCGGATGGCATCCACGGCCAGTTCTATTG
>JAOZKN010000032.1:17117-25722 GCA_029935315.1 Desulfocapsa sp. | reverse complement strand
CCTGATCGCTGTTGGGAGTGCCTGGACAGTTGTCAACATCACCGCAGATGGTGTCTCCATCACTATCATTTAACGGATCATTGACACAATGATCGCAAGCATCGGGAATGTTGTCACCATCCGTATCAAGATTGTCATCATGGCCTGGGCAGGTATCAAGGCCATCACAGATTCCATCACCATCAGCGTCATTACAGTCTTCACCGTCTGCTCTATAGACACGCTCCCACATGCGGATAAACGCTTCGGCTGAGTTAAAAAGCGGTTTCAACTCGGCGCCGTAATTATCCCTGGCATCGGCGAGCAAATCGGGCACCAGACCATAATGGGCCAGACCATCTGTGTTAAAGTCAAAAGTACGGGTTCCGGTTGTTTGCCTGGCAAACTCACCTGTCTTGGCGCCATCTGGATCGTCTTTATCCACTGGCTCAAAACCCTCAAAGGGATATTCCAGTGGTGGGTAGATGTTTAAAGAAATCGTACCATCAGTTTGCGCTTCGAGCAGGCAATCCTGGGGGAGGAACAAGTGTGCCAATGCAGCAGGACAGTTGATGGATGTGTGAGGTGGTTTACCCTCCTCATTTATAATGGCTTTCGTACATTCTTCGGGTAAGTTGTCAAGTAATGCGTCTGGGGCACACTTTGGCTCCAGGTAATAAGCATCATTTGTGAACCTTGGCTCGGGTTGATTTACGAAGGCACCGAAATCACCTGCAAAGCTGATGTGGGGATAATCAGGATCAAGCCATCCAGCATCATCCGATGTCAATCCCTCGTTGTTTTCTCTGTACACCTCATCTATCAATGCAATGATATCGTTGTATCCCAATATTCTCTTCTCATAATATGGAGGAATACTCTGGGCACCGGGAAACTGTTTATGAAGTCCATAAACAAATTGTTTGGTTGTGCCCCCCTCCCATCCTTCAATATGACTGGGACGTGAGGGATTGATGGCAATGTGTCCACCCATTTGGATTATTTTCTTGGCCAGTGACCTGCTCACACCAAGTTCAGTTCTGGCTCCTTCCGCCAACTCTTCGACACTGAGCGGCTGCTCGATATCTGGAACGACAACTGTATGACTGGAAACAGGCGGGTAATTTTTTTCTTCCAAAATATCTAAGACATCTAACATGGCCAAATGGGAAAAATGATCGATGTCGATGAGCATACCTTTTTTCATTAACGCAGTAAGGAGATACTCCCCCCTGTCTGACAAGCCTTTACTATTGCAATCGGCCCCTCTGTTCGGATCTAACACGCTAAAACTATTTGTTAAGATGTCAAAATCTGCTCCATATAAACTAGCCACTGGTGAATACAACAGATTGACTATAGATGACCAGTCAGCAAACTTATAGGAATACCTTTCCTCATCGTTGACACAGTCTGCCGGTTGAAATATATCTCCGGTGTTAAATGAATTTGCAATGGAGAAAATATCCGAATAATACGCCGCACCGGAAAAAGCGTTATCGAAGAGGTGAACCGGGAAGAGATGGCGGACGCCCGCCCGATAAAGTATATCAATTTGTTCATCGATATACTCATTTGTACAGAATGTGTCTTCGGTACCTGGCTTGCAGCCAAACAGGCTGTCGACCTCAACACTGAGGATAACTGCCATGGCACCGTCTTCAATAATCTCACGGGCCTGTTGTGGCGAATATGCAATGCGGTACCAGCCAGTCTGGTTAATAATACCGTCATCTTCAAGATCGACAAAGCGTTCCAGGGCCTTTATGCTGTCAATCTGTTTATACGTTACATCCATATCATCACAGGAATAGCCTTTTCGCTGTATGGAGAGTTTGCATAGTTCTTCATTATTAACAGGCATGTTGACCAGGAGGCGCAAGCCAGCCTGGTATGACCTTTCCAGCCATTTGTAATACATTTGCTGATGGCCGCCGTCCAGATAATGTGGCCAACCGTGATCTTCGTCACTATGCAGGTAGAAATCGTCGGCACCAGTGACATGGTGCATATGTGGAATAAGGTCAAACTGTAAAATTTCTGCCAGTTCAGGCCACCCGGAAAATAAGAATTCTGCTGCATCAGAATCATAATGAGAATCTGCAGTGGCCATGTTCACGGTTAATCCAAAGAGTAACTGGGTGGGGACGGGACGAAAAGGAATAATTGTCGCCATGTTCATTCCATGTACAGGAAAACCGCGACCATCCAGCGACGCCCCTAGCCAGGTAAATGCAGGGTAATCAAGATAATAAAGAGGATTTCCGTATTTTGTCGGAAAATCCCAGGTGTAATCACAACTGGCCAGTGCCTTGTTGATGCCACCTGCAGAAAATGGTTTTCCCCAGAACATAGCTCCACCGTAGGCATCATTGGCGAACTGGTGTTCGTGGGCATCCACAAATCCCCATACGGACTCATCAGGTTCAAGTGTCTGTTTCGGAACCAGCAAAGGGTCACCCTCGGTCGTTGCCGTATCAGTTGTCCCATTTTCCGCACATTGCGGTTGGCCGGCATCACCACAGGGTTCACATCTGCCTGCAGCTGAGATTTCACTGTTCTTGTCCCTGCACAATCCCGGGCTTGATAATGAATAGTCACAGGCGAATTGACCAAAACCGCCACAGGCTATACACAAATCAGGGTAATTACTATTTACGGTGCGCCATTCCTGACAGGGAAGTGCATTTTCTCCGCTACATTTTGGGATTCCGTCAGCGCCACAGGCTTCACAGGTGTTGGATGCTAAGCGATAGTACATTCCACTGTTGCAGGTTCCGTAGCAGGATGCCTGCCCCTCAGCGCCGCAGGGACGGCAATAGAGGCTTGCGTCCGGAGCAAGTCCTGAATAACATATACCAAAACAGGATATCTGACCGTTGTCCCCGCAGGGCGTGCAAGTGTTGGAAACTAAGTCAAGCACCAGGCCAAAGTCGCAAATTCCATAGCAGGACGCCTGTCCTTCATCGCCACAAGATCTACACACCAGGCTGGCATCGGGTGAAAATCCGATATCACAAAGACCTGCACAAGATATCTGACTGTCTCCGCCACACCATGGGAAGACGCTGCCACCATTGGCAGAAGTTGTGACAAGAACAGACAGAAAAATTACGCACACAATCGCTGCTTTTTTCATAGCTCTCTCTCCAATCAATGAATGACTATGTATTTAATTACTTCCCTGACTTTTCTTGTGTCAGGGAAGCTGATATTCAAGAACTTTTTCAGGCTGAATGGCAATTTCATCGGTGATAAAAGGTTCACCATTCTTTTTAATAACCAGCTTGTGAGTTCCTTTGGGTACAAGGATTGTGAAAGGCATTCTCTTTTTGAATTTTTCTTTTTCCGAGTTATTGCTATCACAGGTGGCAAGTTCAAATTCAATATCTTCTTTTGCACATTCTCCTGCGATTTCAATACAGAGATCCTGTCTGTCTCCAAGGAAAGTCAGGCCTCCAAAAATTTCTTCTGTGAATGATGTGGCGGGGAAAAAAAAGAGAGAAACAAGAAACAACAACAGACTTTGTGACAGATAGAAAGCTTTACTCCTCATTTGACACCTCCCGTATAAATATTTTACTGGTAGGATAATGATGCTTCTTTCTTTTATAGCTCGGTGCTTCCACCATGTTTACAACAAATCTGGTAGATATTTAAAGACTCACCACTTAAAAAGTTTGACTTACTTCAAAGGTATCACAATTATGAGGTTATTTATATAGGTACAAATACCCATATTTACGTGCTTTCAAAAACATACAAACAAAACAATCCATTGCTGACAATACGCATTTAAGATACTCAGAAGAAAAAAAGAAAGGCAGAATCAACTCAATGACTCTGCCTTTTGAATGAAAAAAACGATACAAAAAAGAAGAATTCCTGGGGGAAGCTCAGTCTGCAGAAAGTAACTTGTGACTGGGAAGCAGGCGCTGAATCCGATCATCGAGCTTTATGTATGTCTTATTGTCCATGCTGGTATAGGTCTCAACCAAACGTCTCATAAGGGGGAGTCCGTTGGACGCTGCCAGAACAAACCCTTTACCTGCGGATCGTAATTGTACTTTTCTATTACCCACCTCTCCCTTCCTCCTTCATCATTAATAACATGGTTTCAACATCAATAAGTGTTATTTTTATAACAGGGCTAAACGGATTTGACATCGGTATAAATACCCAATTTTCTAAATAATATTTAACTTTACGGATAGCTGAACTATGTATTAGCAGTGAAAAAAAAGCAGATTATTGTTTCAAGAGGGTGAAGGGTGCAAAACAACAGCAAGGTTTACCGGGCAGTATGGAAAAATCTAAACTTCAGGGGGTACATTTACGGAGGAGTGAAAAAAAGTATCCGTGCTAATCATTTTTTTCACAAAATAATTCAGCATTGTATCAAATTGTGATAAAATAAAAGAAACTTCCACATAGAGGTGCTCAATGACAAACGAAAAAATAAGCTGTCAGGTTTGTGAACAAGAAGTTGATTCTTCCTCTCTTAGTACCTGCCATGGCTGTGGCAAAAAATACTGCCCCGCATGCCAGAGTACATCCACTGATCAAAAATATTGCAAAGAATGTGTTGGTATGAGCGGAGTAGTCACTCACAAGTAACCCTCTCAATTTTTCACAGCGAGGGCCTTTTTCCTCTAACTCTTCGTTGCTGTGGATTTTTTTCACTTGGGTATATAGCGTCTTAAGCCAAGTACTTTGTACTCGGGATATCAATTATATGCCTGTGGTAAATTTTCCTCGCGCCTCGGTGTAGAGCATAAATACTCATTAATGAACAGACACTGGCTAATGCGCTGTTTTATTGAGAAATTTTTATTTGCTAAAGAACAGATCAATCGCCTTACGATATCGTTTCCATAAGCGTTGCTCGTGTACCAGAGACGTGGGTCCCAAAGTTCTCCACTCCTGTTGAATTCGAAAAATTTCTTCTTTCTTTTGCTGGGGACTGTCGGTCTTGCCGGCTAACAGGAAATTGGCTTCCCTTGCAATTTTGAATTGTTCAATCAGATCAAAAGCCCCATCTTTATCACTGTTTCCCTGCCCTGCCTCATGACCGGTTATACGTTCCAGTTGCAGGCAAAGTTCTTCCTTCTTTTTGAGGTTTTTATCCAGTACACTTTTGTTCTCTTCGTCGCGATCTTTGTCCTGCTGAGAAAATGCATTACACAGACCCTGAAATTCATCCCATAACAGTTGCTCATGCTCTTGTGGCGCAGAACCGATCTTTTTCCACTCTTCCTGCAATTCCTGCAAGCTGACAGCTATGACCTTTTCATCAGGCTGTTGAATAATCTCACCGGCCTTCTGCAGCAGTTTTTCTTTACGTGTCTGATTCTCAAGTTTTTTGTTTTCCTCTGCCTGCAACTGACTTTTTCTGGCTGCAAAAAAGAGGTCGCACTGGCTGGTGAATCGCTTCCAGACAGTATCAGAATCTTCACGGGGAACAGGACCTACAGCCTTCCATTCCTGTTGCAGTTCGCTTACTTTATCAACTGTCTCTTTCTGGATTTCATCGTCTTCATTTTCAGGCAGAAGGGCTTCTACTTGTTCACACAGAGCTATTTTTTGCTGTAAGTTATCAAGCCTCTGTTTATCAAGCCAGTTATAATGGGAATCACAGGCAGCACGAAACCGTTTCCAGATTTTTTGATCATCTTTCCTTGGCACAGGGCCAATTGCTTTCCAGTTGTTTTGGAATTCCTGTATAACTTTACCATGCTCCCTGCTCGGTTCCTGGAGGAGATCCTCCAACTCCTGGCACAGCTTTTCTTTGGCCAGAAGATTGTCTTTCCGCTCAGCATCCTGTTCAGCATAAATTGCATTACGTCGTTCAAAAAACTGATCGCAGGCCTTCCTGAATCGTTCATAGACGATCTGTTCTTTTTTGCGTTCTCCTGGTCCTGCCTCTTTCCACTCTTTCTGTAATCCCTGCAGAATTTCGGAACTTTCCTTCCATTTTGTGGAAGCGACGTGTTCTTCTGCTAATACACAGAGTCCTTCCTTGACAACAAGACTTTCCTCACGCTTCTGATCCAGTTCAGCAAAAAAGACACGACATCGTGCATAATTTTCATCAGAGGATGATTTAAAGCGAGACCATAATTTCTTGGAATATTTTTGATGAACCGGACCTGCTTCTTTCCAGGCAGCCTGATATTCTTTTAATTTATTGAATACCTGATGCAGGTCATTTTCTTTCTGCAAAGACTCCACACTGGTGCAAAGCTCTTCCTTTTTGGTTTTGTTATTCCAATACTGCCATTCCTGCTCTTTGTAAAACTGATCTTTTTTGGCCCAGAAATTATCCGATGCTGTTTTAAAACGATCAATAAATTCATTGTTTTGTTTGCCACCACTTCCAGATATTTTCTTCCAGGATTTATGAAGTTTTTTTGCTGTTTCCTCAGTCTGCATATCATAAGAAGAAGCAGACAGTTCTTCCATTTTTAAACAAGCATCAGTAAAAGCCTGCAGTGTATTTTCTTCAGCCCTGGCAATTTCGGCAATTTCGGCAATTTTTTCTTTTCTCTGCTCAAGTTTCTTTTGACAGGCAGAAAAACGCAGGTTGACATCATCCTTTTTCAGCCATCGACAACTAAAACTCTCCAGCTCCTGAATACTTTTTTGCAAAAGAGATTCTGCAGACTCAAGATTACCATCCAAAAGATCCTTCTCTATCTGCACGCAGGAACTAGTCAGATTTTCCAGATTCTTTTTTTCAAGGCTCAATTCGCCAATAATTCTATGGCATTTGAGACATGCATCCCCGTAACGCTGTGCTAAACTCACCAACTCATCGTTATCTATTTCAGGATTGTCAGCCGGCCATTCTTTTTCAATTTCCGCAAATCTTAATTCAGAATCCTCTTCAACGTCAGCATACAGGCTCTCAACCTGAGCACAGAGCTCTTCTCTTTTCTGGATTTTTTCCGCTCTGTTTTTTTCCTTATTGACCTTCTGCTCATCCAGGTCCTGAGCGGTTTGTTCATTATCTTCTTGTACCGGCTCCTTCACTGAATCTGATTTCACATCTTCCTTTCCAATACCAGCACCCGCATTTATTTTTTGGGATGCCAGACTGCGGGCCGATTTATTTATGGCCTGTTCAGCAATTTCTGCAAGAAGTTGAGAGTCCTCTATTTGTTCAACTGCCAGCAAAGCAGGTTGCTTGCCAATATGTTGTTTAAGAAGTTCACAAAGGAGCTGTGGGTCTTTAATAGCGGCCACCGCCTGACAGCGAAGCGTAACGGTTTCAGCCTCAGCAACAATGGTGGCCAGTAAATTCTTATTGCTGATCATGGCAAGCAGCTGACCGGAATGACCCTCCTCGGTTCCGGAAACAATAAGATCAGTATAAAGTTCTTCCAGTCTCACCTTGGCAGACGTGATTATTTCCTCAGGCAGTTCTTCCCGCAGAAGTAATTCTAAAGCTTCCCGGTCTTTGACCTTCCCAAGAGCAGCAAGGCGAACCTGCTGGTCAGAATCTTCCCGAATCACCTCTAAGAGTGCTTCCAGATCATCAATACTCATACCCTCAACAGCCATCAAACGTACCTGGCTATTAGAGCTCTTCCATTTAGGTTTATTAAAGAAATTAAAGAGTCCCATAAGATTTTAACTTTTTATGCTTGAATTCATATAATTAGGTAGAAAAACTGCCACCATTCATTAGCCACACAAACATTTTGATCATAATACAAAAAATCAAATTCAACAATTCTGCAGTTAAATTAACGCAACTGCTCAACACCCAGCAGAAAACATTTACTGGAAACAACGAGTTTGTCGGTGAGTAGCAGTAACACTACTGTTGCAGATAAACTATCGTATGGGACTACCCAATTTTATCTCCTTTTATATCATCAGCAAATAGAGTTTTTCCACGCTCCATTGCACAAAAATCGCCACACATGGTGCAGGTCTTTGCATTGCCAGGTGTTCGTGACTGCCGTACCTCTTTTGCTTTTTCCGGGAACATAAGCAGCTCGAAATGTTCCTCCCAATTTGTATCTCTGCGGGAAAGCGCTACTTTTTTCTCCAGCTCTCTTCGTTCCGGATATTTTGCAATGTCTCCAATTCGCGCAGCCAGTCTTGTTGCACGCACACCTTCCCGTACATCATCTTCATTGGGAAGTGCCAGATGCTCAGCCGGTGTAATATAACAGATAAGATCTGCGCCGTATCGCGCTGCGTTCGCGGCACCAATTGCCGATGTGATATGATCATAGCCTGCCCCTGAATCACAGGGAAGAGGACCAAGCACGTAATACGGCGCACCCCCGCTCATTCGTTTTTCCAGCATGATATTGCCTTCTATTTCATCAAGTGGAACGTGGCCCGGCCCCTCAACCATCATCTGGCATCCCATATCACGACCAAGCTCTGCCAACTCACAGTTTATTACCATCTCTGCCATCTGGGCCCTGTCGTGGCTGTCATGAATAGCACCTGCGCGAATTCCATTCCCTAAAGAGAGCACCGCGTCATATTTTTTCATAAGAGCACACACACGGTCAAACTCCTCATACAGTGGATTTTCACACTTATTATACTCCATCCATGAGACCATAAAGGTTCCACCTTTTGAAACAAGGCCGCCGTATCGGTA
>JAOZKN010000032.1:0-17017 GCA_029935315.1 Desulfocapsa sp. | reverse complement strand
GCCCTGGCCTTTCGTATTTCGAGATCAATGCTTGTAATATCGGAGGATGTCCCTATGGAGGCATTCACTTTTGTACGCAGGCCAAATCCAATTCCTACAGTTTTTTGCAACTTACGATTTGGGTTTGCAGGAATCACAATTCTTCCTTCAGCCACCCGTTCGCAAATCCAGTCAGGAGCAAGTCCTTCTTCTTTGGCTACTTTTTGCATTGCATCTGTTATTACCGCCTTCCGTGCCAGTTCTATCTGTGTTTCCATTACTCATTTCTCCACAATTATTGTATTTTCCGTCTGGGCATAAAAAAAGTCCGTACCGCACCTCTTGGGTGCAATACGGACTTGTACGGACGACATGTATCCTTCTTTTTCAGGCAGGTCTTCTGACTTACGGATCTTCCTCTGCCCACGCCTTCCCGCCGGTACTCCCGGCAGTGACATAAAATATGAGCATCGTCCCCGCTTACAGCGTTGGCCCAACGTTACGGAGTTTCACCGTATTCCCTTTTCACTGCATTATTATTGCAGCACCTGAAAAAGTATGTAAACTCAGAAACACTCTATACTCAAAACGATATATCCTGTAAAGGATTTGTCTGGCTCCTTGTCAAAGGCAGCAATGAGAATTATCATAACATCATGTTTCCCGACAGCACCATAGCAAGTATTCCCCACTCCCCTGGAATCTATCAGATGATGGATGCCAAATCCCGTGTCCTGTATGTGGGCAAGGCGAAAGATCTGAAAAACCGCCTCACCTCCTATACCAGGTTTTCAGGGTCTGATCATAACAAGACCACAGTTATGCTGTCCCATGTGGTGAAGGTTGACACCGTACTCACCGCCACCGAAAAAGAAGCCCTGATCCTGGAAGCATCCCTGATCAAAAAACATAAACCGAAGTACAATATCATCCTTCGGGACGACAAAAATTACCCCTTTATAAAAGTTACTGTCAGCGACGAATGGCCAAGGGTTCACATGACACGCAGGCGTAGTAAAGATGGTGCGCGTTATTTTGGTCCTTACGCCTCAAGCTCTGCCATGTGGT
The DNA here is from genome assembly GCA_029935315.1 of Desulfocapsa sp. Lineage (GTDB taxonomy): Bacteria > Desulfobacterota > Desulfobulbia > Desulfobulbales > Desulfocapsaceae > Desulfocapsa. Next base: position 15,970 of record JAOZKN010000032.1, on the reverse strand, counting down.
CTACCTTACGACTGTTGGCTAATCTTTTCCCCTTACGAAAGTGCAAAGGCAATACCGTCAGGCCACGTAAGCGCCCTTGTTTAAATTTGCAGATGGGTAACTGTCTTGGCCCCTGTGTGGGAGCAGCTGACGCATTGCACTATCAGGATCAGGTTAAAAAGGTTCTTATGATTCTGGAGGGACGAAATAAATCCCTGATTCGTGAATTGAAACAGGAAATGACTTCTGCTGCAGAAAATCTTCATTTTGAACGGGCAGCAGAACTCAGAGATCAAATACAAGCCCTCGGCAAAACCCTTGAGAAACAGATTGTTGCCTCCTCAAACCTGAAAGATCAGGATGTTTTTGGCTACTGCAGGCAAGGAACATCAATTGGTCTTACCATTCTCTTTATACGGGACGGTCTTGTTACCGGCAGTCGCAGTTTTTTCCTGAACAATCCCATGGAAACCGATTCATATGTCTTGGCTCAGGCATTAAACCAGTTTTATGATGACAATATTCTGCCTCCAAAAGAGATCCTGTTGCCCTTTGCAATTGACGACCTGCAAGTACTTACAGAACGATTTACCGACCTTCTTGGCTCTGCGGTCAGCCTGCACACCCCCATGCGTGGAGACAAAGTCAAACTCCAGGAAATGGCCAATGCCAATGCAAGCCACATCTTTGACGAACAGGAAAAGAAAGAACGCTCATGGCAGGGATTATCTGCTTCAATGGAAAAACTTCTTCATCTGGAGCAGATTCCAAATCGTATAGAGTGCCTTGACATCTCAAACACCAGCGGTAAACAGGCGGTGGGTTCTCTGGTCTGTTTTGAAAAAGGGGAAGCAGCCAAATCCTCATTTCGACATTATAAAATCCAGACCGTTCCCGGCCCGGATGACTATGCAATGATGAAAGAAGTATTACAGAGACGTTTATCACGAGGCATTAAAGAAGACAACCTGCCGGACCTCTTTGTTGTCGATGGTGGCCGGGGACAACTCGGCATTGCCCTGCATGTTGCTGATGAGCTTGGCATCCGTGACAAAATAGACTGGATTGGTATTGCCAAAGAAAAGAAGGAAGAAGGGGAAAAGCTGTACAAACCTGGACGAAAGAACCCCATCCTTTTAAAAGCGCACAACCCGGTTCTCTTATATCTTATGCATATTCGTGACGAATCCCATCGCTTTGGCGTCACATTTCATCGTAAATTACGGGGCAAGGCATCAATTGCGTCAACGCTTGACAGCATTCCGGGTGTTGGTTCTGACAGAAAGAGAAAATTACTCAAAAATCTTGGCAGTGTGAAACGAATCAAAGAAGCTGACATACAGGAATTATCGTCTGTGCCAGGAATAGGAAAAGACACAGCAGAGGCTGTTTATAAGCATTTCCACAAGACCTGAGCTGAAACGGATTTAAAAAGCTTATTTAATCTGATCCCCGTACATTTTCTCTGGATCTCTATGGTATTTATGAGTTGCCTCGTCCTGGAGCTGTGCGTCACTGAAATAACTGTTTATCCTTCCCGGAATTTCTAAGGGCGATATCCCTGTGAGCAAGTAATATCCCAGCCCCAGAACTACGATACCCAGCAGTACTTTCACCATTTTTTTTACCTGACCCTGCAACATATCACTTCTCAGGCAAAGAAAAGTAAAAACCACAACGATCACGACTCCGATATGGATTTTATATTGAAGCAACAACGAAAATATATCCATCACACCCTCCATCATTTCCAGTAATCTACAGTCTGACACTGATACATATCTTCAGCCCTTGCCATGTCACCAGACCTCTTCAGTATTCAGCCACCAGAAACAAATATTTTATCATTTGTGCCCACGCACTATACTCTGGTAGAATACTGCATCCAGAACTTGTTCAAGCTAACGATAACATAAGAATACAACAAGATAAATTCACACACAACCATTATTTCCAGGTGAGAATATGGCAACAGAAGAAGAAATACTTGCCCGATTGAAACCGGGTTGTATTTGCAAAGGGATAAAACTTTACAAGATCCAATTAGCCATCGACAACGGTGCCACCAGTTACGAAGAGGTAGCTAAAGCAACTGGCATTGGTGGGGGGTCGTGCAAATCCAGGCGTTGCGGAGAAAAAGTTGCAGCCCTTCTTCGGGCCAGGAATCATTAGAGACACCCGGCTCAGGATTTTGGAAATTGCACCGTGAAAGTCGAGCCTTTGTCAGGTGTTGATTCAACGAGTAAATGCCCTTTGTGCTGATCAACAATGATAAAGTACGAAACAGCAAGCCCAAGGCCTGTTCCCTCCCCGACACTCTTTGTTGTGAAAAAAGGTTCAAAAATCCTCTTTTGAATTTCTTTATCCATTCCTTTGCCTGAATCAACGACCTCTACGCTTACAAAATCATCATTTTGGGTCATATTCAGGGTGATTTCAGGTTTTGATTCCTGTGCTGCATCTGAAAAACAACAGGACTGAGCCGCATTTTTCAAAAGATTTAAAAATACCTGCTCCACTTGATTTACAGAACAGCTCACCTTGATATCGTGTCGATAATTACGAATAACAGTCACATGTCTAAAATTATATTTACTTTTCAAATCACAATCATTTCTTGCAAGAACAATTACCCGATCAAGTATTTCACCAAGCACACACGATTCCATGGAACACTCACTGCGACGTGAAAATTGCAGCATAGTTCGAATAATCTGAGCAGCACGCTTTCCGGAATCATTAATGCCAGTTAACATCGCCAGGATTTCCCTCCGCTCAAGGTACTGAATGATACTCGAAAGCTCAACGCCACATTCGTGCGCCACTTCAGTATTCTTTTCAAGTTTCGGTGAAAGTCTTCTTTCGATGTTCTGTACAGCCTGTAAAATACCTCCAAGGGGATTATTAAGTTCATGGGCCATACCAGCTCCAAGACCACCTACTGTAAGCATTTTTTCCGTATGAACCATAACCTCCTGCAGACGTATCCTTGCGGTAATATCGTCTACACGTATCACTGCTCCATGAAGCACAGAGGCACGTAAAGGATAAATGGTTATTTCCGCACTTTTTTTCCTCCCAAGCAGAGAACCGTTTTTCTGCTCAAAGCTAACTGGTTTATGCTGATAAATAGCATCAGCAACATGGGCCTCTATATCATCTGCAAGGGCTGGAAAGACCTGCGAAACCGGCACCCCGAAATATTCCTGGAATTCTTTAAGATATTCGCTGGCAGACAAATTCATATTGACTATACATGTATCGTAATCAACAACAATCATGACTGAAGGCATGGAATCGAGCACATTCTGCAGGAAATCTCTGGCCTGACTGACCTCATCAATCACCCGTTCAATTTTCTCAGCCATACTGTTTACAGCATCAACGGAGGCATTCAGATCCTCATGTTTAACAGTTGCCAGTCTTGTCGAGTAATTCCCCTCTGCCAGTAACAACAAACCCTCGTTAAAGGTTTGTAGTGGACGTATTAAAATGTATTCCATTATGATATGGATACAGGCAACAATAACGCAAATTAGCAATAAGCCAAAAAACAGTATTAGAAAGAGGGTTTGTTGCAGATTATTATCATAGGACCTGCTGGAGAGTATCAGTTGAACACGACCAAGGAATAAATCCCCTTTTATTACCTCTGCAGTCCGACTCAACCCACTCCCCTTCCCGGGTATTGAATTAAACAGTGTTACACCCTGTTCGTCATCTATGCGTACTCCGAGCAGATCAGGGATCTGGAGAAAAATTTCACCGATATGCTCAACACCTTCAATATCTACGTTATAAAGAGGGACAGAAAGCATGGAGGAAAGCTCTTCCATAAGTGCGTCGGCACGCGCATTCATTTTGATCGTACTGCTCTGTTTAGAAAAGGAAAAATAGGAGACAGCAGCAATTCCAGCGGTGACAAAAACGAGGAGGATAAGCCAGAGCAAAAGATCACGGACAACACTCTTGCGAGAATAGGCTGACAAATAGTGAAGTTTTCTAAACACCATTGACCATATGTAACTAGTGGATAATCTGGTACTAATAAATTATTGTATCCTTCACTTATAGCACAATGCAGATATTACTTTCACCTTTTTTTCCCATGGAATATGGTGATTTCTTTAAATAGATCAATATTTGTTCAAACATTTACCAGAGACTCTCTACTTATGGGCTTTTCAGAAGAAAAACTTCTTATATGTGATGGTGGTTGCGGAACGACTCTTCAGACAATGGATATTTCCAACGATGCCTGGGACGGTAATGAGGGGTGCAATGAATATCTCAACATTTCAAGCCCTGAAACCATTACTGAACTGCACCGGGATTTCCTTGCCGCAGGTGCCATGGTCATCGAAACCAATACCTTTGGCGCATCTTCTGTTGTCTTGACCGAATATGGCCTTGAGAACAGAGTTGAAGAAATCAACCGTGCTGCAATTGCTGCCGCCCAAAAAGCCGCTGCTGAATTTTCCACAAAAGAAAATCCACGGTATGTTATGGGTTCCATAGGTCCCACAACCAAACTGCCAATCCTTGGCCATATCTCTCCCCAGGATCTTGCAGCCACGGTGACCGAACAGGTTACAACCATGCTTGATGCTGGCGTGGATGCCCTGATTGTTGAAACCTGCCAGGATCTCCTGCAAATAAAAACGGTACTTATCGCCTGTTTTGATCTTCTTGAAAGAACAGGAATTGATTTGCCAGTGCTGGCCTCTGTTACCTTCGAACGACAGGGGACCATGCTGGTGGGAACTGATATAGCCGCGGTGTGCGCAACCATTTCCCCTTTTCCTGTCTTTTCCCTGGGGCTCAATTGTGCCACAGGCCCCACAGACATGGAGCCGCATATTGATTACCTCTGTAAGCACTGGGATCGTCGTGTTTCCTGCATCCCGAACCAGGGAATGCCGGAAGTTGTTGACGGAAAGACATGTTACCCCTTAACTCCTGAAGAATACGGACGCCATATGTATGATTTTGTGACCAACAAAGGGGTATCCATTGTTGGGGGCTGCTGTGGAACATCTCCTGCGCACACAAAAGGCCTCGTTAAGGCATTGGTCGATGCGGTGCCTGCAGCACGTAAGGGGGTAACAGCATGATTCAGCTTGCAAGTCTCTATCAGGCAGTAGATATCAGACAGGTTCCTGCACCCTTAATTATTGGTGAACGTTCCAATCCCACAGGTTCGAAAAAATTCAGAGAGCTCCTTATTGCAGGAGACTTTGAGGGCTGTCTGCAGGTTGGTATTGATCAGGAAAAAATTGGTGCCCACGTTGTCGATCTGAATGCTGCCTGGGCAGGACGAGACGAAAAAGCTGATCTTGTCCGTCTCGTGCAGATGTACGGCAAAACCTTAAAAGCACCACTGATGATTGACTCCACCTCTCCTGATGCTATTGCTGCCGCCCTTGCCGCATATCCTGGCAGGGCCATTGTTAATTCCATAAACCTTGAGGATGGCGGAGCTACCCTTGACACCATCTGCAAGCTTGTGAAAAAATATGGTGCATGTGTCACAGCCCTTACCATTGATGAAAAAGGTATGGCCATGGACACTGACAGCAAATTTGAAATTGCCAGACGCATATACGCCCTGGTAACAGAAAAGTATCAGATCAGTGCGGATTCCCTCTTTTTTGATCCCCTTACTTTCACCGTTGGTTCCGGGGACGAAACCCTCCTGGACGCCGCAGTGCAAACCCTGGATGCCATTAAACGTATCAAGGCTGAGCTTCCAGGCTGTCATACGATGTTGGGCCTTTCTAATATTTCTTTTGGCCTGCCAGTCCCTGCACGAAAAGTCTTAAATGCTGTCTTTCTCCATGAAGCTGTAGCAGCAGGCCTTGATGCCGTAATTATCGACCCTGCAAATTGTATAAGTCTTGAATCCATAGATAAAGACGCGACTGCTCTGGCACTTGATCTGCTCTACAATCGTACCCAGACAAATGCTCAGCCTTTAATGAGCTATATTCAATATTTTGATGAACATGATCTCAGCGAAGATACTCAGGAAGAAGAAGAGCTTTCTCCTGAGCAAATGATCCGCGAACGAATCATGCATGGAAATCAACAGGATCTACCTGACATTTTACGGATGCTCCTCGATCGCTATACGGCCCTTGAAATTGTTAACCAGCATTTAGTCGCTGCCATGCGTGAAGTTGGTGTGCTTTTTGGTGCCGGAGAGATGCTGCTTCCCTTTGTACTCCAATCTGCCGAAGTCATGCGAAAATCGGTGGATTACCTTGAAGAGTTTATGGACAAAAGCGGGCGTAACGACGCGCCCACTGTCCTTCTGGCCACTGTTCAGGGTGATGTTCATGATATCGGCAAAAATCTGGTCAACATTATTCTCAGTAACAATGGATACAAAGTTATTGATATTGGCATTAAAGTAACTGCTGAGACCATCATCAACACAGTTCAGAAGAATCCTGATATCGACATTATCTGTCTCAGTGGCCTGCTTGTGAAATCCGCAATCATCATGCAGGAAAGTATGTCCAAATACAAGGCCGCCGGACTTAAGCTTCCGATTCTTCTTGGTGGAGCCGCCCTTACCCGAAAATTTGTTGCCTGCGACTGCGCTCCCGAATACGAAGGGCCAGTTATTTACTGCCGGGATGCCTTCACTGGCCTGAAAGCAATACAGGATTTTGAAGCTGGTACTCTTCATTCAACAACCTGGAACAGAGAGTCAACCGGCCAGGGAGAAGCGGCTAAGAGTTCAAAGAAAAAATCTGCTATCGAAATACTCGAGACAATCCCTCAACCGCCTTTCACCGGCAGGAAAATTATTAACGTTGCACCCACTGATTTCCTGGAGCTGCTCAACCAGCAGATTCTGTTTCGTGGACGATGGGGATATAAACGCGGCAAAATGAACGATGCTGAATATCAAACCCTGCTCAATAAAACAGTCCTACCCGAATTCAACAAAATACGGGACAGGATTTTATCTGAGAATCTGCTTCAACCCCAGATTGCTTATGGCTGGTTTCCGTGTGAGCGCCAAAAAGATAAACTGCTGGTAACTGCTGACAACAAGAAATATTCCTTCGTCCTTCCCAGACAAAAGAGAGAACCGGGAATAAGTCTTGTGGATTACTTTCGAAGCAAAGAGCAAGGCTCCGATATAATAGGATTCTTTGTGGCAACCCTAGGTAAAGAGCCGGCGCGAATTTGCAAAGAACTCTACGACAATGATCAATATCACGAATATTTACTGCTGCACGGTTTTTGCGTGGAAACTGCCGAAGCCCTTGCCGAGTTTACGCACAGACGCATGCGAAAGGAAATGGGTATAGAAAACAGTGGTCAGCGCTATAGCTTTGGCTATTCTGCCTGTCCGGATCTTGACCTGCAGCAACCACTTTTTTCACTTCTGCAGGCTGGAGATATTGGAGTAGAGCTTAGCTCTTCCATGGAGATGATCCCTGAACTCAGTGTTTCTGCCATGGTCGTGCACCATCCGCAGGCACACTATTTTGCTGTTTAAAAGCAACAATAAAACTCAACAAAAGGACTCTGCTTTAACGCAGCATCGCTTCTCATTCAGGTTGCTTTTTTTGGGGAGGGATTTATCTTCATTCTGAAAGTTTTAGGATTACCTTAACTTATTTTTTTCTTTAATGCTCAACCCTGCCATTGGGTATTTTTTGAACTTCCCCATCCGTTACCACATTGTGCAACACCATATTATGAGCTTGACTTACCGGCAGTTATTGCCATACAATCAAGAATATAATAGTATTTTATCAATATAAGACAAAGCCAAACCTGTCGCAAGACAGGGACGGAAAGCTACGGGTCTATAAGCAGATAGCCGAGCTACCTTTTTTTTAAAGAGGTAGTTCGGCTTTTTTTTATTTAACGACTGCAGACATTAACAAGTGACCAATTGGTATCTGTGTATACAAAGCTTATAACAGATTAAATTTACTGGCAGTGGTGTCCAAATTTTCATATTTGAGGTGACACCTTATAGTTGTTATATTCATGGGGACTTTCAACAGCAAACTGAGGGTAACAATGCAATCATTCCTGTCTAGAATCATTTTCCTTTTCCTGATTTTCTCAATAGTAACTCCTGCTGCAGGTGCCGAAAGAACTCCCCTCTCACCATTATGCCTACTGCTTCTTCAGTCTAAATCACTATTTGATCCACCAACAGACCTTCGTATCTCTGTAAACACAGAAGGAAATGTAGTGCTCAGCTGGCAGGATAATTCAAGAACAGAAACAGGCTTTGTCGTTGAACGAAAATTCCTGCTATCTGCCGAGTACACAGCTATACATACCACTAGAAGTAACGTGACAACCTTTGTCGATAGCGGACTCACTGGCTATTCTTGCAACCTCCCCTATATATACAGAATCAAGGCGATTAAGGATGGGAGTTCAACCGCTTACTCTAATAATCTTGGTGTCTCTGTGCCCTGTTCCCAGGATCTCCCTGCAAAACCGGCCAACCTTATACTCTCTTTTTTGACAGCAAATGCAATTCGCTTATCCTGGACCGATCAGGCCAGCAATGAGGATGGCTTTATAATCTTGCGTAAAAAGGATTCCGAAAGTAATTTTTCGGAAATATACCGGACTGGAGGCAACATTACCCGATACGACGATTCAGATATTACACCCGCCACTAACTATGATTACGCTGTTGCTGCTTTTAATGCTCATGGGACTTCACAGCAGATAACGGCATCCATCACCACCACCTCTGGCTTTTTGGCCCCCCCGTCATATTGCTCTATTTATGGACTATGCACCCATGGCCGCCCCGGATGCATTAGAGTTTCATGGAATTACTACGATCCAACGCTTATTGACGGCCTGAATGTCCAGAAAAAATGCTGGCGTAATGGTGATCCAGAACCAGATTTTGTGACTGCACCCTGGAATAACCTCCCAGAGAGTACAGGATTTAACTGGAATTACAGCTCAGATGAAACCTGTGCTACGTCTGACCCTACATTATGGAAATTTAAGGTATTGGCCTTCACCGGAGAGTCCATCAACCCCACCATCTATTCTGATCCACAACTTTCAAATATTTATGCGCGGTGTCCGGACTTTGGTACTCCATCGATATATGGATTGACAGCCACGGTCCTTTCGTCCAGTTCCATTGATCTGAGTTGGAACGACTTTGCAAATAGAGAAACAGGGTGGAACCTGATTCGCAAAGAAATGGACGGTCAAATCATTATAGCATCAACGTTTTTCAACCTTGATGCAAATCTGGATCATTACACCGACACGCCCCTTAAGCCCTCAACCGAATACTCTTATACGGTTACCCCTGAGTATTACAGTCCACCTTTTTTTAATTGCAGATCAACCAGTATGCAAATTACTGAAAATAATGTAACCACCAATCCTGCAGCAAACCTACCCACTGCCCCTTCCTCCTTGACGGTGAATCAAGTGATCAAATCCAGCGAAAGTCTTCACCTGGAATGGTCAGACAACTCAACAAACGAGGATGGCTTCCAGATTTTCAGGAGTTCTGACGGAATCGATTTCGCAAGCGTTGGAACCGTCGGCGCCAACATTACATCTTACGATGACAACATGTTAAATCCCTGCAGCAGCTATTATTATAAGGTTGCTGCATACAATGGAGATGGCAGTTCCGCAGAATCCTCAGGCGGACCGGTTATCACCCCGCCTGCTCCCCCAACCGGACTCATAACCACAATTGGTCCGGGGGTGTTCTCTGTCAATCTTGACTGGAACGACACCATGTGTGCCACCAAATACCATATTTATTATATTGATACCCCAGGGGGGACATACCAACGGATCGACGATGGAACTCTTGTTGTCTCCGAAGAGAATGTAATTGACGTACCAGCCGATACTTACCTGTTTTTCAGGGTCTCTGCTGAAAATGCAAGCGGCAATGAAGGAAGCCTGAGCTGTACTGTTTCGCCTGATTCAGAAGCCCATGCAGGTGCAACATCCAGCAATGACACCTGCCTTGCCGCAGTGGGGTGGTCATCCTCGCCTGTTCCTGTGAATGTATGGGCATCCTGGGGTAACTATACCAACGCTATTTCTCTAGGCTGGGATTCGGCTCCTCTGACGTGGGACAGTAATGGAACCCCAGAAACATACTCAGGAACCTACTACATAGACTATTCCTATAACGAGGTAGACTGGGATCGCTGGGCTACAGTGACCCACCCCAACACTCCAGCTGACGGAGTCTCTCTGGTTGTGAATATCACCGATCTTCCCTATGGAGGAATACATTTAGAACCGAATAATATTTGGTATTTTAGAATTTCGACTCATTTTCAATATGATTGCAGTAATCCTCCTGACGGTATCATTGACGAGTGTATGAGTAACCCTGCTTTTGTCACAGGGATTACCGCCTCTACAACAGCACCACCTGAGCAAACCAACATCCTGCCAGCGCCAGGGGTAACGGTCTCATCATATTATCTCAATGCTATCTTTGTCGGCTGGAGTACAATTGAAGGAGCTGAAGGCTATGAGGTGTGGCGCAGTACAAACAGGACCACAGAATTTTTCCGCATAGCAAATTTCAGTCCTGCCACCAATCGGTTCACAGACAACACCGTGGCCCCATGGACAGATTATTGGTACAAAGTTCGTGCCTATAAGATTGTTTCCGGTCAAATGGTTTACGGACAGTGGAGTGCAGCCGAGTATGGCAACGCTACAGACTTTTAACTGGTTATGTAAAGAGGGGATTAATTTTGTATGTTCTTTCAACTACATTTAATTTTCATTACTTGCTGAAGCCCAAACTAAACAGCCCCTCTTACAGGTATTAATACCAACTTAAAATCAGGTAACATTACCCATTTACAACAACCTTCTGATTTGAGACACTACTTTTACATGATAATAAGATGCACATTAAAAGTTATAACAAACATGATATTCGCTTACTGCTATCACTCGTTATTAAATGATATGCGGTTTCCGGATAATAACTTGTTCGACATCCCCCTTTGTTTTACTCGAAACCCACTACGGAGGAAAAAATGAACGAAAAAATTAAAACAACCCACTGTCCGTACTGCAAAGAAATTATTCTGGAGGATGCAATAAAATGTAAGCACTGTAACCATACTCTTTGGCTGAATGATGGTGGAACATGTTCATACTGTAACAAAGATATTAAATCTGGCGCCAGCAAATGTATACATTGTCTCTCTGCTCTGCTGTCCCTATCCCTTCAAATAACTCCATCAGGAACTAAACAATTTCAACAGACAGTTAGCCCTACTAAAAAGAAAATGACCTATGCGAAAAAAGAGATGTACAAAGTATCAGGCTATCAGGGTGTTAAAGAAAATTGAGAATACAATAGAAGCATCTTGAATGTTTTAAGAAAATAGAGCGTACGGCAGTTGGGCGACCGGGTACAAGTGAAAAGTAACGTACAGTAGTATGGACGGCTACACATTAATGTTCATAGCCCTGAAATGAAATCTCTGTTGTTCCACTCTGTTTTTGCAAAAACACTCCATTTCCGGCAGTAATGATACCTACCCGGGTGAGTTGCTGCTTCTGCTGTTCCATGAATGCAATAAATTTTTTCTCTGCTCCGGCCTGTACAGTAAACACAAGTTGATAATCTTCACCAGCCCGAAGAAGCAAATCCTCCACCTCTACACCAAGGAAATCTGCAGCAGCAGACGTCTCCCGGGTCATGGGAAACGCATCACTCTCAATCTCAGCTCTGACACCGGACGCCCTGCAAAGATGTGCAAGATCAGTTGCCAGACCATCTGAGATATCCTGCATGGCCGTCACATATCCACTCCTGGCAAGTTCTTGTCCAAGAAACACTTGTGGGGTTGGATCCAAATGTGCAGCACAAAGAGAACGATACGAAGAGAAATCTACACTCCCCGAATGTTTTTTTTCATGATTCAGTAAAGCAAGGCCTGCTCCAGCCGCCCCTAAAATTCCGGAAACCCATATTGTATCCCCTTCACTGGCACCGGATCTGTATACTGCGCCACAGGGGAGAGCTTCTCCAAGGACAGTTATGCCCAAAACCAGCTGCCTGCCCTTTACAGTATCTCCTCCAACCAGGGAGCAATCAAATTCACCCAACATGGAAAATGCCCCCTCAAGCCACTGGTTGATCCATTCCTGTTTAAGATCTTCAGGTAAGCAAAGGGATAATAAAACAAACCGAGGGACACCCCCCATTGCTGCGATATCACTAAGGTTCACAGCAATGGACTTTCGTCCTAAAGAATAGGGAGGGTGAAATGTCAGATCAAAGTGGACGGATTCAACAAGGGTATCCGTTGAAATAAGGCTACTGCTTCCGGTTGCGAGCTCACAGCAATCGTCACCAATGGATAGCAAAACACCAGGTTGCTTCCCCTTGCTCCCCTTGCTGATTTTCTCAATAAGCTTGCGCTCAGACCAGGCGCTCACTACTTTACCCGTTTGAGAACTGGTGTTTTCTTAGTCGTAGGTTTATCCGTGTCTTCGGCAACCGGGGGGGCTTCGGCTTTACCAGGAGAGGGAACCATATTGACCGCTTTCACAAAACGTTCCTCACCACCCATGGTAAATATCTCCAGGCCAGTCATCTGCGGGGTGCGCAATGTCCACGTGGTCTCCTGGGGTGGTACGGTAAGAAAAGTGAGGGCAAGATGCCACCACTCAGCTTTTCTTGAAGTATCTCGTGTTATATCGGTTACCAGAGCATAGACAAGCATATGCGGTTCTTTGGCAGCAACCAGCACCAGGTCACCAATATCAGTAGTTTCTTTAAAAGGCACAAGTTGCCCAAGTTCTTTTACCAGATCTTCCATATTCTTTTCGCTAAACCCCAGTTTTAATCAACCACAAGGGTAGTTGACTCCACGATAATACTATCCCCCTGCACCTCACTTCTTGTCGCCATTTGCGTATACATGGCTATGCCATCAAGGATAGGCACAAGAAGTTCTTCCACGACAACGTTTATCTGTTGCGCTTTTTCAGGCCCCTGAAGAACAGCTATTCCACCAGCCCATGTTGCCAGCGTCTTTAAGGCATCGGCCATAAGGGCAATATGCACGTAGGCTGCAGAATTATTCTTCTGCTCCAGTTCCATTCGCAAGTCATTAAGGCCAGTCTTCTTTAACAGGGTATCGTCAGGATTGCCCTGCAGTGCAACCACCTGTTTCACGTAATCCAGGGAATTGGAAAGGAGCAAGTAGTCATCCAACAGCGTAACTGCAGGCTGCAACCCTCCCTGAGGAGCAATTCCCCAGTACCTCACACTCTGCCCCTGAAAGGTTTCCGTATTTATGGGAAGCTCTGCATCCAGAACAAGCTTGTCAAAAACTTCCATAAATTTCTTAGATTCTTTGAGCTGCAGAGCAAGCATCACTTTAGGGATAGGGATGCCATTACCATCCATATCCTTAACCATTATCACACATTCATTATCAACCATGGCCAGAATCTCTTCCAGTTGCAAGCCAACGCTATCCTGTAATTCAGACTGTAACAAATCGAACATTGTGGGGCCCTGTTCCACCATTGCCTCTCCGTAGATATTCCAGAGAAGCTTCAGGTTCAGGCTATTAGTCCAGTAATAAAAGAGGGTATCAGCGGAAACCATGCCAAGGGTATTGTTTTCTTCGGGACTTACCTCAAAAAGAGTGGCCACTTCACTGTCAAGTTTATCAGCATCATAAAAGAATTCCATCCGCTCTTTAATGACACCATCTTTCTTCCAGACACCATAAGCCATTGCCCCCCAACCATCCCATTGCTGAAGAAGGCTCATAAACGGGGTATCGTCCCTTTGGGATAATTCTGCAGAAATCATCTTCCCCTGTGTTACCAGGGCAGGAAATGATGCATATTGGAAGAGTTTTGTCCCTGCAAATGTTTTTCGTAACTTTTTATATTCGTTATTTTGGGCAAGAGTGTCTGTCTGCTCGTCGTAGATACTTAGGCTTTTTCGAACAAGACGTTCATCAAATGCTGCCAGCACAAGCCCTTTAACGGTGGCAGTGGAAAGGGTTTTCTGTTCATCAATCTTATAACGTGTGATAGTATAGCGTCCGTACTGCAACGTTGACTGCTCAATATCTTTGGCAATATAGGAAGCAAGGAATTGTAACACATGGGCATTATGACGAGGTCGTGCAATGAGTAGCAGCTGGTCTTCCAGCATCTTCACCGGATTTGCAGGAGAAAATGATTTTGCCGGAAACAAGGCCAGGGAAAATTCCTTACCGAGCAACTGATCAAATCCAGCATCATTTACAAGCCTGTCAAGCTCCTGCCATAGTTCAAGGCCCCCGGAAAAAGCATCATCAGCCGCCCCCAGCTCAGCGATAATGTTTTCATAATCGATTCGGGAAAGTGTCCTGCCAAGCCTGCTACCAGAAAACTCCTTGTACATATCGACAAAATCATGCTGCTCACCATAAAACAAAACATCAGGTGGCAAAAATTCTGCGGCCAGAACACCCTTTTCTTTACCACTCTTCATAAAGAAAAACAGCCCGACACAGAGAAGCAGCAGAAAAGCTGCAAATCCTATTTTTTTCATACTTTTCCCATCATGTATTGGAGGTGGAATGCGACAAAACAGACAACAGACGTGAATACAACCTACTTAAATCGTGTCTTAATGGCAAGCCACACATCTTCTTGTCGAAGAAATGAATCAACGACATCAGGATCAAGGTGCCTGCCACGCTCTTCAATAATAATTGCTTTTATTTTTTCATGTGAAAAAGCATCTTTATAGCATCGCTTACTGCTCATGGCATCGTAAACATCCGCAAGAACCATAATACGGGCACTGATTGGTATCGCGTCACCCTTTAACCCTTCCGGGTAACCACTGCCGTCATATCTTTCATGATGATACATCGCCACATCACTGGCTGTTTTCAAATAATAGGAACCTGTTTTCGCATATAGATCCAGAAGCATTCTTCCGCCGATTGCAACATGCTCTTTCATAATCTCATATTCATCTGCTGTCAGCTTACCACATTTATGAAGGATATGATCCGGGGTTGCAACCTTGCCAATATCATGAAGTGGCGTTACCTGCGATATTTCCTCGGCAAATGCCATGGAAATATTAAGATCGGGACAGTTTTCAGACATATCCTCTGCCAGCAGCCAGGCATATTTTTGCACCCTTTCCAGGTGGAAACCAGTTTCCTCACTTCTGTACTCAGCCAACTTGGCCATGGAAAGAATAAGGGCATCATGGCCTTCCAGACGCAACAAACGAATACCACTCTGAATCCTCAGTTGGAGTTCTTCGTCGAAAGCAGGTTTTGTCAGGAAATCATCAGCGCCGTAATTGAGTGCTTTCACAACTGACGTCTTATCTTCATTTGACGTTAAAACGATAATATAGACATACCTGTTCTGCTCAGTCCTCATATTGCGAATAAATTCATAACCATCCATAACCGGCATATCCAGATCCGTTACCACCAGTCGAATATCGGGATGTTTTCTAAGCAGTGAAATTGCCTCCTTTCCATTCATTGCGGTAACGACCTTATACCCCTGTCGTTCAAGAAGCATACGCAGCAGGAGAAGTTGTGAAACTTCATCATCAACGAGAAGGACTGTTAATTTAGGAGTATCCAGAATGTGATGTTGGAAATTCATGACACCTTGTTTTTCAGTAATGAATGTAAAAAACGTTTTAATTGCTTCAATTCCTGTTTTCCGCGAGAGGCATTACACGTTTTTGCATAATGTTCCAGTTCTTTACAGGATTCAACGCAAGATTGCGCGCCAAGAGCAAGGAGAGCCCCTTTCATTTTATGTGCAATACCGGCTAACTGGATAAAATCCTTCTCAGCGAGGGCTTGTTCAGCTATCTCTAAACTTTGACGCAGTGAAAGTACTGATTCATCAAGTAATAACCCGAGTTGTTTTTCAGTCAGAGGATAAATCTGGGCCAGGTGTTCCATTACCGTTCCAGCCA
>JAOZKN010000197.1:1540-2772 GCA_029935315.1 Desulfocapsa sp. | reverse complement strand
TAAACCTCTGCCACCATTATTGTGAATCACATTGTTGGAAAGCAGGAGATCCACTTGATGGTGTTGACGTGCATTGAAATACAGCCCATCGCTCGTGTGATCGTAGATATCGTTACCACTTATCACATATTTCGCCTGGCTGTTGTCATCATAAAAGTAGAAGCCTGTTTCGTTGTTATAAATGATGTTATTCAACAGGGAATATTGGGACGTTAAGCTGGAGGAATTATAGGAATAAATATAAATACCATGGGTCGTTGTGTCGTGTATTGTGTTGCCCTCAGCAAGGAGGGTATTGACGCCACCATATCTGGTATAAAAATACATACCCGAGCCTACAGTATTGAATATAACGTTGGCTGTTAGAGTAGCATCAAGCGTAGTTCCGTTGTCTTCGATATCACTGTGAATAGCATGGCTGCCGGTCTCTGATATTTCACTGTCTGTAAGGTTAAGTGTTGCTGTTGAACCGTTTCTTGCAAAAATATGAATACCGTTTGTGCAATATTGTATCCTGCAGTGACTAACAGTCAGGATCGGGTTGTTGCCATCACTGACCATGCGGATGCCATACCAGTCGCCCGGAGCAGGATTTGCCGATGTTGAAGTGAGAATAACCGGATTGGCAGCAGTTCCTGCAATTAGGAGAGTACCTTCTACTATCAGCTCAGCCCTTGAATTATTCGCTCCGGAATTCTGATCATCGCTTAACGCCTCAAAGTGGATGGTACTGCCGGCCTCTACGGTTAATGTCACTCCAACAGGAACAGTTACATCACCTGTAAGGGTCACATCACCACTCCAGGTCTCGTCGGAAGGGAGAAGACCGGAGGTGGTTGGCAGGTTTCTATCTATGGTGACTTCAATGCCTGCACTCCAGGTTTCAATGTCATCATTATTATCTATTGCCCGTGACAGGAGTTGGTAGGTTCCATCAGCAGGAATAGTCCAGGTATAGTTCCATGCTGCACCACCATCTGCTTCATACCAGTTTATTCCGCCATCGGGGCTTACCTCTACCCGCTTAACCCCATATGGAGATACGGCAATACCTGTTATGGATATTTGTGAAGTGGATAATGTACTTCCACCGAGGGGAGAGGTGATTTCAGAGAGTGGAACGGTGGGAGCTGTGGGGCTAGAGCTCAACCAGTCAGCATAATCCACTGTTCCACGACCGGCATCGTCAAAAGAGTCAAATAATCGGGTAATATTTTTAGGGTTACCACCAC
>JAOZKN010000197.1:0-1440 GCA_029935315.1 Desulfocapsa sp. | reverse complement strand
TTATTGGTCAGTTCCGCATAAAAGAGCTCAGCGTTGGTATCACTTGCATGAATATAAACACCTCTGCCTCCATTATCGTGAATTGCATTGTCAGTGAACAGTAGATCAAGCGGATAGTTATAGCGGCTATAAAAATCCACTCCAGCCCCGGTTTGCTGATAAACTTCATTGCCGTTTATTATGTACCCTGAGCTGCTGTTATAATTATAAACAGTAACTCCTCTGACACTGTTAAAAATGGTATTATTCAGTACAGAAAAGGATGATCTTGTATTGTAAATATTATGGGGATAAAGATAGATACCATCGCCTGTCAGGTCATGTATGGTGTTTCCGCTAATAAGCAGATCGCTACTACTCCGGTCGTCACTGTATATGTATATACCGTGGCTCCCGGTATTGTTGATGATGTTATTGCTTATGGAGCCGTTGAGAGTTGAAGCGCTGTTCCTGGTTTCACTGAAAAGCCCATACTGGCTCGCATCACTTATTTCATTTTCAGCAAAAGAGATTGTTATCTCTGCACCGTTTGTGCTAGTGGCATGGACACCGTTCACACTGTATTGAATATGACAATGAGTGAGGGTCAGGGATGCAGAAGCGACAATGCTACCGTCGTTAACCATACGAATACCGTACCAGTCACCCGGAGCAGGATTTGTTGCAGCTGAAGTGAAGGTGATCGGCTCTGCAACAGTACCGACAAAGGAAAGATTGCCTTCAACAATCAACTCTGTTCTGAAGACATCTATTCCTGAATGCTGGTCATCATACAAAGCCTGGGCACGGATAGTGGTTCCGGGATCGATGGTCAGGGTTACCCCTGCAGGAACAGTTAGATCACCTGTAAGGGTAACAACACCGCTCCAGGTTTCATCAGAGGACAAAACTCCGCTGGTGGTTGGTAGACTGTTGTCAATGGTCACGGAAATGCCTGTCCCCGGAGTTTCCGTGACATCTTCATTATCCACAACCCGGGTAAGGAGAGTATAGGTTCCATTGCCGGGAACACTCCAGTCATAACTCCAGGTTGCTTCCCCTGTGGCCGTGTGCCAGTTAGCACCGCCATCGGGGCTGACTTCCACCCGCTTGACACCGTTTGCTGCCACCGCAATCCCTGTTATGGGAAGCTGCGTGGCCTTGAAAGTAGACCCGTCTGCAGGTGAATGGATGTGTGACAGTGGGGCTGTGGGAAGAGCTATTGGTGAAGTTGACCAGCTTGAATATTCGACGAGTCCCTGACTGGTACTGTCATAATAATCATAAATTCTGTTTATCTCTTTGGGGTTTTCTCCGGCATCCATCTCAATGGTTGCACTTGCTCCCCAGTAGTTATAGCGACCACTGACCTCAGCACCGTTCGCATTCAGTAAAGCGTAGCTGCCTGCATTGTCCTGCAATGAATTGTAGTTCATCACATTTCCCGTGGCTCCATAGAGT
>JAOZKN010000031.1:11998-25911 GCA_029935315.1 Desulfocapsa sp. | reverse complement strand
GCAGATCAGCTCGCCTTGAGGTTACCCTCAGGGACGCGGCAAATTACTCAATTGAGGGGAAGGTGTCAACTGGAAAAACGAAATTGTTTTAAATGAATGTGTTGTTCCCCTGGGAGAGTACATAACATTAGCGTCTTAGCTGAAAAAAATATATTTGCAGGCAGTAAAAAGAAGTGTTGCGGTGAGGATTGATTTGATGACTGTGGCGGAGAAAAAACGTTGTGCTCTTGCCCCCAGGTACATGCCTATGGCTCCACCGATGCCAAAGAGCAGGCCCAGTCGGTAGTCCGGTGCAATATTTTGAGCGCCTGCCAGATTTGTTGTGGAGAGTATTTGGAAAAACAGCACACCCGTTGCTGAGGTTATAAATGTCCCCATAAGGCTTGCGCCTGCAACGGTATGGATGGGCAGCCTGAACATGGTTACGAAAAACGGTGCAATGATTGCTCCTCCGCCGATTCCGTAGATACCGCCAATCAGTCCAACAACTAAGCTTAATGAAATAACGGCAAAGGTGTTTATCTGGTAATGGCAGCCGTTGAATTGAAATTTGAGCAAATGAAGGGATAGGCTTGTTTCGCTGATTCTAAATTCTATTTCCTTCCCGCTGGATCGGCCTTGTCTTTCAGGGGCGCTTTTTTGGGGGCCCAGAATATCAAGGGAAAGCTTTACGCCGATATAGAGAAGTACAAAGCCAACAAATAGTTTGAAGGCCTCAGGGGAAGGGAGATAAGTGATCCGTATGAGAACACCGGCCAGTACACCCGGGAGTGTGCCAATGACGACCAGCCAGGTCAGTGGCCAGAGCATTCTGCCCTCTTTGATAAAACGGTAAATACCGGAAGGGATCGCTATTATATTATAGAGGTGGTTGGTGCTGCTGACTGCCGGAGAGTCAAAGCCTAGAACGGATACCTGAAAGGGGAGGAGGAGGAAAGCCCCTGATACCCCTGCCATGGAAGTGAAAAAAGAAATAGCACACGCAATAAGTGGCGGAATAAAAGGAGATAACTCAATGTCAGCCACCGGGAAGTACATGTGCTATATCCTGTGTTTATTTAACCCACTTTTCAAGGGTTGCGATAACTTTTTTTGCCTGATCAATGCTTGAGATATTGAATTTTGATTTGGGTAGATATTCTCCGTCCCTTTTCTGGTAGCGTCTGATGGTGAACATTTCTTTGCCAAATTCGTTTTTGGCCTTACTCCAGTTCTGGTAACGAAAGACAATTGTTGCCCATGCACCTTTTGTCAGGATTTCTTTGTCCAGTTCTTTTACCAGAAGCTGTCCGTCTTCTTCATAGCTTATGCTTATATCGTTTACATCGCTGGCCATTCTTTGCTCCGCTTAATAGTTGGTGGCGTCGTATTTATACCCGGTAGTTTGGGTGAAAACTCTCCATCTCCTTCGTTGCTTCACATTTTCAATCATTACGACGTACTCTAGTACGCCGAAACAATTGAAAATGTTCTCGCCTCGGATATGGAGTTTTTTACTTAGCCATCTACAAGTTTAGGTTTTTACGAGTTTGTCAATAGTTGGTTTATGGAAAATGATTGAGGCATGCAAACATATTCGTGATAAAAAATAAAGGGGAGAAAGTAATTGGCTCACTTTCTCCCCCTCTTTGATATGTTCTGTTTACTTATTCTGTGGTGTCTGTAAATGTAAGTTTTCCTGCTTCTGTTGCAACCTTGATTGTGCTTCCTTCGGGGAAAATCCCTGCCAGGATCTCCATGGCCAGTGGGTCTTCAAGGTGGCGCTGGATGGCACGTTTGAGCGGTCTGGCGCCAAAGAGCGGGTCATATCCGCTGTCCACCAGATATGTTTTGGCATCGCTGCTGATATCAAGGGTGATTTTTCGTGCCCCGAGTCTCTTTTTGAGTCGGTTCAGTTGTATGTCGATGATGCTGGACATATCCTTTTTGGAAAGGCTATGGAAAAGAATGGTCTCGTCAACCCTGTTGAGAAATTCCGGTTTGAACTTCTGGTGGAGAATTTCATCAATCTGGTTGCGGATGGTCTCTTCGCTTTCCTGGTTGTCTGTCATCTTCATGATAAGATCACTGCCAAGATTGGACGTCATGATCATAATGGTGTTTCTAAAGTCTACGGTCCGTCCCTTACCGTCGGTCATCCGTCCATCATCAAGGACCTGCAGAAGAACGTTGAAAACATCCGGGTGCGCTTTTTCAATTTCATCCAGCAGGATTATTGCGTATGGGCGTCTGCGCACAGCTTCTGTCAGGTATCCGCCTTCGTCATATCCAACATAACCCGGGGGGGCACCAATAAGCCTTGCCACCGAATGTTTTTCCATAAATTCAGACATGTCGATCCGGATCATGGCCTGCTCTGAGTCAAAGAGGAAGTCCGCAAGGGTCCTGGCAAGTTCCGTTTTTCCAACACCTGTGGGGCCAAGAAAGATAAAAGAACCCAGGGGACGATCCGGGTCCTGTAATCCTGCACGGGCACGTCTTACTGCATTGGCTACTGACTTGATGGCGTCTTTCTGGCCGATAACCCGTTTGCCAAGTTCGCTTTCCGCCTGAACTAATTTGTCTTTCTCTCCCTCCAGGAGCCTGTCGACAGGGATTCCTGTCCATTTGGCAACTACACCGGCAATATCTTCGCTGTCCACTTCCTCTTTGAGCATCTGCTGTTTTTCCTGAATACTGTGCAGCTTCTGGTTGGCTGCGTCCATCTGTTTCTGGAGCGCAACTATTTTCCCATAGCGAATTTCTGCAACCTGGCGCAGATCTCCTGCCCGTTCTGCTTTTTGGGCAACGCTTCCGAGTTCGTCAATCTCTTCTTTTATCTTGCGAATGTCCTGAATCGCATCGCGCTCGATGGTCCACTGTCCTTTTAAGGATGCCAGTTCATCGTTGAGTTCGCCAAGTTTGGCGTTGACTTCGTCCAGACGTTCTTTGGAGGCCTTGTCTTTTTCTTTTCTTAATGCCTCTTTTTCAATCTCCAGTTTGATCTTGGTTCGTTCCAGTGCGTCTATCTCGGTGGGCATGGAGTCTATTTCGATGCGCAGCTTGGAGGCTGCTTCATCGATCAGGTCAATGGCCTTGTCCGGCAGGAACCGGTCCGTGATGTAGCGGCTTGAAAGAGTTACTGCGGCAACTGTTGCCGAATCCTGGATGCGGACACCGTGGTGTACTTCATATTTCTCTTTGATGCCGCGGAGAATAGCGATGGTGTCCTCTTCGGTGGGTTCCTGGACCAGTACGGGCTGAAACCTTCTTTCCAGGGCAGCATCTTTCTCGATATATTTTCGGTATTCGTCGAGGGTTGTTGCGCCAATGCAGTGCAGTTCGCCCCTGGCCAGAGCAGGTTTCAGCATGTTAGATGCATCCATGGACCCTTCCGCGGCTCCAGCCCCCACAAGTGTGTGGATCTCGTCGATAAAGAGGATGATTTCTCCGGCCCGGTCTTCCACTTCTTTGAGGACTGCCTTAAGTCTGTCCTCGAATTCGCCGCGATACTTAGCACCTGCCACAAGGGCGCCAAGGTCAAGGCTGAATACCTGTTTGTCGTTAAGGGTTGCAGGGATGTCGCCACTGACAATCCTGCTGGCAAGGCCTTCTGCTATTGCTGTTTTGCCTACACCCGGTTCACCGATAAGGATCGGGTTGTTTTTCGTGCGCCGGGAAAGCACCTGGATAATTCTTCTGATCTCTTCATCTCTGCCGATTACCGGATCCAGCTTGCCCTGTCTTGCCACATCGGTGAGGTTTCTCGCGTATTTTTCCAGGGCCTGGTATTTTTCTTCCGGATACTGGTCGGTAACCCGATGGGTGCCGCGGATGGTTGTCAGTGCGGTCAGGAAGTTTTTCTCGTCAATGCCCAGTTTTTTGAAAGCCTTGGTGCAATCAGATGATTTGTCCTTGATGATTGTTAAAAATAAATGCTCCTGGCTGACAAAGTCATCTTGCATCTGGCTGGCAGTTGCAAAGGAGTTGTCGATGATTTTTCGTAAATCGTTTGCAAGGTAGGCCTGGCCAGCTCCACTGCCGCTTACCTGAGGGATTTTCTCAATGAGCTTGTTGGTCTCCATAAGCGCAATGGAGGGCTCGATGCCGATTTTTTGCAGAACCGGAACGACAACCCCGTCTTTTTGCTCAAGGATCGCTTTTACCAGGTGGGTGATGCTAATTTCCTGATTATTGTTATTCTCTGCCAGTTGCTGGGCAGTTTGTATGGCCTCTTGCGACTTTACTGTTAGTTTGTCGAATTGCATTATCTCCCCTCCG
This sequence comes from Desulfocapsa sp., assembly GCA_029935315.1. GTDB lineage: Bacteria > Desulfobacterota > Desulfobulbia > Desulfobulbales > Desulfocapsaceae > Desulfocapsa. The sequence goes on along the minus strand of JAOZKN010000031.1, from coordinate 21,651 downwards.
TTTTGTGGGTGGAATAATTGTGAAATATTCTATAATATCAAATGATTAAATTTTGTGTTGTTGTGTTACTGCTAGAGAAAGTAAGGACGAACACGGAGGATGTCAAGATTTTGGCAGGGAAATTGCATAAAGGAGAAAGGCATAAAAAAAAAGGCGATAACTCCTGGAAAGGAATTATCGCCTTGTGTTACGAGTGAAGAAAAGCTGTCTCAGCCGCAGCCACCTGATCCGCAGGAGCCGGAAGAGCAACCGCCACCGCCGCCAATAGAATTGGTGGAGGTAATTCCAAAACCTGAGCGTGGTCCAGCATCAATGAATTCAACCTTGATGGAACCGCAGGTATTCATTAATCCTTCTTCAACCAGGAATGTAAGCTCGTCCTGGTCATAAACTTTGTCGTTGTCTTTTGGCTCATCCAGAGCCAGTCCCAGTGATGGGCCGCTTCAGCCGCCCTGCATTAAGGCAATACGCAAGGCAGAAGTGATATTGTTCTGCTCCAAGTATTCCTTAAGTTTTTCAACCGCCTGGTCTGTTACTGTAAAATCAGACATGAAAACCTCCTGTTTATAATAAAATTAGCAAAGTGAAAAAACTTTATTGTATCTTTCGTTTAAGCATGCCTTTAATTGCGGCAGGGGTAAAAAAGAATTTTTCAACACCTCTTAACATGCTACTATAGAATAGTAACTCACAAAGAGAAGTCAATCTCTATATCGAGAAAAAATTTTGTGTAAATACACGCTGTTCTGTTGTTTGTTAGAAATTAATTTATTCCTTACGGAATAATATGCATGAATTAACAAAAATGTGAAGTGAAAAGGTTCCTTTTATGAAGAAAATTGTGATTTCAACAGGGGGCGGTGATGCTCCCGGGCTCAATGCCGTTATTTATGCCGTCGTCCATGCCTGTTATCGAAGGGGATGGGAGGTCTTCGGGAGTCGAAGCGGTTACAAGGGGCTTCTCGACAGGGATGAGTTGTACCGCCTGCAACTGAAAGATGTTGAAGATATCTATTCCACCGGTGGGACGATACTTGGCTCAACGAATAAAGGAAATCCCTTTGCCATGCCTTTTGAAAACCTGGCTGGTGAAGTGAAAATTATTGATGTCTCGGATAAGATAATGAAAAATTTCGATCGTATGGGGTTTGATTGTCATATAGCCATTGGTGGTGATGGCAGCCTGGAAATAGCCCATCGTTTTTCTGAGAAGGGCATGCCAGTGGTAGGTGTCCCCAAAACAATCGATAATGACCTTGAAGCAACGGATCGGACATTTGGGTTTGATACTGCGGTATCCACCGCCACAGAAGCCCTTGATAAATTGCATTCCACTGCAAAGTCCCATGATAGAGTTATGGTTGTTGAGGTTATGGGACGTGATTCCGGCTGGATTGCCCTGTATTCCGGTATCTCAGGTGGTGCTGATGTGATTTTGATTCCTGAGGTTCCCTTTGCCATGCAGAAGGTATGTGAAAAAATCATGGAGAATGAACTTCATGAAAAAAATTATTCCATTGTGGTGGTGGCCGAAGGTGCTGTTGCTGCAGGTGGCAAGGTGGTAAGCAAGGAAGGTGGAGAACTTGGCCGGAGTGAACCTCTTTTGGGGGGGATTGGAGACTGGGTGGCACAAGAGGTGCGAGAGCGCACCGGAAAGGATACCAGGTCCCTTGTACTTGGCCACCTGCAACGCGGAGGCTCGCCCACTACTTTTGATCGCCTGCTCGCCATGCGCTTTGGCGCTGCGGCTGTTCGTCTGGTGGAGGAGGGGGTATTCGGTCATATGGTGGCCCTTAAGTCCCCGCATATGGGGTCTGTTCCTCTGGCAGAAGCGATAAAGTCGCGGAAAAAAGTAAATCTGAATAGTGATAAGGTTTTCACCGCAAGGGAAATTGGAATCTGTCTTGGAGATTAACTGATGGAAGAAGAAAAGAATCCTTTTCTGCGTGTGTATAACAGGCTCTTTGCCTATTACGGCCCCCAGAACTGGTGGCCTGGAGAAACCGCACTGGAAACAATGGTGGGGGCAGTGCTTACCCAGAATACAAATTGGGGCAATGTGGAAAAGGCCATTGCAAACCTTAGAGCTGCAAAGCAACTCAGTTTTGTAGTCTTACACGGTCTGGCAGTGGATGAATTGGCTGAGTATATCAGACCTTCCGGGTACTATAATATCAAGGCCCGTCGCCTAAAAAATTTGTTTCAGATGATAGCGGATGAGTATGAGGGCGAAGTGCAGTTTTTGTTGGACGACAGTTTGGAGGGTGCACGTGAGAACTTGCTGGGGGTGAAGGGAGTTGGGCCGGAAACTGCTGACTCCATACTGCTCTATGCTGCAGAAAAGCCAGTGTTTGTGGTTGATACCTACACACATCGTGTTTTTTCACGCCATGAGATCGTTGCCGAAGAAAATGATTACTACAGTCTGCAGCAGGAATTTATGGATAGCCTGCCGGAAGATGTGCAACTTTTCAATGAATACCATGCTCTGATAGTAGCCGTGGCCAAGGAGTTTTGCAAAAAAGGAGTCCCCCGATGCAGTGAGTGTCCTTTGTATGAGCTTGTCCCGTAAATTTTCTGTAAGCACTTTTCAGGCTCCCCGGATGTTGAACGTTGATTTTGTCTGCAGCTCTTCTTCTGCGAAAAAAAAATGTATCACCATATCCTCTGAAGTGCCAAACATTACAGGGTTGTTTGGGAATGTTTCTCTGGGTCCGCATGCTCTTTTTAGTTTTTTTTGACGATTTTATGTGTTAGAAGATAGTCCTTAAGGTTTCAGGGGAATCAGAACCCCTGGCGAATATGTTGTTCCTGATGGGACTAAAAGGAGGAAGAAATGAAGAGAATCATGTTAGGTATTATGTTAGGAGTGCTGTTCCTCAGCCCCGCTGCTCAGGTAAGTGCCGAGTCCTTTGCGGATGGTGCGTCATATCATTCCAGTAACAGATCTCGAGAAATGAGAGCAGACAAGGTTGATATCTATGATATTTTTGTCCGTAGTCTCCCTGAGGTTGATTTGTATGAGCCGGAGATCCAGTTCTTTGTGGATCGTCTCCCGCAAAATTCCCGTGTTTTTGTGCAGACCGCCCCCAATGGAACACGTACATATACTTATTTGAGTAATAATGAATTTGGTTGTATCGCCAAGATTCTTCCCGCAGTTCCCGGGGTGAAGCCGGAGCTTTATATGAATATCGCAAACTGTTCCATGTCGCGCTATCGTAAAAGTGGTGAGGCTACGACAAATTACATTCAGAGTAGCATATACAAGGCAGACGGTACTCTGGTGAAAGAGTTCTCTTCTAACGCAACCTGGACATTCCACCACAGAACGGACATGGTACTTACCACTCTTGCTGGTGTTGAATATGATGATCTCTGGTATGTGGAGACCATCGTGGTGAACACACCTGGCCCATCTCTCGTCCAGTATTTCACTGTTGAAGGTGTAGGGATTGTTGGCAAGCGTATTGCAAATGTCGGTTGGTAGAAGTTTTTGATAGAGTGTCGGAGGAGTTCATCCTGAATTCTTCCGACATACAATGTTTCCCCCCCCCTCGCGTACTTCCCGTTCCCTACTTTTTTGTGTCGGACTTGGCATTTGCCAGAAACTGGCGACAGACTCCCCGGATAATAGTCGTTTCACGCGCACTCATCTGAACCCGGCCAAGGAATTGTCGGATGTTGCGCATATAGTAGTCGTGACTTTTGTCATGGAGAAGATCAATGTGGCTGAGGGTTCTGTCCACAAACTGAAACATATTTTCAAGTTCTCGGGAATTTGCAATTTTGGGTGCCGGCAAAGGCTTTTTTTGCTCATACACGACTGCGTGAAAGATTTCGTAGCAATGAATGGCCACTGCCTGAGCAAGGTTGAGTGAAGAAAAATCAGCCGTGGGAATTGCAGATGTTTGCTGGCAATAGCTGAGCGCCTCCTTGCTGAGGCCACAGTCTTCCGGCCCAAAAAGAAAGGCAACCTTGTTTTCCGGGAGCATGGGCAGGATGTTCTCCATTATTTTCCGAGGTGGTTTTGCAGGAATACGTTGCCGGCCACGTCTGGCCGTGGTTCCTATGACCTGTGAAAAGGGAGCCAGTGCCTCGCCCAGAGTTTCATGGACTGTCATCTGGTCAAGGAGGTGTGCAGCATTGTGGGTGGCGAGTTTTGCCATGCGTGCATGAACCGGGTACTCGTTGCTGACAACAGCTATGTTGGTGATTCCCATATTCCAGGCAGCTCTGGCAACTGAGCCGATATTTTCCGGATACTTTGGGTGCAAGAGAACGATACCGATATTATCAAGGAGGTTTTGTTGTGCGGACATGATGAGACACTGAAATAAAAAGAAAAACGGCCATAAAACAAAAAAAGTGTTTTATGGCCGTTTGCGTTAAGAGCGTAAAAAGAGTTTATCGTGGCTTATTTGGCCATGCTTTCCTCAAGGGATACGCGGCTGAGTTTCTCATATTCTTCCACCTGTTTAGTCGCATTTGTAGGCATAAGGCGTTTGAGCAGGGGAACGACACCTTTTTCTGAATCGTCAAATGTCCTTTCAGCTTCTTTAAGGGTGATCTGCCAGGCAGGAGCAAAGCCGGGAGCTTTCTCAAACATCATATCCAGCGCTGTCTGGTATATGTAGTACTGGCGGATCTCTTTACGTCCGGGTTTCTGGTTCAGGGACTGGACGGTGATTCGAAGATTATCCCGTTCCTGTTTGAGGGTTTCAATTTCGTTTTTCCGCCGTTCATTTTCTCCGGAATCAATTTCAAGTTTTGTATGCAGATGAGTACGCAACCGGGAGACTTCCTGAGTCAGTTCGCGACGACGGAGAAAACCACGAATAAAAATGATGATGCAGAAAAGAACGCCAAGGGCCAGGCCTTTAGCAAAGGGATTACTGATTATTGTACTGATCCAGCTAGCTTCTTCCATATCAAGGAACCTCCAAAAATTGTCAAATTTAATCCATACCCCCAGTGCTCAGACAGGAAAGGCCGGGGTAAGTGCCTGGAAAATAGTTTCCGAAATGTAAAATTTTAGGCGAAATCCATCCTCAAGTCAAGTGTGATTGTTAAAGTAAATGCTTATGTTTCTGTTTTCATAGTCTCAACAGGGCTAAAATACAATCGGTTGCGTCTGAGATCAACATCGAGGAGGCCCACTGTGATGGGCTCGCCTATTTGAAATGACCGGCCGCTATGTTTTCCGGTGAGTCGATGATGTTTGGCATCATATATATAATGGTCATCCTTGAGCGAAGACAGAGAAATACCACCACTGACAAACAGATCGAGTAGCTCAATAAAGATAACAGATCCAGTAACTCCGGATATGACGGCTGGGAATATCTCGCCAATTTTTGTGTGCATAAACCGTATTTTCAACCTGTCATTCATTTCACGTTCGGCAGTTACAGCCACCCGTTCCCTGGCCGAGAGGAAAGTTCCCATTTCTTTGGTGGAATTGGATTCTTTCTTTCGCGTGCGGACGTTATCGTTGCGTGTGAGAAATGTCTGCAGGGTTCGATGTACAGTAAGATCGGGATATCGGCGAATGGGAGAGGTGAAATGCGTGTAGTCAGTGGCTGCAAGTCCAAAATGGCCTACATTCTTTCCATCGTAGCGAGCCTGCTGCATGGCACGCAGGAGTAGATTATTGATGACATACTCTTTTGGCGAACCTTTGACCAGGTCAATTACCTGACCAAACCAGTCAGGATCCTGGCGAAGGGGAGGCAGGTCCAAGCCAAGGGATCTGCCAAATTCAACAAATTCCTGGATTTTTTCAGGAGACGGGCGTTCGTGGATACGATAAAGACCGTCAAGTTTGTTTTCGGTGAATGTTTCTGCCACTGCCTCATTGGCCGCCAGCATAAACTCTTCAATAAGTTTGTGAGCGAAGTTTCTTTCAGTTCGACGGATTGATTTTATTTTTCCCTGGTCGTCCAGTTCCATAAATGGTTCAGGGATTGTGAAACCAATTGAGCCGCGCTTTTCCCGAAGCTGCATTAGCTCTGTAGCCAGCTCAGATGCCCATTTCAGAGGAGTCAGGAAATCTTTGTGTTCCTTTCTGACTTTTGTGTCCTTATCAATCAGTATTTCTTTAACGGTGGTGTAGGTAAAACGTTTTTTACTGCAGATAATGGATTTCCCAAACTCTTTGGCCAGCAGATGACCAGCCCTGTTAAAATCAAGTATTGCAGTGAATGCATATCGGTCCTGGTCGGGTACAAGGCTGCACAGACCATTTGAAAGCCTTTCAGGCAGCATGGGAATAACACGGCCCGGGAAGTAAATGGATGTTCCTCGCAGGTAGGCCTCTTTATCCAGAGGGCTTCCCGGCGGGACATAGTGGCTGACATCAGCAATGGAAACATAGAGTCGAAAGCCTTTGCGTGTTTTTTGTACAGCAATTGCGTCGTCAAAATCCTTTGCAGTTTCTCCATCTATGGTGATGTGTTGAATATCCCGCAGGTCAAGTCTGCCTGTGCCTGGTGCAATGTTGTCTGTGATGTTTTGCACCTGCTCAAGGGTGGCATCGCTGAAGATATGGGGCAGAGAGTGTTTTTCTATGACCAGCTGCATCTGTACATCCACAGAATCCGGATTGCCGAGGATCTTAATAAGTGTACCGTTCTGGTGCCTGAAGTCGTTGGTCTCCCCATCAATTTTTACAATAACGGCATCACCTTCCTCAAGCTTTTCGTCTCGTTTCCCGGGGATGCGAACAGTGAAGGGGAAGCGGAAGTCTTCCGGGTAGACAAGGGTCTGCCCGGATTTGAAGGTTACAAAACCGGCCAGTTGTTCGGTGCCACGATGCAAAACAGAAAGCACTTCCGCTTCCGGACGACCATCTTTTTTAACCTTGAATATTCTGACTAGAACCGTGTCGCCGTGGCGGGCCGAGTTCATATTTGCAGGAGACAGGAATGCATCCTTGCTGTATTCTGGCGATTGGAATCTGGAGGTGAGATTTGTTACAAAGCCAAAACCTTTGGCGTTTTGATCAAGGGTTCCTTCCGCCAGGCGATGTTTTGAACCAGGCCCATACCGGTCATTATCCAGTTGTTTCAGGATTTTGCTTTTTGTCAGTTCAAGAAGAAGGTTATGAAGGGGCTTTGTGGACGAAAGCGGAAGATCCAGTTGATTCAGGATCTCTTTGCCCTGTAATGCTTGTTCGCTTGTATAGAGAAGGCTTAATACTTCAAATTTGAGACTGTCGTCACGGGACTGCTGTTTATTAAATTTTGGTTTCTGGCCACGGTGGGGACGTTTCCCCTTTTTTTTACGTGGAATGTGTCTTTTTTTTCTCATTATATTTTTTGTTTTTCCAAGAATCTATTATTTCTGGTAGAGTTAACGAAGTGTGATAATTCAGGTCGAGGGCTGACGCCGTTATGTTGTTCACTGCCTGAATCGTTATCTGATCTGAATGATCATGATATAGGTAGAGTAGTCACGATTTCTTAAAAAGCAATTTGATCTGCGAATACTGGTTCTTTTTTATGCAATATATTCCTTTTGATCTAGAGTTATACCGTTCTCAGATGCGACAGTTACTCGCATCCGGCCCAACGGCGCATATCTTTTGGGATGCTCTTGATTTTGCAACGGATGCCCACGATGATCAGTGGCGTAAGTCAGGTGAAGCCTATATTATGCATCCCTGTTCGGTTGCTAAAATACTGGCTGCTGAAATGGATGTGGTGGATCCTGAAATTCTCTCCGCTGCTCTTCTTCACGATACGGTTGAAGATGTTGAAGAAGTCACCATTGAACTGGTTGATGAAAAGTTTGGTTCGTATGTGGCTGCAATTGTCGAAGGATGCACAAAGGTAACCAGAGATTCCGGTGATAAGCAGTCCTTGTCCAAACTGGTGCATCGCAAGATTTTCTCAGGAGCAGCACTGCGTCCTGAAGTAATGCTGGTAAAACTTGCGGATCGTCTACACAATCTACGCACTCTCAGCGCCATGCCACCGCATAAACGGCAGAAAATATCCGATGAAACACTGGATATCTATGCCCCGCTGGCCGCAGTTCTCGGCCTGTTCAGCCTCAAGCGTGAGATGTATGATCTGGCACTTATTTTTAAGTTTCCCAAACAGGGCGCAAAGCTGAAAAGCCAGATCCGTCAGCTGGGAAATTCTCCGGAAGCACAGGAGATTGTCGAGGCCCTTTCTGATCAAATGCAGGAAGTGTGGCTGAGTACCGAAGTCTCTATTCGAACCAAAGGATTATGGGCCTATTACGATTCATCCAATCGAATTTTGCGAAAAGCGATCGATAATCCACTGGAAATACTTATCATCAGTGATGATGTGCAGTCTTGTTATGCAGTACTGGGAATTCTCAACCAGACCTTTGCTCCCATTCCACGAACGATTCGGGATTTTATTGCCAATCCGAAACCCACGGGGTATCAGGGCTTGCATGCCCGGGCCAATATAAAAGGACATAAGTACCTTTTTAAGATTCGGACAAAAGATATGGCCCGGCGTGCCCAGCGGGGTCTCTTTCATGACTGGACTTCTAAAAACAGTGTTCAGCGTAGTTTTATAAAAGAAATCCAGGAACTTTTTGACGTGATTGGATCCGAAGAATCCGGATCTTATCGTGAGGTAATTGCCGCCAGCCGTGAAAAAGAAATCTATACCTACACTCCAGCCGGAGATCTGTTTTGTCTGCCGGCAAACTCCGTAGTGCTGGATTTTGCCTTCAGGGTGCATACAGACGTTGGCCATAGTTGTACCGGTGCCATGATTGGCAGTCGAAAAGTTTCAAGTCTTTATAAATTACGTGATGGCGATGTTATTCGAGTGCTTCGCTCTGAGCATCCTCTGCAGTTTCAGCCGGCGATTTTAAAACGCTGCCGTACTCCACGGGCAAGGGCTGAATTATCCAAAACGTTTCGCATTCGTCGTCAGCAACTCTCACAAGAAATAGGACACTCCATTGTTGCCCAGGAAATGTTGAGCTATGGTTTGCCTTTTGATCTTTTAGAAAGTGAGGGCGTACAGACAGTGTTGCAGCATTTTTCTCTGGCTGATCTGGATGAACTCTATGTGCATGTGGGGGAGGGGCGTTTGCGCCTGTCCATTTTGATTGCTCAGATTGAAGAAAAACTGTACCGTAAAAAAGCACCCCTTGTGAAGCCCACAGGTTCATTCAATAAGATTGAGCTGACGACACTTGATCCGGCAACCATCAAAATTTCGGCCTGTTGCAAACCAAACCCCACCAATAAGGGCTTATTTGCTCTGCTTTCTGAGAGAGGCTTATCTATCCATCAGAAGGGGTGTCCGCAGCTGAGGAAAGTGAAATTCCAGCGGGAAGATATCGTTGATTTGCGCTGGAAACAGCATGAAACACGTGTTGTAAAAACGCAGTCACTGGCAATTATGGCAGCCACCCGACACAGGGTTATGATGTTACTCAGTGTAGCACCAGAGGAAATGAAGCTCCTGGAAATTACCCTTCTTTCAAAAACACCTACCCCGACACCTGCCTGGGAAATCAGTTTTCAAGTCCCCACCCTTCATGTCTTAAAAGAGGTTCTCCGCCATTTTGACAAATCTTCACTGCCCTATGAGTTTGACTTTGATTACTGATTACTGCTTGTTGTTTTCCTGTCTCTCCGTCTCTTCCCGGCTGTA
>JAOZKN010000031.1:0-11898 GCA_029935315.1 Desulfocapsa sp. | reverse complement strand
TGATTACTGATTACTGCTTGTTGTTTTCCTGTCTCTCCGTCTCTTCCCGGCTGTAGCTTTGCAGGACAGTGGTCAGCATGTCCGGGAGGTCATTCTTTTGTCTGGAGCTTCTTTTCAGTTGCTTGATGGTCTTTTCAAGGGTTAACGCTTCTCCTAAAAACACATTGCGAAGAATAAGGGAAACCAGCCTGGTAATTGTTGTGAGGTTGGAAATACGTGACTGAAGGTGGTCATCCCTGTCAAAGGCTGTGGACGCAAATATTTCCACAGGATTTCCTTTCATCTCGCTGACGGACACATACCAGGTGTTGTGCTCTCTGTCACGGGTTCGGAAGCGGACGGCATTAAGAACTTCGGGAAGCTCTTTGCCTTCTTTTTCCCGGCCTGTTTGCAGCTCTTCATTTTTTTCACCGTTATCGCCGGGGATATCGTTTGTTTGTGTTGTCATAATTTTTTGTAATTTATTTGTTTTATATGTTTTTCCAGAAGAGAACGGAATTGGTGACCTTTAATTTCCCTTGCCCCAAAGTTGAGCAGGTGCTGGGTGGTCATCTGGCAATCTATGAGTTCTATACCCTGTTTGCGGGCATAAGTCACCAATGCGACAAGGGCTACTTTGGAAGCATTCGTGATCCTGGTAAACATGGACTCACCAAAAAAGACATTGTCCAGCTGTACTCCGTACAATCCACCGGCCAATTCATCGTTTACCCAGCATTCCAGAGAGTGGGCGTAGCCCGCATTATGTAGTGCAAGATACGCTTCCTGCATGTCCGGATTAATCCAGGTGCCCTCACCACTTTTTGTTCTGATCTCTGCGCAGGATTGAATGACGCGTTTGAAATCATGATTCAGGGTCGTTTGAAAATCGGAGTTTCTCAAGGTTCTGGCCAGTCGTTTTGGGATGTGGAATTCGTCGGGGAAGATGACCAGTCGTGGATCTGTAAACCACCAGAGAGGTGGCTCCTCTTCTGAATACCAGGGGAAAATACCTTGTGAGTAAGCAGAAAGCAATCTTTTTACGGAGAGATCTCCACCAATGGCAAGGAGTCCGTTTTTTTCTGCAAGTTCAGGGTTGGGGAAGGTGTTCTGTTCGTTCAGTTGGAAAATGGGCATGGAGCAAATCTACCGGGATACGATGGACTTGTCAATCTGCTCTGGCAACGCAATGGGTTTTGGTGAGGATAAACTCTTTCAGCCTTTTCCGTTGATCGGAGCTGAGTTTGAGAAACCGGATTGAGAGTTGTCGGGTTTTGGTTTGTGCAAATATGTTCTTTGGGCGTTCCAGTTTGTCAGATACGATCTGGCCTTGAATCTTGTCGATGAGGATATCATCCGAGCCCAGAAAAATGCCAAAGAAGTCTGAGAGGGACTTGTTGTTGTCATCGTCCATGCATTGAAAGGAAAGTCCACCCATGCTGATATTGGCAATTGGGCCAAGAGTATGGTTGCTGACGGCCATCGTTCCGTTTTTAGGGGTAAAACGGGCAAATCTTCTACGCTCTTTTAGCTCGTGGGGAGGATGTATGGGAGAAGATAACATTGCAATCTCGGTTCATGTTGGTTGGGTATAGGAAAAAATTCCATTATCAGAATAGCTTGGATGTGTGTATTTGTCAAATAAGATATTGGAAATATGTTGGAAATAAATGAACTGTCCGGTTTCAATTGGGACCGGGGAGGTACTTTTTTACATGAAACGAGCAGAATCATTACAGGCTAGTCGGATTATGTGACTCCAGGAAGTTGTTGGAGGTTTGGAGAAGTGCCACCTCGCTTAAAGAGAGGCAGGGCAGGTATCCGGGTTTAGGTAAAAAATGTATTCTACAGAGTAACAGCTCAACGTCTGTTGATGATAGTATCAATGAGACTACCGTTCATGTTCTTTTTCTTGTTGAGGTTCTGTTGTTGCAGGGGGAGGGTTATAGTGAAGGACGCACCCTGCTCAGGCCTGCCCTCAGCCGAAATTTCTCCATGGTGGCGTTCAATAATTTTTTTGCAGATGGAAAGTCCGATCCCTGTTCCGGTAAATTGTTGGTGGGTGTGCAGGCGCTGAAAAATATCAAATATTTGTTTTTTATATTTTGAGTCAAATCCAATACCGTTATCTTTGATGCATATGCGGACATGGGTCTGATTATAGGCAGAATCAGTGAAGGGGCGGTGCAGAATTGTGATTATTGGTTTCTGACCGGGAGCATGGTATTTCAGGCTGTTACCGATAATGTTCTGGAAGAGTTGGCGTATCTGTAGAGGGTCTGCTTCAATGGTGGCCAGCTCTGCATCCACGGTAACTTCGGCCTCATATTTTTCAATCTTTAAGGCCAGGTCATCGAGAACTGAAGATATGACTTCTTGTAAATTTACCTGTTCAAAAGGTTTTGCCTTACTGCTGATCCGGGAATAGAGGAGCAGTCCGTCGATAAGGTTTTTCATTCGCTGTGCAGAACTTGTGATGTGCTCCAGATAATTGCGGCCCTTCTCGGGGAGTTTCGAGGCACATTTTGTCTGGATACGCTCACTGAACGCCTCAATCAGCATTAAGGGCTCTTGCAGGTCGTGAGAAATAACATGAGCGAAATCTTCCAGTTCAGCATTTCTGAGCCGTAGGCTCTCTGCTGTGGCAGACAGGGAATGTTCAATTTTTTTCCAATTGCTGATATCCCGGGTAACTTCAATGATACCAATAAGCTTACCACCGGGCTCCCGGAAAGGAGTGGCAGTGATAATACATGGAATGACCTTTCCATCAGCTGCGATATTTCTGGCTTCAATCTCGACCCTTTTACTTCCATTGACAATTTGAGTCAGCGGGCATTCTTCGCTGTGACACAGTTTTCCGGAAAAAACGTCGTAGCATTTATGCCCTTGGATTTCTTCCAGGCTTTTACCCACCAGCTGACAGTAGGCCTGATTAACACGGATTATATTGTAATCTTTGTCGATAACGTGCATACCGTCCGGGGCACTGTTGAAAATCTGGATAAATTCGTCATTGATGACAACAAGTGCTGCTTCGATGCGTTGTTGCTCTTTTATTCTCGCGTCAAGGACTGTATTGGTATTGCGCAGTTCGGCTGTGCGATGTGCAACGGTCTTTTCCAGATTCTCCTTCACTGAAAGGAGCTCTTTTTCCGTTTCTTTCCGTTCTTCAATCTCCCTTGCCAGATTCCTGTTACTTTGCAGAATCTTTCTTCTGCTCTTCGCCAGTTGTCCTCCGAAAAAAAGAATGAAACCAATACCGGTCATGGCCACAAACAGATGGCTTAAAAGAAGTGGCCAGTTGGATTTTTGAAAAGGTATGGGAATGCGGATGGAGATTGCTCCCCGCATTGTTCCTGATTTGTCGGGTTTGCTATGGCAGGGGAGGCACGAGTCCACAAAGGCCAGTGGCGCCATATAACGGAATATTTTTTCTCCCTCTTCCTCTGCAAAAGCACCCTGGTCCTGTACCCCACGATTAAAGGATTGCAGCCATGGTATCTCCCATGGGTAGGCACTGTTTTCAGCACGTAGCGGGGTAAGACTTGTAATGTGGAACTGGATATGTCCTTTTTTCTCACTGAGTTCCGCAATTTGCCTGGTCATGTATGCGGGATTGATAAGGGTTAAGGATCTTCCTTCGCTATCAAGTATGGTTTGTTGTTCTTTTGTGAGGTAGGTATTTGGAGGGCTGTTCTCAGTGGTATATACATAGACACCTCCATGGACCAGATTCCAGTGGCGGGCCGCCAGAATCTGGTTGAAAAATGCCCTGGCCGTCTCGTGGGCTATGGAGTTCTGTTCGCGAGCGTTATCCACGGTATTCCAGGCCAGCGAGCAGAAAACTGCCAGTAACCAGATGGCAATGGCACGTGTGCGATAGTGGGAGAACAGTCTATTCATAAAGTGGGTCAGGAGTTGTGTTGTCCGGTTCTGTTTTCTAGAGCAGGCAGGTTTTGTTCTGGAGTTCCTGGAGAAAGACCTTTTCATTTTCAGAATAATCCACGGGGACTTCTATTATATGTATGCCGTGTGTATTCAGGCAAGTAGATAAACGCTTGCTGAAAGTATTGTTTTCAGAGATTCTGTATCCTTTCGCTCCATAGCTTTCTGCGTATTCTACAAAATCTGGGTTACTAAAATCAAGGCCAAAATCAGGGAAATTCATTCCCTTCTGTTTCCATTTTATCATTCCGTATCCATTATCCCGCAAAATAACGACAATGATATGTAAGTCCAGCCGTACTGCTGTTTCCATTTCCTGGGAGTTCATCATAAACCCACCGTCTCCACACACCGCAATAACCTGTTTCTCGGGGTGGACAATTTTTGCAGCAATGGCCGCAGGAAAACCCGCTCCCATAGTGGCAAGAGCATTGTCAAGAAGCAGGGAATTGATATGGGTTGCCTTGAAATTACGGGCGAACCATATTTTGTACATCCCGTTATCAAGGGAAACAATAGAGTCTTTTGCCACGGTTTGTCGAATGTCACGAACCAGGTGTTGTGGCGTGTTAGGGAAACAGTCATGTCCCTGGGCGGTGAAGACATGTTCGTTTATCTGGTTGTGAATTCTGTGGAAGTACTCGTTGTACTGGCACTCCATACCTGACAGGGCATCCAGCAGGGCGGCGAGAGAGTGGCGGATATCACCTAATATTTCATGTTGTGGAAAATACACTTCGTCCATATCCGCGGGAGCAAAGTGCAGATGAATGACCTGCATATCCCCCTGGTTCATGAAGAATGGTGGCTTTTCGACCACGTCGTAGCCCACATTGATAATAATATCTGCCCTGTCTATGGCACAATGCAGATAGTCGTGATCAGAAAGAGCGGCAGTTCCCAGGCAGCAGGGCGAGTGTTCGTCTATTACTCCTTTTCCCATTTGCGTGGTGAAAAAGTGTATACCAGTCTGCTCGATTAATTCTTTTGCCACAGGGCAGATATGCTCCCGGTTGGCAGCAGCACCGAAAAGAAATAAAGGGGCTTTGGCTTTGCATATTAAGGCTGCGGCATGGGCGATCGCATCAGGATTAGCCACAGGGTAGGTAAGTGCTTCAACATGAAAAGGGGCGGCGTCTACTTCTTCAGCGGCAATATCTTCGGGAAGTTCGATGTGTACGGGGCCTGATTTTCCATTGACTGCAATGCGGAAAATATCCCGGACAATGGCAGGGATGAGTCCACTGTTGACAATCTGTTTGGTGTATTTTGTCAAGGGCTCCATCATGCGAATAACATTCAGGATCTGGAAACGTCCCTGTTTACTTTTCCGGATTGGTTTTTGTCCGGTAATAAAGAGTACCGGCATTCCGCCCAGAAGTGCATAGGCGGCAGGGGTTACAAAGTTTGTGGCACCAGGCCCAAGCGTTGCCAGGCAGACTCCGGGTCTCCCGGTGAGGCGGCCGTAGGTGGCGGCCATAAAACCTGCTGCCTGCTCGTGGCGGGTCAGGATCAGGCGAATTTTTGATTGATGAAGGGCTTCAAGGAAGATAAGATTCTCTTCACCGGGAATTCCGAAAATGATCTCTACACCCTCATTTTCCAGACATTGTACCAGCAGTTCCGCTCCATTCATGATTGACTCGCTGTTAAATTATATGTACTAACGTGTTATTTTTAATTATTTAGTCTGCGTTCAGGAATAGCCCAGAGTAATTCACACTATCATCATGATACCCATAAGCGTTAAAAAGGCAAAGATGATCTTCAGATAAAGTTGGTGCGGGATTTTTCCATAACAGATTGTTCCTAAAACTGTACCAAGAAATACAAAAGGTGCTGAAATCATAAAATAAGTGAAAATTTCAATGGTCGTTAGTCCGGAAATGGTATGTACTGCCGCAATGAGGTATGAATTAAAGAGAAAAAAACCACTTAAGGTTGCCTTGATTGTATCTTTCTTCCAGTCGTTCAGGGCGGTATATATAATGGTGGGTGGTCCTCCTGCACTAAAAGCTGCGCCTATGGCACCGGAAGAAAATCCTGCGAGGTAGGACCAGACGCTATGCAGCTTCCGAGGTTTTGGTGTGATAAAAAGACTATACAGGGAATAGGTGACGAGTAAAATACCAAGCCAGAGACGGATGGTGCTGGAATCGACATGCTTGAGGAGTGTGGAGCCAAAAATAATACCCGGGACTGCAGCTATACAGAGGGGAAGGATCTTCTTTTTGTCCAGATCCTTGCGCATTCTCAGGGACAGATAGGTGGTGATAACCAGGCTGTTCAGTATACAGAGAGGAACAGCACTTTTGATATCAATAACAAGGCCCAGCAGGGGAATTGCAACCAGTGCCGAGCCAAAACCGGTCATTCCCTGGATAAAGCCGGCAAGCAGAAAGATAAGTGAGATGAGGAAAGGAGTGAGCATAACCAAAAATTCCTTGAACAGTGCTGCTGTTCTGTATATTCTCTTCGTGGGTCAGTAGGACGTTTTTTTTCAAAACTGATATATTATACTGTGTTTGCACTGTGAGATACAGCTTGGAATAATG
Organism: Desulfocapsa sp.; assembly: GCA_029935315.1. Classification (GTDB taxonomy): domain Bacteria; phylum Desulfobacterota; class Desulfobulbia; order Desulfobulbales; family Desulfocapsaceae; genus Desulfocapsa. The sequence continues at coordinate 5,416 of JAOZKN010000031.1, read as the reverse complement.
TTGCAGGATTAAATAATGATGGACACGGAACATAACGGCATGGCGGGTGCCCCTTTTCAGGAAGAATGTAACACGGCTCGGTTTTTTACTGGCGGTGGACGTGGGGCTATCCTGGATGATATTAAAGCAGCACTTGCCAGTGATGTCGATATTGTAACACTGATTGGCGAAGAGGGCAGTGGTAAAACCATGCTCTGTCATATGATCCGGGAACAATTGGATGACGCATGTAAAGTTATCTTTCTTCCTCAGATCGTAGGTTCTTTTGAAGCAATTGTCCGGATAGTTGCCCGGGAATGCGGTGTCCCCTATCCTGAGGAAACAAGCAGGGCTGATGCCAGGAAAATTTTTCTGGATATGGTCACAATACTGAGGATTAAAGGAACTTCTCTGCTACTCATCAATGATGAGGCCGAGAATATGTACCTTGCTACTCTAGAGCGTCTTCGGAAAATTCTTGATGATGTAAACGCGGATGGCGGGGGCCTGCAGTTGTTCTTTGCCGGTAGAAAAGGGCTTCGGGCAAGCCTTGATCAACTGACCATCTGTGAATTTGTCGAAGTGAGTGAAAAACAGTTTTTTCTTTCGGCGCTTGATGACAATGACACATGTCGATATTTGAACTTTTGTGTGCAGGACCCTGAGCAGTCTGATCCTCAGGAAGTATTTACCATGGAGGCTGCCAGTAAGATTGCTTCCATGGGAAGAGGCAATCTGCGGGTGATAAATGTTTTTGCCGGGGAATCTCTAAAGTCGTCCAGTGCGGATACTTCCCGTCAGGTGCTGCTGGATCATGTCAATGACGACGGAGATAAAGAATCGCTGATTCCCCGATCCAGTGGAATGATGCAGCTCCCCTTTCCACAAAAGTATCTGTTTGCCGGCGTTTTCGTTTGTTTTCTGCTCCTGCTGGTTGTGTTGTTCAGCGGTGGCGAGGATGAAGAGCTGGCGACGGAAGAGCTTGCACCAATTGAAGAAGTTGTTGTTATCGATATTCCAGAACCTGTGCCCGCTGAAAAAGTGGATAGTGTAGTGGAAGAAATTATTGAAGATAGTGAAGAACAGGTAGAATCTATGCCCGTTGTGGTTGGGCCTGTTGTAGTTGAGCCTTTTTTAGTTGAACCTGTTGCGGTCGTACAGGAGCCCGAACCAGAGATAGAAGAAGCACCTGTTGTGCGTCAACCAGTGGCTATTTCTCCTGTGAAGATTGTGGATAAAAAGGAGAGCCTGGACCCGCAGGTACCAGTACTTGTGGCCCAGAGCAAAATCTCGCTGGGGAAGACAAAATATATTGTGGTGCAGCCTGAAAAACAAAAACCCGTTTCTATTCCTGTCGTTATCCCCCAGTCTCCCAGGGTAAGTGATCCCTCACTGCTAAGCCTTGTCAGTGCCGGAGAAAGATGGCTGGCGGGCAAGGAAGATACACATTTCAGTATCCAGCTGATGTCCCTGCAGTCAGAGCAGGCCGAAGAGAATCTCAAACGAATAGTAGCGCAAGCCGATTATCAAACAGTGCTCAGTAAGCTGGTTCTGCTGAAACGTCCGTCAGATCCCCCTGTGCTGCTTGTCTTTTATGGACTCTATCCGGACATGGCCGCTGCCAGAAATGCCAGAAACAATATGCCTATATTTCTGCGCGATCGCCATCCCTATCCTGTCTCAGTACGGGGGGCAGTGGAGAAGGCTCGTCTGTGGTAATCAGGGCTGAAGAAACTTAGAAATTTCTTCTCGTTTTTTTGTTCCTTCTATATCGCTCTCCATTTCTCAGTGCCTGTTCGTGATTGTAATTGGCATCCTCAACCATTCTCTGTGTCCTGCGCTGCTCTCTGGCCGCATTTCTACTTATTTTCTCCTGTATGTCCAGGGAGTCATTGATCCGGCTGTGTGCCTCTGACATAGCAGGTCTGGGCAAACGGTTTTCCCGATGCCGGTTATCATGTCTTTTGGCCTCAGCACTTGCTGTGAACAGTATGAAGACAAGTAAAAAAGCCCATAGCGTTTTCATGTCAATTCCTCGCTAAAGTAGTTTTGGATAATCTGAACTTCTCCGGTTCAGGTGTCTTGCACGGTCAAAAATCAGGAACCTGCTCCCTCAGTATGCTACAAAAGATAGTGTCCTGCAAGCTTCTCTCAAGATAAGTTTAGGGCTTTATCCCTCCCGCAGGGAGAGTGATATTCGTTTACGCCGGGGGTCGACCTCCAGAACCCGAACCATGACCTGTTGACGAACCTTCACGATATCAGCAGGATCTTTGACAAAGCGGTCAGCCAGCTGACTGATATGGATGAGTCCGTCCTGGTGGACACCGATATCGACAAAGGCCCCGAATTTGGTGACATTGGTTACAATGCCAGGCAGTTTCATCTCAGCTTGCAGGTCGTCCATGCTGTTAATGCCTTCGCTAAAGGCAAATTCACTGAAATTTTCCCGGGGATCACGGCCTGGTTTGGCAAGTTCTGCCATAATGTCATTCAGGGTTGGCAAGCCCGCATCCTCAGAGACATAACTCTTTACCTCGATTGCAGCCCTGGCGCCGGCGTCTGCAATGAGCTCGCTCACCGCAGCATTGCAGTCTTTGGCCATCTGTTCGACTATGGGATATTGTTCCGGGTGGACGGCGCTGGCATCAAGTGGATTTTTTGCACCTTGAATTCGTAAGAACCCCGCACACTGCTCAAAGGCTTTGTTTCCCAGTCGGGATACCTTTAAGAGCTGTCTGCGGCTGGCAAAGGGACCATTGGCGTTCCGATATTCAATGATATTCTTTGCCAGTACCGGACCTAATCCGGAAACATGGGCCAGCAATTCGGCACTTGCACTGTTAAGTTCCACCCCCACACTGTTCACACAACTGGCCACGGTGTCATCCAGACTCTTCTTCAGGGCCGTCTGATTAACGTCATGCTGGTATTGTCCAACGCCGATGGCTTTGGGGTCAAGCTTTACAAGTTCTGCCAGCGGATCCTGCAGGCGACGACCAATGGAAACCGAGCCACGCACGGTGAGATCATGGTCAGGGAATTCCAGGCGTGCAGTTTCGGAGGCGGAATAAATTGAGGCGCCACTTTCATCCACCATGGTGATGATCATTTCTGCTTCCGGATGTAAGGCCCTGACAAATGATTCCGTTTCCCGGCCTGCTGTACCATTGCCGATGGCAATGGCCTCAATCTGATATTGTTGACAGAGACTGCTCACGGTTTTTCCTGCCTCCTTTCTTTTTGCTGCGGAGTGGGTCGGATAGATGGTTGTGTAATGAAGAAGTTGGCCCAGAGCGTCCAGGCAGACCAGTTTTGCCCCGGTACGAAAACCAGGATCCAGGGCCATGACACGTTTGTGCCCAAGGGGGGAGGCAAGGAGTAATCCCCGCAAGTTGTCGACAAAAACCTTTATCGCCTCACGATCAGCCTCTTCTTTCAGTTTTGTCAGTAATTCATTTTCCAGCGACGGCCTGAGGAGCCTCTTGTAACTGTCAGCCACAGCAAGGCTAAGCTGTTTTGTCGGAGTACCATCGCTTTGAGCATATTTTTTGTTCAGGAAAAGCAAGGCTGTTTCTTGCGGAGGGCGTACGGTGAGATGCAGTACCTTTTCATTTTCACCACGCAGCATGGCAAGCAGACGGTGGCCTGCCACCCTGGCGGTGGCTTCCTGCCACGCAAAATAATCGCTGAATTTGGCGCCAGCCTCCTTGTTCTTCTTCACAACCCTGGAGGTGATGATTGCCTGTCCTGAAAAAATACGACGAAGCCCGGCCCGGACAGCGGGGTCTTCACTGAGCCATTCAGCAACAATATCACGGGCCCCGGCCAGTGCATCGTCACTGTTGAAGACTCCTTTGTCCGCATTGATAAAATCTTTCGTCTTCAGCGGGCGCTTGTCCTGCTGAAAAATTGCGCGGGCCAATGGTTCCAGTCCTTTTTCCTTTGCGATCAGGCTTCGGGTACGCCGTTTTTGACGGTGTGGCAGATAAATGTCTTCAAGGAGTGTCATGTCCGGCGCGGCCAGTATCGCTTTATGCAGTGCTGCACTCAACAGATCACGCTCTGTTAAAGAGCTGATAATCGTCTTACGGCGTTTGTTCAGTTCGCTGAGTTGCCGTAAACGGTCCCGGATAGTGGTGATCTGGACTTCGTCCAGTAAGCCGGTGGCCTCTTTGCGGTAACGGGCAATAAACGGCACGGTCCCTCCATCATCCAGCAGAGTTGCTACGGCCTTTATCTGCCCGGCCTTCAGCTGCATTTCCCGGGCAATAATATCCTGATGTGTAGAGATGCCTGTTTTGGTGGTCATAATTGTCAGAACGATCCTCCTGGTTTTTCTCGTGAGAGAGCCTGCAATGGATGGGTGGAAATTGGGCGAGCTACTCCCGGAAACCCATTGTTGTGAAAAATGTCGATGGAAGTGGGTTTTTGCTGTGACTGGTCTGCATAAAACAAAAAACGGATAAACTCAAGATGAGTTGATCCGTTGATATTGCTGGTCAGAGAGAAAGGGTTGAATCTCTGGCCACTTGTCCCCCGGGAGATTGTCGCTGTTTCTGGTAGTTTTTTTATTTTCGGTAACTTGCCGTAACAATAACACAAATATTCGTATTGTCCTTAGACAGAAATACACCGTTTTGATCACGTTTAGCCAATAGGCTTTAGTGAGAAAGTTCCATTTTTAAAATAATAAGCCGATTGCCACGCCCAAAAACACTATAAGTCCTATGTGCATGGGGGAAAACATACACCCCGCAAAGGTTACAAAAAATAGCCCGATTTTTTCTGAAATTGTTGCTCTCCCATCTCGTACAGCTCTTTGAGCAATATTAAGGTCATGGGGAGCTCTCTTATAATATGGCCATCTTAGAAATATCGCCACCAAGCCAGCAGACGCTCCTACCAATGCGTACGACAAGATAAAGCTGGATAGATAATCCACAAGCAAATCCTCTGGCTAGTGTTAACGTGCTTTTATTGCACAATGTTATCATAATATGGTTATTTGACCTATTGTTTCTTTTCGTGATGTGCTTAAATCACTTCTCAACAGATAAGCCTACCCCGTCGAAAGTTCCGAAAACCCGATATACTGCTAACCCACTTCAGCACCCAATGTTTAACGCAGGAAGAATTTAGCGGGATTTCGGGATCTGTTTCCTATCCTGCTTGTGCTGTGGGGGATCGAACCGTTTAGCCCAGCACTTTTCACAGCATGGTAGTGAGTCCAGCTCCCACGCATCATTACTTAGTACCTCTTTCTGGCAGTATTCACAGAATACGTACTCTCTTCTTTCCATTTGAAACCTCCTGTTGTTGAGGCTGTATTGTACACTGTTTCAGCAAGATAAGCCCTGTTTATATGGACTTTTCATAGAGGGGTTGCTTTGTACAAAAGGTGAGGTGGATGAGTAGTTGTAGGGGAGAGTTCGGT
>JAOZKN010000196.1 GCA_029935315.1 Desulfocapsa sp. | reverse complement strand
TTCTGCAACAGAAACACCCATTTTTTCGCCATTCTCGTGAACCTGTTTTTGCTCAACCCTGGAAAGCTGGTGATATTCCTCAATCATATATTTTTCAGGATTCACCTGCTGCGTGCCACTACGATTGGTCAGATCGAAACTGTATATCCAGTCGGGGGTTGTGATATCCACGGTTTGGTTCATCATAACCATCCCCATCATGCTGGTTTTAGTGGTGTGATAACTGGCAACTTCGCGGCCATGGTCACGGATATAGGTGATTTCCGTTCCATTTTCCATGCCGCTGATCGTATAGTGAATAGTTGCACTCTTGAATGGCAGCTTTGTTTCCCATGGGCTCTTATTACCCGCAAACGCACTAACAGGTAAAAACAAAAGCAATACAAATCCAACCAAAAACCCCTTCTTCATTTGCCATCCTCCGCGCATCTTTTTACAATAACTGGCAGTCATTTTTTCACAGAACAGTCTTAATTTAGCAATTGCCCACACTTTGTTCAATCTTTTCCTCTTTTTATCCCTGCCTATGGATGGCAAAGGGACTCCATGTCTGACACACCGGCATCACCTCTACCCTGTTAATATTGACATGGGGAGGGCGATCTGCAATCCAGTACACGGTTTCCGCTATATCTTTTGGTGTCAGCGGTTCGGTTCCTTCGTAAACGGCATTGGCCTTTTGCTGATCCCCCTGAAAACGCACCACAGAAAACTCTGACTCTGCCAGGCCCGGTTCAACATTGGAGACCCGAACCCCACTGCCGTGAATATCTGCGCGTAGATTATTGGAAAACTGCTCCACAAAAGCCTTGGTGGCACCATACACATTCGCACCGGGATAGGGCCATGAGCCAGCGACAGAACCCATATTGATGATATGTCCCGTCCCCTGCTCCACCATGGATGGCAGTACAGCCCTGGTAACATACATAAGTCCCTTAATATTAGTGTCTACCATCACTTCCCACTCGTCAAGATCCGCTTCGTGAGCAGGACTCAGGCCAAGGGCAAGTCCGGCATTATTGAGTAACAGATCGATCTGCACGTGGGATTCCGGCAGACCTGCAACCATCTCTTCCACCTGGCTTCTGTCTCGAACATCACAGACAACGGTATGAACGGCAACATTAGTCAATTGCCTGTGAAGTTCCTGCAGACGTTCTTCCCGCCTGCCACACAGCACCAGATTCCAGCCTTTCTCTGCAAACAATTCCGCACAGGCTCTGCCAAAACCGGAAGTTGCTCCTGTTATCAATGCAGTTTTTGTCATCGTGTTTCCTCCATGAAAATTCAGTTCAAAAATGAGAGTGCATCACAAAATCTGCACAACGATTTGTTAAATGGGCATAGTCGAAAACCAATTCTTCTTTTCGCTTGCCTTCTTCATCCACAAGATCCCGGTAAATATCGATAAAAGGAATCTGCAGCTCCTGACACCAGAAGGCATAGCCAGCATTGAGTTGTTCGGTGTAGTATTTACGTTCCTCGTAGCTGGCAGTAAATGGATAGTGCAGTCCTTTTTTCCATTTCTCAGCATCGGGTCCTAAAAAATCACCGGTAGGAACCACATTAAAGATATGTATGCGGTGGCCCTGCTTTCGCAATTTAGCAACATATGCTGTATACTTTGCTGCAGTGGTCGCAATCAGCTCTTCAACAGGTATCCCCAGTTGCTGATGCTTATATTTGATATGAAGACGCACATCCACTTCACCAAAGCAGAAAACAAGCTCTTTGCTTTGCAAGGGCGTTAAAATACGCATCAACTTTTTTTCATGCCGTTCAAGATTAAAGGCCGTTTTACCATCCAGTTTATTGTGACCGGCAAGAACCCTTGAATCAGCTATATGGTCATGATTTTCAAAACAGCGTCTTGAATGGCTGTCGCCCACTGCAAAAATTTTTCTGTGCATGGAATCCATTGTATCCCTTCATATGAATCTTCACAATAACAACGAGCTTCCCATGAAAAAATGTTTCTTCCTTCTCCTCTTTATCACCCTGTTCTCCGCTTGCAGCGACTCTTCCATTCCTGAGACCGTGATTGATACCAGCGGCTTGCTCAGCTCTGAAGAAATCACCGTATTGCAAAAATATAATGCGGCCCTCTTAAAAGATCATGACATCGATTTCCGACTTATAATAGAGGCAGGAAAACGCAAGGGTGCAGCATTCAACTCCCGCGCCAATGCTCTGATGGCAGAACTGGCAGGAAGCACACAAAGTAAACAGGGGCGAATGATTCTGCTTTATATTGACAACAAAAGCGATCTCTCACGACTGGAGATTTCAGGTGATCTGGAAGGTATCTATACTGACGTATTCAGCGGCTATATCCAACGGCAGCATATGGTTTATTTTTTCAGAGAACAGCGTATACAGGACGGTGTCCTGGCGGCAAGTGAAATGATTTATGAACGAGCACGGAACGCATCCCTTGGCAGGGAATTCACTGCACCCAGCACCATTCTCGCAGGAGGTGGCGGAGCAACCACTAAGGCCAGGATAGCCGATAGCAACCCGATCCCCAAAAGATCTTCCCTGCTGGCCACAGAGGAGATTCAGGCGGGCAGTACACCCATGGAAACAGTGATGATATATAAATTTTCCATGGCTGCCGGTAATACGGATCCTGATAAAGATATTTTTACGGAGGCCACCCGGGAAATGATGCGACAATGGACGGTGACACCTGCACAGCAAAGAAATGGCGTCATGGGAATTGAACGTTGCTCACAATTTGCATCTCAGGTTTTATTGAGTGAGAATGGTGAACTTGCCGTGATTCGCTATCCGACAGAAGAGCGCCAATGCAGTCCCTGGTTCCTG
>JAOZKN010000111.1:8132-9403 GCA_029935315.1 Desulfocapsa sp. | reverse complement strand
AGGTTTTGTATGACTATTTTTTCCATATGGTTCCTGTCTTACAGGTCATTGTCCGAGGAGAGAGGGAGAGTTAAAGTATACTTTTCGTGCAATAAAAGATTGCAGAAACAAATATTCTACAAAATAGTATTGTAGAATAACAAAAACCAGTAGAATGTCAACGGAAAAGCCTGCCGCCAGCCTCCGCTTCTGCTTCTGTGGCTTAATGAAGAAAGAGAGTGGGTAAGTGAGGTTCTGTGGTAATCAAGTGCTTTTACGATATCAACAGCACCACGAAAATGACAATAGTGATCAGTGTTTTTGCCATGTCCTGCCTCTTCTTTTTATGGCTCTTCTGTAACCCTTACTGTCAGTTAAAACGAGGATGATGGTTATTCTCATCTGAGTTGGATTGCTAATCTGGTTTGCTTTTACTTTTAAAAAGTTGCTAAAATGCTTTGGTCTCTGACGAAAATTTGTTTACTTTAGCTTATACTTTTTTGATCCATAACAACAACCATTAGCGTTGAAAAATATGCCACTTTTTCTTATCACCAACGACGACGGAATTCACAGTCCCGGCCTTGAAGCTCTTGTTCAAGCACTCAGCAGCCAGGCAGAGTGCGTGGTCATCGCGCCAGACAGGGACAACTCGGCCGTATCTCACTCACTTACCATGAACCGTCCCTTGCGAGTCACCAGACTGAGAGACGGTTATTTCATTCTAAACGGCACTCCCACAGACTGTGTGGCCATTGGCCTGAACAAGATCATCAAAGCAAAGCCTGATCTGCTGGTTTCAGGTATTAACCCCGGCCCCAATCTCGGCGATGACATCTCCTACTCAGGCACAGTCTCAGCCGCTGTGGAAGGCACAATGTACGGCATTCCATCCCTGGCTATTTCACTGGCCGGAGAAGCACCATATGACTTCACAAGTGCTGCAGAGATTGCCGCCAGGCTTGCAAAACTGATACTACAACAAGGGCTCCCCAAAGATACTCTTCTCAATGCCAATGTTCCGCAAAGCAAGTCAATCAGGGGGATAAAAGTTACCCGCCAGGGAAGACGGCTCTGGGACAATGCCATTCAGGAGATCAGTGATCCATGGGGCCGAAAACACTACTGGATTGGAGGAGGTACACCCTCACCCGATTCGGGAAAAGACACAGATAGTTACGCCGTGAATAACGGCTATATTTCCGTCACCCCGATCCATCTGGATTTGACAAACCACCAGGGTATTGACCACCTGAAAAATGAATGGCGGTTGGAAGAAGATTAAAAAAGCC
>JAOZKN010000111.1:0-8032 GCA_029935315.1 Desulfocapsa sp. | reverse complement strand
TTACTACAGACCGTATCCGGCTGAACGAAAAAGATGCGATATCAGGATGTTCACTATCTGATTTGGTGGGGATGAAAATCAGAATGGCCGCAGCCATGGCCATACCGGCAAAGAGGATTAACAACAGATTATTTGACACATGTTTTGCTGCGACCCCACCGCTCAGGGCCATTACAAATACGCTGATGCCCATCCATAGTGTCAGCTTACCGGAGACGTAATGGAATTTACTATGTGTTAAGGCACCTGAAAGACAGGCAAGCAACCCTTGGACAATGGTTAGCCCGGCTACAATTTTCATGGATAGAGGCGGGAATCCAAACCAGTCAGGGACATATAAAAGCAAAGGCGCCATAATAATGCCGCCACCAATCCCCAGCATCCCGGAAATAAAACCGGTAAACAATCCAAGTGCGCCTATGAGAATAAGCAATTCCATTTTTTTGTTGCCTATTAATTTTTCCTGTATGCTGCAAAAAAGACTCTACACAACGGAGATCCCAACCGGTTCGTCAAGCACCTCACCAATACAGACTGCTGCCGTTACCCCATTTTGATGTAACCTCGACAACATTTCATCCGCCTGCCCTCCAGGAACAGAAAGCAATAATCCCCCGGAAGTCTGGGGGTCGTAAAGGAGTTCATCCTCATGCTTTGAAAGAGTGAGCCTCATATCAAGGACATGTTTTGCAACCATCTCCCTGTTTGCCTTGTTACTACCGGTTGTCTCACCTTTTGTGTACATATCCAAGGCGTATGGATAATAGGGCAGATCCTTGTGGCTGACCACAACTCTGGCATCAGCGCCATGGGCGACTTCAAGCAGGTGGCCGAGAATACCAAAACCGGTAATATCAGTGCAGCCATGCAAATCAAACTGCAGTGCTGTTTCCATGGCTTTGTCATTCAGCGCCGCAAGAGACGGTAAAATTTCTTTTTCCAGCTCTTTAAATGGTAATTTTCCTGAACGTACCGCATTAAAAAGAACTCCGGAACCAAGTGGTTTTGTCAGGATAAGCGCATCACCGGGGAGAGAGCCGGCATTGGTGATGACACGATCAGGATGAATCACGCCATTGACACACAGTCCATATTTAGGCTCCTCGTCATCAACCGTGTGACCGCCCACCAGGCACGCTCCAGCCTCCATAACCTTGTCATAGCCGCCACGCAGAATATCTTTCAAAAACCCCATATCAAGATGCTTCGATGGAAACATCACAACATTGAGTGCGGTTACAGGTTTGCCCCCCATGGAGTACACATCGGAAATGGAATTCGCTGCAGATATCTGACCAAACCAGTAGGGGTCATCAACGGGTGGAGTGATGAAATCAACGGTGCTGATCATTGCGATTTCATCACTTAAGCGGTACACAGCTGCATCATCAGCTGTTTCTATACCGACCAGTAAATTGGGGTCATTGGGGGGAGTTAAACCTTCAAGTGCGTCCGACAGAGCCGTCGGACCAATTTTAGCAGCTCAACCGCAGGTGCGGGCAAGACCTGTGAGTGTTTTTTTCTTAAAAAATTCCATACGCATCTCCTTTCATTTATTATTCAACGCTTTTTGTGTCTCTTAACTAACCGACGACCTGACGCCATTGAACGCCCTCTTCTGCCGAGAGAAAAGGGATTTGGAACGAGAAAATCATGGAAGTGATTAAAGAAAATCCTGGCGGATCCATACTCTCCCGTATTTCAATCAGTGATGAACCGGAGAATGAAAAAAATGTTTTATGCTGTCACCCTGAAAAAACGTTCCCTTCCTGCCTGTTAAGGTGTTTTTCTGGAAAGACTTCTCAAGATCACTATGGAGCGATCCTCTGTACGGCTTATTTTTGTGTTGTATCACAGTAGCCGTCTGCAAATCCAGAACAAAACAGGAAGAAAAGGAAGTAAGCGGATAAATATTTCTCCTTGAACATTTAAAATTACAGTGTAATAATACAGAGTTAATCACAGGAGACCTTATGAAAACAAAAACACCTTTTTACACTGTATTTTTCTGCTTGTTCCTGCTTGTTCCAGAATTCGTTTATGGAGCACTTTTTACAGTAAGCTCGGAAACAGCAATTCGTGAAGCGTTAACAGCTGCAGCAAGCAACAACGAAGACGACACCATTCATATTTCTGCAGGAACCTATGTTCTCAGTGCAGGTCCTCTGACGTACGAACTTGGCGATGGTGAAGATAACCATGCCCTTGTCATAGAAGGAGATGGGGCAGACCAAACTATCCTGGACGGAGGAGGTAGCAACAAGGTTTTGACAATCACAACCTGGTCTCCTCTTGCATCTGACTCCAATGCTCATATCAGCATAAGAGGTCTGACGATCCAAAATGGATGGTACGACAGAGACGGTGCTGGTATCGTAATCGGCACGCTATTGGCCAGTATCACCATCGAAAACTCAATTATACGTCAGAACCATTCGGGAGGTAACGGTGGTGGAATTAATATCCAGTCAAAATATGGCACCGTACTTATAAACAGCAATATGTTCGAAAACAATGAAGCTGAGGATGGTGGTGGGCTGTCATTCAGGACAGAAACAGGTTCTCTGAGGCTGCAAAAAAACACGCTCGACGGAAATTCTGCCAGCAATGGTGACGGTGGTGGCCTCGACGTGGATTCACGAAATGGCACCATCGAGCTTGTAGAAAATCACTTTTCCGGAAATTCTGCGGAGCAGGGAACAGGTGGGGGTGCAAAGATCGGTGTATCGGCGGATGCAGATATTCTGCTGACAAGTAACGTTTTTACCTTAAACACGGCCTCATACACTGCCGGTCTGGAAGCATATCTTTTGGGTGTCGGAAGCATGAAACTTATAAACAACGTTTTCAGTTCCAATAAGGCGGTACACAACTATGGAAGTATCCGCATATGGAAAAACCTATTTGGCACTGTCGACTTCAGCCTCATTAACAATACCATATGGGGCAACGAAGCCATCTCTTATGGAGGCGCCTTTATTCAGATGCAGGAAAACGACACGGTGCACATCTATAATAATATTTTCTGGCAGAATCAGGGCAATGACAATGGCAACGACCTTCGGGTGAACAACTACGGAGGTACACTCTTCCTGTACAACAACGACCTTGGGATAAATGCCAATTTCGACACCGGCCAAAGCGCAGATCTCTGGATTGAACATCCGGAGCATTACGAGCACGGTTCCAATTTCAAGAGTGATCCTCAGCTCAGCGCAGATTTCCATATTGACCGGTCATCTCCGTGCGTGGAAGCTGGAGCGAATAACGCCCCGGGCCTTCCAACACATGACTTTGAAGGAGATATGCGAATCATGTCCGGTACGGGAATCGTGGACGTGGGAGCCGACGAGGTTCGGCCACGCATGCCGCTTCCTTTGTTAATGGTGCCCATCATTGCCAATACACAAGCAGTTGATAAGTAGCCACTTTCAAGGTACCGAGAGTAGAAAAGACAAGCATGACAATCTGGATCCTACAGCAAGACCATTACCGTGATACCAGAAATCTGGTCAGATTTGTTTATGATGTCGCCCAAAAAGTCGAATAAGAGGGCTTGAACAACCTGTTAAGGATGCGGCTTTACTCCGTTATAGATCTCTCCCAAAAAGTTACAAATTTGAATCGGATCATTCAGGAACTTCTTCCCCGTTGACATGCTTTGCTGAGCATCTTCAGGTATCAGCCCCTCATCACCAAGAACAAGAACAGGACTGTCCTGATGCTCCAACCCAAGATGTTTGATGATCTCATTTCTTGGCCGTATAAACTCAACCGTAACGATTTTTATTTTATCCCGAACCTCAGGCGAGTAAAACAAAAAACCCTCAACCACTCCGCAGTCCGGACAATAATAAGGGCCCTGCCCATCTTCTTCAAACCAGGGTGCCAGCATGAAAAGTGTATGTTTCGCCATTTGTGTCTCCTCTTTCTTATACCCTTCCAGGGTAACGCACAGAATTTTCTAACTGTATACCGAGTAAGCAGTTAATATACCATATCATGGATAGCGACTCTCTCATAATAAACAAGGCAATTCTGTCACTGCAAAATGAACTCTGAAAATCGGCAACAGCATAAAACGATCCTTCTTGATGCCTCATCTGCAATCCTTCTGGCAAAGGCAGGATTTCATGAAGTACTGGCAGCTGCATACTGCATTCGCATGTCGGATTCTGTTTTTGATGAAATCACCAGCAACAGATTACCCGGATCCAGTGAGTATAGAAAACTGCTGCAGGAGAAACTACTGGAGGTCTTTCCTGTATCAAACCCATCATCCCAGGGTGCGGCTGACACCACTTTGCAACGACTGGACAGGGGAGAACGCGACACCCTCCTTCTCTTCCATGCAGGACATGGTAATTTTGTGATAACTGATGATGGGGCTGCGGCAAGGTATTGTCTGAGCACAAGTGTTCCTTTTGTGAACAGCCTGCTGCTGATCCGTATCCTCCACCACTCCGGAATGGTAGGAGGCAGCTCCTATGAGGCGGGGTTCCAGTCTCTTCTGGCGCTGGGAAGATACTCAGAAAGAGTTAGAGAGTATGCCCGAAGCTGTCCCGACAGTGAGTTACTGTTTTTTCTTCCCTGAGCAACAGTACTCTCCTCCCGGGCAAGCCGTGTAACCATCTTTGCAGATTGTTCTGAACTATGGTCTGTCTTTCTGTAAAAGCCGATACCAGTCAAGTTTTTCAAAACTGTTATGAAGCATATGGTCATCCTCATACCTGCAGATCTGCAACTGTGAAAAACTCTTTCTGGCAAGGGGAAGTACTTTATTCGGCGGGGTTACCGTGTCCTGATTGCCAATAATAAGGCTTGTGGGGATAGTGACCTTCACCTGTGGAGGTGAAAATTCCGGGAAATTAAGGGCCGGAGCCAGCAAAACAAGGGAGTGGCATCTGCCGGGATGACGGATGGCGAAACAGGTGGCCATGAGACCACCGAAACTCGATCCCACCAGGGTGAGATTATTGCACCCTTGACACAGAGTCTCCAACAGGCTGAGCCGTGTTGCCAGCTCACCCTGAAAATCAGGAATACGCATTTCCGGGAAGCGTTCTGCAAACCACCGCCCTTTGCTTCCTTTGCTGGAAGAATCCAGGCCGTGGAGAAAAAATGTCTCGCGCATGTCGTTCATAGACGTTCCAATCGTAGTCTCAACAACGCCTGACCCTGGCAAAGTATTCCTCCCGGCACATGTTTTCAATTTCAAGAAGATGTTTGAATGCCTCATTAAAATCCTCACTCGTCACTGTAAACAGGCCGTGCCCCCAGACAATAACGCCCCGTTTATTTTGAATTGCAGGGGGCAGGGTATGACAGAGACCGGTGGGGCCGGTGCCAACCTCACCGGGAACAATGGGAATATCCTCGACTGATCGTTTCCTGGTGCACTTAATATGACAATGATCACGATTGATGCAGTCAAAATCACTACAATCCATGGACAGAATAACCGCAAACTTCGGGTGTCCATGGAGGATGGCACGATTATCCGTGTTTTTATAAATTTCATCATGGGCCACCAGTTCACTGGAGGCAGTTACCCCTGCACAGGATGAGTCATCCATGGGACAAGGGTCGATACAACCGGCCAGGGCATCGAGGGAACTGCCGGTCTGGCTGATATAGATTGTCTGACCAAGACGATAGGAGATATTGCCAAAATAGGAATCAACCAGTCCATAATCGACTGTATAAGCACCGGCCTCAATGATTGCCTGATAGACCTGCTGCTCACTGCGAAAGGGTCCAGCCGCAAGTGTTGGTGCTGTCCTGTGTGGTGGCGCAAGCAATGAAACCACCTTGTCAAAAGCTTGCTGCTGCTCTTCTGTGATTGTGCCTTGCCTGCAATCGGCGAGATAGTCGGAAAAAAAGAGGACAAAGCCGCTGAAACAGACAGAACTGAGGCTGACAAATGCCTGCTCCGGACTGACACCACCAAAGGTGATCAGGCGGAGACCATCGCCTGAGGCAACGACAACGGATTTACGTCTGCGCAGCTGGGTAAGGATTGACGTCGATGCAAAGTCCCTGATCACAGGAACATCATGGAGAAAGGTACGTGTTTCGCAGTCACCAGGGGTTATACTTTCAGGATAACGACTGCTCAGAAAGTGAAAAATCGTCAGGTAAGGTTCTGCCGGTCGGGCACAAATCAAAGAGTTTATGTTCATCCCAGCCAGAACCTGCTCTAAAACCGGAATATCTTCGTCAGTACGGTTCCAGACTACCTCATCGTCCAGGCCGCAAACCAGAGGATTCTCAGCGAGTCCGGCAGCAATGAGTTTCCCGGCGTATTTCTTTACGAGTTGTTCCATGCAAGACCCAGCTCTTCCGTTTTTTCTTTTGTCGCCCTGCCATCTTCATCAAGGCCGCGAATTTTGTAATAACGACTGCGAGCCTCAAGAAAAGCCTGCCGATCAAGGGGGGCAACCTCTAACCCATTACCGCTTGTTCCTGCCTCATCAAAAAATCTACCGGGCAGATCATCATCCTTGACACTAAATCCGTTCAGACTGTTCATCAACCGTTCATGGTAATAGATGCGCTCGCCGACCTTTAACAGGTCCTGGGCCGTAGCCGCTATTCCAGTTACAGCGCTGAACGCCCCGGCATACTCTTCAAGTCCGGCTCCCAAAAAGATGAATTTACAGGCTGTGAGCGAATCAATGACTGCGTTCTGATCCTCTGCAATCTTAATTATCCTTGCCTTACCGCTAAAGGTAAAACGATCGGTGGCAACGGGTTTTCTTAATATTTCATGACTGATGGGATAGGCCCGTAAATGGCAGCCTCCACGGGTGGCAAGGGCGTAGGCAAGAGACATGCCGTATGCCCCCCGGGGATCATAGGCGGGCAGTTCCAGACCCTTAACACTCATTGAAGCACTTTGCTGATTATGGCTTGAGGCGTAATATAAAGACCCCTTGCCAAGCTGCCTGCCTAGTTCTGTGGATCCCTGTCCGATTTCCGTAAGCAAAGAAACAAGCTGACCAGACAGATCCCTGGTGCCGGATATTTCTTTATAACAGGCAAGGGTTGCGGCTGCAGAAATGGTGTCCATACCATAGCGGTTACAAAGCGAATTGGCCTGCATGACAAGATCCATGTCCGTATTGTCAATCAGTGCCGTGAAATGAGACATGGTTTCAAACTCAGGCATGGAAGAACCGGCATACCCCTCACTGCGGCCGATTTTTTTACAACGGATATGGCAGCCCATACAACCATGTTTGCCCGGGTCATATTTTTTTTTGTAGGCATGGGCATTGAGCTCGGAGGCCCGATCAAAATGGGTTCTCCTGAAATTATCCGTTGGCATCATGCGCCGTGAATCCATCAGGTCATAAATAGATCCTGTGCCAAAACAGGAAAACCCGTGCTGCCCCATGAGGATTGGAGATGCTGCGGTGAGCCGAAGAATTTCCTCGCGGGCTGCATGCAACTTTTCCTTGTCATGGATCTTGACCCTGGCACTACCCTGCACTGACAGAAATTTAAGTTTTTTGGCAGCAAACGAGAGGCCGATACCGGTTCGTCCGGCAGCATGATGTTTATCAACCATGAGGGCTGAAAAACTGACTCCATTTTCTGCGGCAGGACCAATGGTTGCAACTGACCTGCTACCATCTGCAAGCATACTGAAAACAGTTGCCGTATCCTTTCCCCAAAGCTCATCCGCTGCAACGAGCTGAACCTTGTCATCTTCTATTTCAATGCCGCATGGCGTCTCCGACTGACCGGTGATAACAATCCCATCCCACCCTGCCCGTTTTAACTGAAAGCCGAGACGGCCTCCCACAGAGGTGTCGGCAACTGTTCCGGTGAGCGGTGATCGTGACATAATTGTTGAACGACCGGAGGTGGGAGCTGCAGTACCCACCAGAGGACCGGTAAAGATGAGCAGCGGCATACGCGGATGATTCCAGGGCAGAGTCACTCTGGGTCTCAGGTAGTAACCCGCAAGCCCCTTGCCGCCTATGTATTTATGGTAAATTTCGGTAGCTGGCCTGATAACGTCAAT
>JAOZKN010000195.1 GCA_029935315.1 Desulfocapsa sp. | reverse complement strand
TATAATCAATCTTCATACCGGCTTCTTTCAAAGCGCTGTCCAGAGCCTCTGCCTGGGCAAGAGAACGAGGAAAACCGTCAAGCAGCCATCCTTTTTCCTTGGATTTAGACAAAGTCTCAAGAACCATAGGAATGGTGATATCATCAGGTACCAGATCACCGGCATCGATAAAAGCTTTTGCTTTTTTGCCAAGCTCAGTTCCACCTTTGATGTGCTCACGAAAGATAGCGCCAGATTCGATGTGGTCCATGCCATACTTATCTTTAACAATGGCACCCTGAGTTCCTTTTCCACTGCCGTTTGGTCCAAATGCGAGAATGTTTACAGCCATGATTGTCTCCTTTAGGCAAATAATATGTGTTGTTTAGTACATGCTCCCAAAAGCCGTACCAGTATAAACGAAAAATTGTGAATGAATCCTCACTCAAAAAAGTAAAACAAGAATATAAACGAAAAATGAAATTCTATCTACTAATATTTCCGTTCTTACTTTTTGACTTTCGGTAACAAAGAGAGTATTTTCCCGCAGACAATACAGATTCCCCAATAACATTTTAAAAAGTTGAAACTATGAAAAAGATACAAGTTGGCCTTATCGGTTTTGGTACCGTTGGCAGTGGCCTGGCACAAACCCTGCTCGAGCAGAAAGATCGCCTGCTGCGCAAAGTAGGAACTGAAATTGCGCTCAGCATGGTGGCTGACATCATGATAGACAAACTGCCTGAGCAGTTCAGCGATGTCACCCTGACCAAAGATGCAAACGAGATCTTCAACAATCCTGATATTGACATCGTCGTTGAGCTTATTGGCGGCATGGAACCGGCTCGAACGTTTATGCTTGAGGCCATCAAACACGGGAAACACGTAATCACCGCCAATAAGGCTCTGCTTTCCGTCCATGGAAAGGAAATCTTTGAAGCAGCGGTTGCAAATAACGTTGAAGTTGGCTTTGAGGCAAGTGTTGGCGGAGGCATTCCGGTCATTAAATCTCTCAAAGAGGGCCTGGTTGCCAATAAAATTGAATCCATCATGGGTATTATGAATGGTACTGCCAACTATATCCTCACCAGAATGACAGATGAAGGTGTTCCCTTTGATGAAGTATTAAAAGATGCCCAGGAACTGGGTTTTGCTGAAGCCGACCCCACCTACGATGTCGAAGGCATTGATACCGCCCATAAGCTTGCCATTTTAATGACCATCGCTTACGGAAAGCATGTCCATCTCGACGACATCAATACTGAGGGGATTTCCAAGATTAAACCCATCGACATTGAGTTTGCCAAAGAGTTTGGATGCCGCATCAAACTCCTTGCCATCAGCCGTCACCACGGAGACCACGTGGAGGCGCGGGTACACCCCACCATGGTTCCGAATTCACATATGCTCGCCAATATCAACGGGGCATATAACGGTATTCACTTTACCGGTGATACCGTTGAGAATGTTCTGCTTTACGGTCTGGGCGCAGGAAAAATGCCTACCGGCAGTGCAGTTGCTGCTGATGTGGTGGATATTGGACGTAATATTCTCTTTGGTTCCATTAACCGGGTTCCAGCACTTTCGTATCTTCCGGAAAATATCGGAACACCGAAAATCACCCCCATGTCGGAACTCAACTGCCCCTATTATTTCCGCATAACTGCACTGGATAAACCGGGTGTACTTTCCACCATCTCGGGCATCTTCAGCAAGTACAAGATCTCCATCAAATCGGTCATCCAGAAGAGCCGCCATGAGCTGGATCCGGTGGCCATTGTTATTCACAGCCATATTGCCAATGAAGACGCTGTACAAAAAGCGGTGGCTGAAATCGACGCCCTTGACACATGTACCGAAGCAACGGTCAAAATTCGTATTTTGATCGACGACGAATAGAATGAAATACCTTATTCTTGTAGGTGACGGCATGGGAGACCTTCCCATGCCTGAGCTGAACAACTTAACTCCACTGGAATCAGCCAGGACGCCTGCCCTGGATGCACTCTGCCGAAAGGGGGAACTCTTTCTTACCCGTACTGTGCCGCAAGGATATCCCCCGGGATCTGACGTTGCAAATCTCTCCCTCATGGGATACCAGCCCAGCAAGTATTATACAGGCCGCGCCCCCCTGGAAGCGTCTGCCATGGGCATAGATCTCAAAAAAGACGAAACGGCCTTTCGCTGTAACCTGGTGACTCTGAAGCAGGAAAATAGTAAAACCGGTATGGTGGATTATTCTGCCGGCCACATCAGCACAGAAGAGTCCGGGGAATTAATTGCTGCCGTGCAGAAACATTGCGGCACAGAGCAGTTTACCTTTCATGCAGGCATTGTCTATCGTCATATCCTGGTGGTAAAAGGCAGCTATCCGGATATGGATACAGTCCCCCCACACGATTATATCGAAAAAGACGTGACCACTCCCTGGCAACGCTACATGCAGGATCCTGCCTGGAAGCAACTCCTGACCACGGCCTCAGAAGTACTTGGCAGTCATCCGGTCAATATAAAACGCGTGGCAGAAGGCAAGAACCCTGCCAACGGGATCTGGCTCTGGGGTGAAGGAAAACTTCCCTCCATGCCGACTCTGCACGAACAGTACGGCATAACGGGTGGATTAATATCTGCCGTGGATCTCCTCAAGGGTATTGGAGTAAATGCCGGACTGGAGATCATCAATATTCCCGGCGCCACCGGTTACATCGACACAAACTATAAAGGGAAAGCTGACGCCGCCCTGAAATGCCTGGAAGAGAAGGACTTTGTTTTTGTCCATGTGGAAGCACCGGACGAGGCCGGACACCAGGGAATTCTGGCCGACAAACTACAGGCCATTGAAGATTTTGATAGCAAAATCACCGCACCCATCATCCAGGGATTGCG
>JAOZKN010000194.1 GCA_029935315.1 Desulfocapsa sp. | reverse complement strand
TCCGGAATTGCTGGCGATGATTCAATGGCTGACAGCTCGCAGGTTCTTTTTCCGGAAATAGTGGTGCAGAACAATTCTCTCAGGTCCTCTGGTAATAACTACGGTATCTATTTTCACAGTTACGGTGCAGCCAGAGCAATAGGAGATACAGTACGTGTAGAATTTGGCGGGCTGCAGATAAAAGATAACATCTTTAATCCGGAGAAAGGGGCGGGGATGATCGCGGGGATTTTATATGAAAATCATACTACCGGTTACGATATTTCTGACCAGGCCGTGGTCAGGTACGATCCTGTGGAAATCTCCGGAAACACTTTTTACACTATGGAGCAGACTGCCATTGAAATCAGACAGAAGTACATCGGCAGAGGAACCAGCAGTACCACTGGAACACCCTCCATCACCCTGCCAGATCTGTTGATCACAAAGAACACCATTGACGGTGCTACCAGAGGGATGCTGAATCAGTATAAGTATATTATTCAGCATGTGGGAAGCATCACTGTCGGCAGCTTTACTTTTGCAGAAAACATTTTGAAAGATATCCAGGCGAATGGACTCGACATCTATACAGAGGAGTTCAGTAACAATGTGCCGCTGACGTCCACCATGCATATCGGTGGGATGACTCTTCGTGACAACGAACTCAGTGAAGGGGGCAACGAAGGGATTTCTCTCTCTTTGGAGACATTGTCAGGAGAAGGAATTGCAGTTGCAGAGCACACTTTTTCAGGGAACAGTATCTCCGGTTTTGAGCAGGGGGTCGTGTTTGATAGTGTGGTCGGCAATACGACTCTTAGGTGTAATACCCTGGAAAATAACAGCCAGTATGGTTTGAGAATAGAAGGACTCGAGAATGGTACAATAACCCTGCTTCACAACAGCATCCTCAATAACAGTACGGGAATCTTGCTAGATGGACTTTCAAATGCTGTGGTGGACGCGAGAAACAACTGGTGGGGTGATGCCGCCGGGCCTGCTGCCTGTGTTTCCTGTAATAAAATCAATGCCGGAGGCGGAAGCGTTAGTTTTACCCCCTGGCTGGGTAGCGCTTCTGCAGCACAATGTGGTGGGAAATTTCCGTGGACCATGTTTTTGCCCGCTATAATTGGTGTGGACAGCCACTGATTTTTTCAAAAGAGATCAAACGCATTGTTTGAAAAATGTCTGCGGTAAAAGCGTATTGTTTTGATTTTTTATTGACAAAAAAGTTCTTTCTTTAATTCCTTAAATAAGGTAGTATACGAAGTTTTTTCACGCGTGGAGCGTGAGTTGTTTGTGGCGAAACAACTAATCTCTTGATTTGTTTGAGGTTTTGTTTTGCCCTGTTTTATCTGTTGAATAAGGAGCTGCGGTAAGCTGTGACTCCTTATTTTTTATTTCATAATATGCTCTTTTTTATATGAGCTGAGCCGGATTTCGCCGGCAGGAAGAATCTGTAGAGGGTCGCAGTCATGAGTAGAGATTTAAGTAAAGTTCGAAATATTGGGATCAGTGCCCATATTGACTCAGGGAAAACAACCTTGACCGAACGTATCTTGTTTTATACCGACAGGATCCATGCCATCCATGATGTTCGTGGAAAAGATGGTGTTGGCGCCAAGATGGACTCCATGGAACTTGAGAGAGAACGTGGTATTACCATTCAATCAGCAGCCACTTACTGTAACTGGAAGGGAAATGAGATCAATATTATTGATACTCCCGGCCATGTTGATTTTACCGTGGAAGTTGAACGTGCCCTTCGGGTTCTTGACGGTGCTGTACTTATTCTCTGTTCAGTTGGTGGGGTGCAGTCGCAGTCCATCACTGTAAACCGTCAGATGGATCGCTATAATGTTCCGCGTATTTCCTTTATTAATAAGTGCGATCGTACCGGTGCCAATCCTGAGCGTGTTACTGGACAGCTTCAGGATAAACTGGGATTGAATGCACATATGATACAACTTCCCATTGGCCTTGAAAGTGAGCTTGAAGGTGTGGTTGATCTGGTCACCATGAAGGCGCTCTATTTTGATGGCGAAAATGGTGAAATCATCCGTGAAGAGGAAATTCCTGCGAATATGCAGGATCAGGCAGACGAAAAACGTGAAGAACTGCTCGACGTGGTTTCCATGTTTTCCGAGGAACTGATGGAAGTCATGCTCGAAGAAGGTGAGATCGATCCGCAACTGGTGAAAGATGCCGTTCGTGCCGGAACCCTTTCCCTTGAGTTCTCTCCAGTATTTATCGGTTCTGCCTACAAAAATAAAGCGGTACAGCCTCTTCTTGATGCCGTTGAATATTATCTGCCTTCTCCCACTGATGTAGAAAACATCGGTCTTGATCTGGATAAAGATGAAGAGGAATTCCCGGTAACAAATGATTCCGAGGATCCTCTTATCATGCTGGCCTTTAAACTTGAAGATGGCCGTTATGGCCAGCTTACTTACGTTCGTACCTACCAGGGTACTTTGCGGAAAGGTGACAGCGTTATAAACATTCGTACCGGTAAAAAAGTAAAAGTCGGTCGTCTTGTACGTATGCACTCTGATGATATGGAAGATATTGACTCCTGCGGCTCTGGCGATATTGTGGCTCTTTTTGGTGTCGATTGTGCTTCAGGTGATACCTTTACCGATGGTAAAATTACCTGCTCCATGAGTTCCATGTTTATCCCCGAGCCTGTTATTTCTCTGGCGGTTATTCCCCAGGATAATAAAGCTCAGATTAATATGTCCAAAGCGCTCAATCGTTTCACAAAAGAAGATCCAACATTTAAAACCTTTGTTGATCATGAAACCGGTGAGACAATTATTTCAGGAATGGGCGAGCTGCACCTTGAAGTGTATATCGAGCGTATGAAACGTGAGTATGACGCTGAAGTTGAAGTCGGTG
>JAOZKN010000030.1 GCA_029935315.1 Desulfocapsa sp. | reverse complement strand
CAGTTGGTTGAAGGATCTGAGACCAATATCAAAATAACCCGTCCCGATGATCTGATTATTGCTGAGAAAATTATGCAGAAATCTTCCAGTCCTTCCCTGCGTGTGGGACACGGCTATGATGCCCACCGCTTTGCAGAAGAAAGAGACCTGGTCCTTGGTGGAGTGACGATCCCTTTTACGTTGGGCCTTGCCGGTCATTCGGATGCGGATGTGCTGACCCATGCCTTGTGTGATGCCCTGCTTGGCGCCATTGGTGCCGGAGATCTTGGCGCCCATTTCCCCGATACGGACAAGCAGTTTAAAAATATTTATTCCATCAAATTACTTGAGACTGTGATGGCCCTGGTAACAGGGAAAGATTTCGTTCTTGCAAATGTTGATGTGACAGTGGTGTGTCAGAAACCAAAACTGGCTCCTTTTCTTGCTGAAATGAAGAAAAATATAAGCAAAGCCTGTGCAATAGCTGAAGATCAGCTCAATATAAAGGCCACAACAACGGAAAAAATGGGATTTACCGGCAGAATGGAAGGGATCAGCTGTCATGCGGTGGTCTTGCTGGCGAAAAGAGAGGAAGAGTGATGAATACGTACCCCATACAGAGAGAACGGCTGGCCAAAACATTTGTGAACCTTTGTGAAATCGACAGCCCCTCCAGACGGGAACGACGGGTGGCTGACTATTTGCAAGGATTGTTTACCGAGCTTGGGGCCGAATCGGTTGTGGAAGACAGTTCTGCTGCACAGACAGGAGCCGACTGCGGAAATCTGATTATTCGTTTTCCCGGAACAGTCGTCAAGGAGCCGATTTTTTTCGCCTGCCATATGGACACGGTGGAGCCGGGATGCGGGGTGAAGGTTCTTCGCACCGGTGATCTGTTTACTTCACGAAGCAATACCATTCTTGGCGGGGATGATAAATCCGGAATCACGGCGGTCATTGAACTGATTCGGGTCTTGAAAGAGTCGGAAATGGATCATGGTTCCATTGAAATCCTGTTGACCACCTGTGAAGAGATTGGTTTGCTGGGAGCCAAGCATTTTGATCACAGACTCCTCCAGGCAAAATCAGGATACGCCCTTGATTCCACCGGGATTGACAAGGTGATCGTGGGGGCTCCGGCAGCGAATCGTTTAAAGGTGGAGGTCCACGGTATTGCAGCCCATGCCGGACTGAACCCTGAACAGGGTGTCTCCGCATTCTGCCTGGCCGCACGGGCCATTGCAGATCTTCGTCTTGGCCGTCTGGATGAACAGTCCACGGCAAATTTCGGCCTGATCCATGGTGGAGTCGCCACCAATATTGTTCCTGATCTGATTGTTATGGAAGGGGAGGTTCGATCCCATTCACCGGAAAAACTCACGGCCTATACCAAAGAGATTGAAACGACATTCCGCAATGTTGTCCGTGGCTGGACGGAGCAGTTAGGGAATGCAAAACAACCTTCTGTTGTGATCAGTGTAGAAAGAGAGTATCCGGTTATGCGTCTTGCCGACAATGATCCGGTGCTGACACGGGTGAAAGATGCTGGAGATCTCCTGGGTCGGGAAATAGATTTTCAGGTGGCTGGCGGGGGATCAGATGCCAATATCTTCAATAGTTACGGTCTGCAGACTGCCATTATTGCAACGGGGATGACGAAGGTGCATACCGTGGAAGAAAGTCTTGACCTGGGCGACCTCGTGAGTTTGACAGAACTGCTGCTCGCCATTACTCAGGTGTAATCAGGAAACGGTGATCATTCCAGCATTTCCTGCCACAATCTCTCCAATATTACTACAGGCAAGATCATAGCCCAAATCCCGGATTGCCTGCATGATCGCAAGGCTTGTTTCGGCCGGCGCAGCAATAAGTAATCCTCCGGACGTCTGGGGGTCAACAAGCAGCATCTCAAGGGCATCATCACTGCTCTTCCCTTCGTTTAGCCACTGAGAATAAAATTTTCGGTTTGTGTAGGCACCTTCCGGGATAATTCCCATATTCACAAAATCCAGGCAGCCGGGGATAACGGGAATCTGATCTCTGTATATTCTGGCACTGACGCCGGATGCGGCTGTCATTTCATGGAGATGCCCCAGAAGGCCAAATCCTGTAACATCCGTACAGGCATGCACTGTATGGCCTTCTTCCCGTACTCTGGCTATGGCATCAGCAGGCAGGCGGTTAAGGGTGGCCATTATTGTCGTGATCTGTTGTTCGGTTCCCTCCTCTGCCAGGCTTCCTTTGATGGCTGTGGACAGAATGCCGGTGCCCAGGGGTTTGGTGAGAATCAGATGATCGCCTGGTCTGGCACCACTGTTTAAGAGAACAAGATCAGGATGGACAGTTCCTGTTACCGACAGGCCATATTTCAGTTCTTCATCTTCCACAGAGTGGCCGCCAACAAGGAGCGCTCCAGCCTCCTCTACCTTGGAAAGTCCGCCTTTTATGACATCACGGAAGATGGATGCTTCCATGGATTTTATGGGGCAGGCCAGGATATTCATGGCCAGTATCGGTTTTCCCCCCATGGCATACACATCACTCAGGGCATTGGCTGCAGTGATCTGGCCAAAGGCAAAGGGATCATCGACAATTGGTGTAAAAAAATCCAGGGTCTGGATGAGGGCTGTGTCGTCATTCAAACGATAGACCCCGGCGTCATCGCAGGTTTCAGCTCCGACAATTAAACGCGGGTCTTTGGGAAGTGTTATTCCGCAGAGTATCTGGCTCAGGTCCCCCGGGCCAAGTTTAGCTGCTCAACCCGATGCTTTGACTGTGGATGTAAGTTTTATCATGTTGTGTGATACGAGCAATTTGCATTCCTCGTACAAGAAGTTTTGTTTTTGGCCATTTACGTTTCAGGTCATCAGCAACCTGTTCTTGTGCTTAATGAGCGAAAAATTGAACTATTTGTATGGAAAAAACCGTAAAAGACGCTTTATTGTTGAATTTAGCTGGAACATATTATACATCTTTCTTTATCAAATTTTGTCTAAAGGCACAAAGATATTCGTTCTCTTTGTGCCTTTCCCTTTTTTATAAGACGTACGGTTCTGAAAATAAAGGAATATCTCGATGGATAGTAGTTGTGCAGTCACTGATGAAGATCGGCGCCCCAAACATGAATGCGGTGTTTGTGGAATTTTTGGCCATGAAGATGCTGCAAAGCTCTCATATTTTGGTCTCTATGCTTTGCAGCACAGAGGGCAGGAGAGTGCCGGAATTGTGGCCTCTGATAATGGCCAGGTCTCAATTCATAAAGCCATGGGGCTTGTACCTGAGATTTTTTCAGAAGATATTCTGCAAGGTCTCCCCGGTTCCATGGCCATGGGGCATGTGCGTTATTCCACCTGTGGAGCATCCAATGTGACCAACTCACAGCCACTGATGGTGAATCATCGTGGTACTACACTGGCTGTGGCACATAATGGAAACCTGGTAAACTCCCTTGAGTTGCGCTATGACCTTGAGGGAAAGGGTTCCATTTTCCAGACATCCATGGATAGCGAGGTGGTGTTGCATCTTCTGGCCCGCACCATGCACCTTGGTCTGGAGCGGGCCCTGACAGAGTCCTTTTCCTGTCTGCGTGGTGCTTACTCCATCTTACTGATGACAGATGACACGCTGGTGGCGGTACGTGATCCGGGTGGTTTTCGTCCACTCTGTCTTGGAAAGCTCGCTAACGGTGGCTGGATTGTTGCCTCTGAAACATGTGCCCTTGATCTTGTTGAGGCTGAGTATGTGCGGGATATTGAGCCGGGCGAAGTGCTTATTATCAATAAGCAGGAGATGAAATCTCTCTTCCCCTGGCCTAAACAGCGAACGAATTTTTGTATTTTTGAGCAGGTTTATTTTGCCCGTCCCGATTCTGATATCTTTGGCATTAATGTGTATGAATCGCGGAAGCGAATGGGTGAAATTCTGGCTCGTGAATCCGGGGTTGAGGGTGATTTTGTGATGCCCTTTCCTGATTCCGGAAATTATGCAGCCATTGGTTTTTCGAAGGAATCCGGTATTCCCCTGGAGATGGGAATGATCCGAAATCACTATGTGGGGCGTACCTTTATTCAGCCGACACAATCCATGCGGGATTTTAATGTGCGGGTAAAGCTAAATCCTGTCCGCTCTCTTCTCAAAGACAAACGCGTGATTATTGTCGAGGATTCCATTATTCGTGGTACCACCGGTAAGAGCAGGGTGCAGGCGCTGCGTGAAGCCGGAGCCAGGGAAGTCCATATGATGGTGAGCTGTCCTCCGACCCGTTTCGCCTGTTACTATGGTATTGATTTTCCTTCCTCCGATCAGCTGATTGCCGCCCAGAATTCAATAGAAGAAACCGCAGCCTATCTGGGGCTGGACTCGCTTCACTATTTAAGTCTGGACGGCCTGGTGGAGGCCACGGGGCTGAATAAAGATGATTTTTGTCTGGCCTGTTTTAATGCGGTGTATCCCGTTGAGCCCGACAGAAATTTCAAGAAAGATATTCTTGAATTGTAGGAATCAGTATGGCAAGACGATTTATTATCATTGATGTGTATGAGTGTAACGGTTGCGGCTCCTGTGTGGAGGTCTGCCCGGAAGTTTTTGCCATGGATGAAACCGGAGAAAAGGCATATCTCCTGGATTCCGAGGCAGAAATAACAGAGAAAGTGGAAGAGGCTGCCGCCTATTGCGCCCAGAAATGTATAGAGTTTGAATGAGTATGGATAATATCGCTCTGAGTAAATTGTTTGAAACCGGTCGCACCGATGATCCGCTGGATGAGATTCAGGTTCTTCTCGCTATTATTGCACCCTCCTTTCCCCGGAAACCTCTGGAGGATTTGCATCAGGTAATAGGCTTGCTCTTTAACGGAAAACATCCTCAATATAAACAGAGCAATACCAAGTATCACGATCTGGGCCATACCTATAGCGTAGTTCTGGCAACGATACGCATTTTTCACGGGCTCTACTGTGACGGATGGGACGTGTCGGAAGAGACAGTCTCCAAAGCACTGTACAGTGCCTATTTTCACGATTTTGGCTTGCTGGTTAAACGTTCTGAGGAAGAAGAGAGTGGCGCTGCATTCACCATTGGTCATGAAAAACGATCCATGTTTTTTATGGCAGACTACTTGAAAGAAAAGGGCTTTTCCTATCCTTTTATCACCGACTGTTCCGTGATCATCCAGGCAACAAATCTCGGTATCGATCCGGACAGGCTGTTTTTTCACTCTGCGGAGATGCAACTGGCCGCTTTTGCAGTTGGTACCGCTGATATACTGGCGCAAATGGCCGACAGGTATTATCTGGAACGCCTCCCGTTCCTCTTTCTGGAGTTTCAGGAAGCCGGGCTGGATGTTCACAATTCACCCCAGGAGCTTATGCAGCAGACGTCAAAATTTTATCATGATGTCGTGATCGACAGGCTTGCCCATTCTTTTGGTAATGTGACAAGATATCTGAAAATCCATTTTCGCGAACGCTGGGCAATGGAAGAGAACCTGTACCTGGTGAATATGAAAAAGAATATAAAATATATGCAGTATATTATCGCGCAAACTGATGCAGATATGTTTTCTTTACGGAAATATCTGAGACGAAATCCACCAGCTTAGGATTTGTAAACCAATCAGATCTTAATTTTGCCGCGGATCCTTCCCCGTTTCAAACATCTCAAATAAGTCATAAAAGAGTCTGGCAACGGCACTGAAATGTGTTGCCGAACCTGATGCCGCATAGGCTTTGCTGAGTTCCATTGCACGAGCAAAGCTTTCCTGCCCTTCTGCCTCATCTGGAAATTTCACCGCCTGCACAAGTCGTTTTCCGATTTCATCTACTTCTGTTTTAGACATTTTCTACCTCGTTGAGCATATTTTCAATGACTTTGAGTCCACCCTGCCAGAATGTCGGGTCATTCAGGTCAATGGCAAATGGTTTGAGTAATTCATAGGGAGAGTGAGAACCACCTTCTTGCAGGAGGTGGATATATTTGGGGATAAAATCAGCGCCCTCTTCCAGATAGCGATTATAGAGGGCAAGGACAAGCAACTCACCAAATGCGTAAGAATATACATAGCCTGGAGTATGAAGGAAATGTGGAATATATGACCACCATATACGGTAGTTGTTTCCTAAATTGACTGAGTCTCCAAACATATCCTTCTGACTTGTCATCCAGAGCTCCGAGAGTTCTTCACTTGATACTTCTCCCCTCTGCCGACGACTGTTGTGGATCATATCTTCAAAACGATTCATGGATATCTGGCGAAAGACAGTGGCGAAGATTGACTCCAGTTTCTGGCAGATAAATGCCTTTTTCGCAGCAGGCTCTGTAATGGTTTCGAGTTGTTTGTGGAAAATCAGCAGCTCTGCAAAAACGGATGCCGTCTCTGCCAGTACCAGTGGTGTGTCAGAATTAAAGTAACCCTTTTCCCTGGCAAGATACTGGTGGATTCCGTGGCCAAGTTCATGGGCTACCGTTGAGACATCGCGAAGATTTCCGGTGTAATTAACCAGAATATAAGGGTTGGCATCAGGCACGGCGGGATGGGCAAATGCACCACCCCGTTTCCCGTCGAGAAGTGGGGCATGTATCCAGTTGTTGTCAAAAAAGAGCTCGGCAATATCCGCCATTTCTGGTGAAAAACTGCGAAAGCCATCCAGTACGATGTTTTTACATTCCTGCCATGAGACCAGTGCTTCCGGCAGGGAAGGCAGTGGTGCATAGCGATCATAATCCTGCAGTTCGCTGAGGTTGAGGAGATCTTTTTTGATGCCATAATATTTCTGCACGATATCGTAACGGGCGACGGTACTTGATACCAGAGCCTCAACCGTAGAATCCTCAAGCTCATTGGAGAGATTTCTGGAGCTGACCCACGAAGGATACCTGCGCATGCGATCATCTATCATCTTGCCAGCCAGGATAGTGTTGAAAATATGGCTGAGAATATGCAACTGGCCCTGTAATCCTTCGCTGAGTTCTGCGGCTGCTGTACGTCGTACCTCGCGATCTGCATCATGGAGAGCAGACAGTACTTCTTCTTCACTTCTCCCGGACTCTCCAAATTCAAGGTGACCCATAAGTTTCTCAAAAAGAGTAAGCCAGGACTCCTTGCCAACCGGTGCGATTTCCAGGAGCAGTGACTCTTCACTTTCTGAGAGAAGATGATCTTTGTATTTACGAATAGTAGTCAGGTAGTGACGGTATGGCGCAGTGTCTTCAGCGGCAAGGAGTCTGTCTGCAGAGTCCTGATCCATTTTCGCCCACTCCAGATCAAAAAAGACCAGCTCCTTGTTTATCAGGCTGGCATCTTCGGTGCATTTCTGCATAAATGCACTGGCTGCATCGTTTTTTACCTGGGTAACAAAATGAAGAAAGGCATAGGTGCTCAGGCGTCCTAAATTAACCTGAATACGTTCGATGCGGCGGACGCTTCTTGCAAAAACAGCAGGCTCAAGATCCGCCATTTTACCGGAACAGACATCTTTAATTAATGCAGCCTCCTGGGTACACAAATCAAGATCATCCTGAAGGAGTTCATCTTCCGGGGAATCATAGAGGGCGTCGAGATTCCATATGATGTCTGTGGTTCCAAGTGTGCTGTTCAAAGAGGATGACATATATTTGTCCTGTGCAGGTTGAAAGAATGGGGCTTGTTATTTTTGAGTGAGCCCTAAGAGTGCTTATAGCAGATGTTTGATGATTTTCAAAGAAGAAGACTTAACGTTCCATAAACTCCACAACGGTGAATGACGAAAACAGCCACTCCCCGTCAATTTTGACGAGGGTACTCCTCAGTTCATAGGCATCGGTGAAACGCTGCTGTTTCGTTGTGCCATCGAGGGAGAGTGTCGTATTGAGAAGAGCTTTATTTGCTTCCGGGAAATCGATCTGGATATCGTTGAAGGTGAAACGGGTGTCCGGCAGCATTTTCTTGAGCATCAAAATATGGTCGCTGATATCCTTACGGCTGAGTTGCTGTTTGAGATGAAGAGATTCGATGGCAATGGGAGTGGATTCTGTACAGAGCCTGGCTGCACTGCGTGCTTTATTCAGGGTTAAGAGAGTCCCCTCATCACCTGCAGACGAACTGTATTTAGCCAGTAACGCCAGATTATGACGAATTTCTTTTTCATCACCTGGCAGGAGAAAGAAGAAAATAGCTGCGGTGAGGAGAATGCTGCAAAGGGCAAGGACTTTTCTGTTCACGGGATAACACCTCCAATAACACGACTTGTTTCTACCTGTCCGAATTTGTGTCTTTTCATAACGGTTCCCCGGTTATCACCAATCAGATAGACATGGCCGGGTTTAACAGTCCGTTCCGGCAGCTCCCATGGCGAGTGATGGACAACATAGGCCTCGTCTAATTTCTGGCCATTGCGATAGAGTTGTCCCGCCCGAAAGGCTATCGTATCACCAGGCACACCAAGGATTCTCTTTAAGAGCATAACATTTCTTCCGGCAAAACGAACAGTCACAATGTCACCGCGTTTGGGCTCGGAAAAGAGATATTGCAGACGCCAGCACAGGGCAAAAGAACCATTTTTATAGGTTGGATCCATGCTGTACCCCTGAATACGAAGCGGGATAAGAAGATAACTGAATATCAGCCAGGTGGTAAAACTCAGCAGGAGGACGCGGAGAAAAAATCTTCCATTAAGCGATGGGAAAAGAAATTTTTTAATGGGAGAAGAGATTGCTTATCCGTTACCGGTTATTAGGGGTAAAAAGGATATTACCATGCTTGTCTTTAAATTGCCCAATGGCCTGTTGCCCCTCAGGTGATGTGATCCATATAACAAAGTTCATGGCCAGTCGATAGTCAACGTCCTTGTGTTTTGCAGGGTTCACGATCATTACACCATATTGGTTAAAGAGGCCGGGATCACCTTCGAGAACGATGCTGAGAGCTATATTTTCCTGACCTTTCATGGCCAGCCAGGTAGCCCGGTCTGTGATGGTGTAGGCCTTTTTTACAGCTGCAATGCGAATACATTCTGCCTGCCCCTTTCCGGTGGAGATGTACCACTTGTTGCGTCGTGATGGCATCTTCCCACTGCCTGCCCATATCCGGTTTTCACGCATATTGGTACCGGAATTATCAGCTCTTGAGGCAAAGTTTGCCTTTGCTTCCCGTATTTTTTTAAATGCTTCGCTGGCCGTCTTCGTTGTCTTTATTCCAGCGGGATCGTCTGCTGGGCCAAGGAGGACAAAATCATTATACATGACGTCTTCCCGGTCGATGAAATAGCCTTCTTCAACAAGCTGCTTTTCAAGATCTTCAGCATGGACAAGAGTCAAATCTACCTTGCCCGCTTTCCCAAGCTCCAGGGCATCTCCACTGCCCATGGAAAAGACCTGGATATCGACACCGCTTTTTGCCTTAAAGAGTGGTAACAGGTAATCCAGCAGGCCGGAGTTCTGGGTGGAAGTGGTGGAGGCCATTTTAATGGATTCGCCGGCAATGAGTGTTGCGGGGAAGAAGAGGGTGAGGACGATACAGAAAAGAAGGAGTGATTTTTTCATGGCAATTTAGACTTTGGTAAGGTTTATACGAATATCCAGAGTTTTGGCATCTTTGTTTTTTGTGCCAAGCTTCAGTGAGTTGACAAATCCCTCAATACTGCCAGCCAGCGCATCCTGAACAAATTTTTTCATAACCACCCGTTCACCGTTGATCAGAAGTGTCGTGTGATCCGCTGCCATCGCCCCATTCTGGAGAAAACGTTTTTCAATAAATGAGGCAATTTCAGCTGCTTCATTCAGGCGAAAGATGTAGTCTCCGCTGATGGATTCATCGCTGGCCACAGCTATTACCCCTGTAACCGTATCGCGTAAGAGCTGTTCACTATTGCGAAAGACTTCAATTTTGGCAACATGGCGTGCGTTTTTGAATCCTTCACCAATGACAATATCAACATCCGGAAAATACCGAAGGGCGAGACTGCTGAGAGATTCTCCCCGGTTAGCACTCATCATCACCATCTGATCCGGTGCCACCAGCAGAACAGCATCTGCCCCCGCCTGCGT
The DNA here is from genome assembly GCA_029935315.1 of Desulfocapsa sp. Classification (GTDB taxonomy): domain Bacteria; phylum Desulfobacterota; class Desulfobulbia; order Desulfobulbales; family Desulfocapsaceae; genus Desulfocapsa. Next base: position 16,565 of record JAOZKN010000030.1, on the reverse strand, counting down.
GTGGGTGTGGGTGTCTGTGCCAGGGGTGTCAAACTGGATTCCGGTTTCTTTGGTGGACTTGATCACCGCCACCGAGTAGCCGGCCTGTTTTAAATGGGTGACTACCTGCGAGGCAAGGGTCGTTTTTCCGCAGTTGTGCCAGCCTATAAATGTGACGATTGGTATCATAACCGTTAATATTATAACGTTTGCATTGCGTCGTCAATAAATCATCTCCATAAACTGCTTTTCGCAACTGTCTTTGTGTTTTCAGGATATTATGTGTATCATGTCGCCAGTGATGTGCTTGGTCTTTTGGGGCTTTTATGAGCCTGGTACGAGTCAGCACAAACCGGACATTGCCGGGTAAGAGGTTAACGTTAAAACTGGTACGTATATTTGAAAGAGATTGATAAATCAGTCACACTGACCCAGAAAACAGTGGTTCTGCGGGCTTCCGGAAGTGAAGAACGCGAAGAGACGCTGGCCATTGAAGTACCCTATAAAGTTGCCCTCAATGATAAAGAAATTGGAGCTTCCATGGTCCTGGCTACCGGCCTGGAAGAATTTGGTGCCGGATTTTTATTTGGTCAGGGCTATGTGACAAAGCCGGGACAGGTTCGGGAGGTATTGGTTTGCCCTGAAGGGCGAATCTCTGTGCATGCTGATGTGGAAGAGGGGAGCGAGCCCAAAGAGGTGATTATTACCTCTGGTTGTGGGGGGACTGGAAAGATCTCCAAAGAGATGCTGGAAGGAGCCTTTGATCCACTCAACGAATGCACAATTACCATGGATGAAGTGGATCAGTTTATTCGTGCCATGGCAAAGCAATCGCCCCTGGGGCCGGCAACGCACTGTGTCCATGGTTGCGGTCTGTGGGCGGAAGGAAAGTTGCTGGGCTTTTACGAGGATGTGGGTCGGCACAATGCCGTGGATAAGATTATCGGTGCTATTTTGATGGGGAAAATTCCTGCCAGTGGCGCCATCTACACCACTGGCCGTTTAACTTCAGATATGGTTTTAAAATGTGCCCGTATAGGGGTGCCCATTGTTATGTCACGAACCTCTCCTTCATCTTTAGGCCTTGCCATTGCCCGTAGAGCGGGAGTGACTCTTGTGGGCTATGCCTGCCCCGGGCGGCTGAATGTTTTTAATGCGCCGGAACGGATTAAATTGTAAGCAATACGAAAAAATGCTTCTATGCCGTATCGAGTTGCTAATACCTGGTCTCGCTGTTTCTTGTTGACAGTTTTTCAGGTTCTCAACGATATCGCCTCACCAGCTGCCGCTTGTCCACCATGGATAACCTTTGCAAAGATTCCTTCTTTGGGCATAATACAATCACCAGTGGCTTTTTTGATAACACACCCGTCATTATGACATTCTTTGCCAATCTGGGTAATCTCGAGAATAATGTCATTCCCTATTTGAATACTGTCACCAACTGATACAGACAACAAGCCAAAGCCTCTGGTGATAATATTTTCAGCAAATGCCCCGTCTTTTAGCGAGGGAAGTGTTTCTTTTACGATATCGATACTTTCACCAGCAAGCAGCGAAACCTGACGATGCCAGTCTCCGCCATGGGCATCACCAACAATTCCGTATCCTTCCTCAAAACTTGCCAGCTCAATTGGTTTTTTCACCATACCCTTTTTCTTACTTATGCAGATTGCTTCAATGGTGGCCATGCGTTTCTCCTTATGTGATGGAAGTCCAGGTATTCTTTGTTTTCTTTGACTTTGTCATGTTTTGATCTATTCCATAGAGCATAGCTGATATAGACGAAAACAACAAAAGGAAAATGACACACCGTGGTACTGAGCTGGTTGTGTAGGGTGGGAACTTGCGTATTGCAGGAAAATAAAAATAAAGAGCTTTTTATAGCACGGAAAGAGGGTAAATCCTTATTGTATCTGTCCCAAAGAGCCCCTGAAATCATAGCCGCTTGGATTTTGAAAAACCCGTAAACCAAAAAATGGTAGCGCTGCAAAGAGGTGATCAAAGATATCTGCTTGAATTGATTCGTAATTTGCCCAGTTCTGGTCTTTGCTGAATACATATATCTGCAGGGGCAGGCCGGTTTCTGTGGGCGCGAGTTGCCTGACAAGAAAGGTCATATTGGGGTGGATTTGCGGGTTACGACGCAGATATTCCTGCACGTAGGCCCTGAAAATACCAATATTGGTCTGCTGGCGTCCATTGATGATTGAGCTGGTATCAACCTCGTGGCGGGTGTTGTAGGCCTCCACTTCGGTTTTTCTGGGACGCAGGTATTGCTCTAAGATTGTAATTTTATGGAGCTCTGCCAGCTCTTCTTCGCTGATAAAATGAATGGAGGAAATGTCAATATTGATGGAGCGTTTAATGCGACGTCCTCCGGATTCCTGCATTCCCCGCCAGTTAACAAAAGAATTTGAAATCAGTGCATAGGTGGGGATGGAGGTTACGGTTTTATCCCAATTCTGCACCAGTACACAGTGAATGGAGATATCAACCACATCACCATCCGCTCCATAGCGATCCATTTGAATCCAGTCTCCGATACGCACCATATCTGTTGAAGCAAGCTGAATCGTTGCCACAAAGCCCAGAAGGGTATCCTTAAATAACAGTAATATGATGGCAGTTAATCCACCAAGCAGGCTTAGCAATCCCCAGGGGGAACGGCCCGTGAAAATTGCAATGAGAAAAATGCCGCAGAAGAGATAGGTAATCAGCCGTGCAGCATCGGTATAGCCACGGATGGTGGCGCTGCGTTTGCTGGAGAGTTTTGTGTAAATTGAATTTGCTGCGCTGAGCAATGCCGTGATGCTGATGGTTGCGACGATCACCATCCCTGCAGCGAGTAGGCGGGAGAGGAAAAATGATATGCTGGAGTCGTCCTGGAGGAGGAGATCCTGAAAAAAATGGATGATGGAGAGGGGGATAAACCAGCTTATTTTATGGAAGAATTTGTTTTCTATAAGCGGGTCGTCCCAGTGAAATCGATTTTTGTGAATGAGCTGTACCAGGGCAGGCAGAAAGGTACGGTTCACCAGCCAGGTGACAAAAAATGCAATAAAAAGAATGCCGGCAATGATCAGGGTGTAGCTGGCAATTTCTGCTATATTTTCATGCAGGCCCTGTTGAGCAAACCATTGTCTCAGGATATCTTCATTCATGGTGTGTGGTCGATGAGTTCATATTGGCAGTGCAGCAGGTCACACTGGAGTAAGCTTTTCCCTTGTAAGGGCGATTTTTGCCGGAGGATATACTTGCAGACTTCAGCCGTCTGCATGGATGCTACGAGTGCGACTGTCATGGGGAGGACATTTGGCGGAGTGGTGGAACCGTTGCTCTCAGGGTAGAGTGTATCCATAAGAGGGGCGGCTGGCTGCTCAACAGCAACCTGCCCATACCAGCTGTTCACTGCGCCGTGAACCAGCGGGGTGTTTTGCTGCCGACAGAGTGTGGCCAGTTGTTTTCTGGCATTTCCGGAGTCCAGGGCATCTATCACAACATCAGCACCATGAATACTGCCGGCATCAAATGCCTGTACAAATGCACTGATCTGTAGTCCCGGATTGATTTTCTGCAGTTCCCCGGCCACCACAGTTGTCTTTGCCTGCCCTATGGTTTCCATGTTACAAAACAGTTGGCGATTAAGGTTTGACTCTGAAAAGATATCGGGATCGGTAAGCAGAAGCGAGCCTATGCCCAGCCGGGTAAGGAGTTCGGCAGTGCGTCCCCCCAAGCCGCCACAACCGATTACTGCAATGGTGGCGCGTTGCAGTAATATTTGCTCAGCCTGGGAGAAACCGTTACGGGTATAGCGTTCAGCCACCGCCGATTACCGGAAAGATGGCATATACATCACCGTCCTGCAGAATAGTCTCAAATTGACAGTGTTTTGAATTGAGCATCAGGACACCCACCTCTTCCCTGTCAATATCAAGGGAGTCGACAACCTCGCCAGCTGTTGTACCATTTGCAAGCTCTCTGTCTTCCTTTATAAAACGTCCTTCACGAAAGAAGGCAAAGAGCTTTACCTGAACCTGCACTAAAAGTCCCAGAAAGTGTCGATTTCATCATCGGTGAAATCCCAGACAGCATTGTGTGGCGGGATAGGTTCAAGGCTGAAAAATTCAGGTAAGCGATCATCTTTATTGGTGAAGCCTGCAGCCAGATTGAAGGCGTGCTCGGTTTTAAGAATACTCATACCAAGGTTGGTCACATCATCGGCCGTAAGGGCGATACCAAAACGGGCATTGAGCATATCAATAAGCGCAGGTAAACATGCACCATCATCCAGTGCGGCAAAGGCGATAAAGAGGCACATGCCGGTGGAGTCAATGGCAGCTGTGGCGATCTGCAGGTTGCGGGAAAGCTCGACCTGGCCTTCTTTGGAGAGTGGATCAGCTTTTCCGCCAACAGCCAATATCTCTGTGGCAATGGTGTAGCCCATGGTATGATCTGCACCCTGGGTGGATGTTGCGTAAGTTATACCGATTCCCTTGATTGCACGTGGGTCATATGCCGGTATTCCCTGGTTTTTGACAACAGGTACCCGGGTTACGCCGTAGGTTCTTCCTACATTGCCGGCACCACTGCCAATCACACGGCCGAGGGGGGTTCCTTTGCCGATTTCATCCCGCAGGATACGAATCATTTCGTTGGCGTCACCAAAATCCAGCAAGCCACCATCCATGGCAACAGCAAAGGCAACAGCCGTTTCGATGGAGTCGATACCGATATCATCCATGATGGAATCCATTTCTGCAATATCGTCCAGGTTGTTGACGGTACAGTCAGCACCCAGGCCCCAAATTGACTCATATTCCATGCCGGAGGTTTTGTACTTCCCTTTGGCATCGTTATAAATCTGGGAACATTGGATTACACAACCTTTATGACAACCATGTTTTGGTTTACCGCCACGTTCAACAATGATGTCGTGCATGGTTTCACCGGAAATTTGTTCGTGATCCTCGTACTGGCCCTGGGTAAAGTTTCTGGTTGGAAATCCACCAGACTCGTTAATGATATTTACAAGGACATTACTTCCGTAAGTACCAAGAGCCTGACTGACTGGATGGTCAACCAGTGCTTTTGCAAAAATTTTATTGGCAGCCCTGAAGGCATCGATATCCGCGATTTCAACTTTATTGTCTCCGGCATCAAGTGCGATTGCCTTGATTTTTTTTGATCCCATAACTGCACCTAAGCCACCACGTCCGCAGGAACGAAAATGGGAATCAGGATCCTTGATGGAGATGTTGGCTGAAGCCATCTGCATCTCGCCGCACTGGCCAATGCTGATAACGCCAATGGATTCTGTGTTTCGTTTTTCGAGGGCGTCGACAACGGCAAAGTTTCCTTTACCAATCAACTCTTCCTCTTTTTCTATGGTGACACCTTCGGAAGTTAAACGGAGGGTGTACCAGGTGTCATCTTTTGGCTCGCCTTCAATGATAAGGGCTTTGCAACCCATTTTGGCAAGGGCCTGAGCGGAAGTTCCACCGGCATTGGATTCTTTGATGGTGCCGGTGAGGGGACTTTTGGCTCCACAGGATATACGGCCGGAGTTTGCTGCCGCAGTTCCTGATAAGAGGCCGGGTGCAATAACCAGCTTGTTGTTTGGTCCCAGGGGATGACAGGTGGGAGGTACTTCAGCGGCAATAATTGTTGAGGTAAGTCCTCTGCCGCCATGTCCAGCCCAGTCCGCAGGGACATCTTCAAGGGTCGTGGAAAGGTCGCTCATATTTACACGGAAAATCATATCAGCCATGGGGAAACTCCTTTGTAGTAAAGATTTTATTTGCATAATGTCTCAAGTTAATAATGTATCACATTGACTGTTGTGTACAAGGAAAAGAACAATTTCAGACAATAAATAAAAGCTCTGGTAACAAAGTTGTTTTAGGTGATAAACTTTGGCAAGGGAAAGAAAGTGGTGCCAGGTGCATCGTTGAATAGCTATTGAAGCTTGAGAGAGCTGGGAAGGGAAGGAATGCAGGAACAAACAGGTAAAAAAGTGCATGTTGGCCTGGCCCTTGTAATTGGGGCGAGTATTACATTTTTACTGGTCGGTCTGGGATCAGCAATCACGTTTTACACCTATAAAAATCAAACAGAAAAGGCAATTACGAGCACTGAAGAAATCTTTGATGCGTATTCACGCCAGGTCGAGGAAAAGATTCAGTCCTTGCTAGATTCTGTTGAAAGTTTTGTTTCAATCTCTTCGGTGCTTGAGGATTTGGGGCAGAATACGGAAGAGAATTTTAAGCTCCTTCTTCCATATTTTCATCAATCTTTTCTCAGTATTCCCTGGATGGAGTCTTTTTATGTCGGCTATGAAAATGGTGCCTTTTCAATGGTTCAGGCTCTCAGGGATAATGCTGCTATTCGCTCTGTCTATTCCGCCCCTGAACATGCTGCCTACGCTGTAAAAAATGTCACTGCCGAAAGTGAAGAGGAAAGCAGTGTGCATTTGCAATTTTATGATTCTCATCTGAGATTACTGACAACAAGAGAGAAGGACCTTGATGGATATGATCCGCGTACACGAGAGTGGTATCGTGATGCCACCGGACACAATAAAAACGTCATCACAGCTCCCTATATCTTTTTTACCAGCAAAAAAATCGGGCTTACGGTTGCAAGAAGTCTGAAGGCGGGGACGGGGGTTGTCGGGGCGGACACTGTATTGTCATCGATAGCATCTTTATTGCAGGAACAACAGCTTACCCCTTCAACCGAGATTTTTCTCAGTCACAAAGACGGTAATATTCTCTTTTGCCCATCGGAGAATATTATTTCCCGGCTGGAACAGGCACGGAAAGCAAAGGGGGCCGGAAAACTTTTTATGCAGGATCTGGGTGATCAGGTTGCCGCAACTTTGTACCAGGAACTGATTGTTGAGAATATCGTTGGTGGAAAGATTATTACTGTAAATGGAGAAAAATGGTTTGCTCATGCACGAAGGCTGGTGCTTACGGAAAAAAACGATATTTTTGTAACCATCGGGGCTCCGATTAAAGAATTGATGACGGAAGCCCGTGCTACCCGTTGGCGAAATCTGTTGATTATGCTTTCGGCCATGGTTTTTGCCATTGGGCTTGGTATTCGTATGTCACACCGCATTGCCGCCTCTCTCCATGAATTGTCGATACAGGCTGAAGGTATTCGTGACTTCAAGCTGAGTACTGTTTTTATGGCCAGATCAAGGATTCGTGAAGTGGATGAGCTTGCAGGTACCATGACGGTGATGCAATCTGCAATTAACCGCTTTGTGGAAATAGGAAGGGCATTGTCGGCTGAAAAGGATATGGATAAGGTTTTGGAAATGATTGTCAACGAGGCACAATCCATCACCGGTGCGGACGGTGGTGCCATCGGCCTGGTGAGTGATGATGAGAAATGTTTTTCTTATGTTTTCGTACACAATGAGGCAAGTGGGGTGCATGTCGGCGGCAGCAGCGGAAAAACCGTTCCCGAGAAGATTCTTTCCCTGGCGGCAGACAGTGAACAGAGGCAGTCGCTGGAGTATACTGTTGTTAACAGTGGAACGCTGGAGGCAATCACTGATATTGCTGCTTCCCCGGGCGCAGTATGTGCCAGTATCTGTTTTTTACATGAAACAGAGGCTTACAAATGTCAGTCATTGCTCATGATTCCCCTGTTGAATCGTCAGAATGAGGTTATTGGCGTCCTGCATCTGGTGAACGCCCGAAACAGGCAGGGAGAGATTATTGCCTTCCCCGAGCATAAAATTTCATATGTGCAGTCTCTGTCTTCCAATGCTGCACTGGCATTGGACAACAACAGACTGATCCGGGCGCAAAAGGAACTTTTTGATTCGTTTGTCCGTCTGATTGCCGGGGCAATTGATACCAAGTCACCCTATACTGGCGGGCACTGTCAGAGGGTTCCGGTTATTGCCGGTTTACTGGCAGACGCAGCGTCTGCCTCCGAAGTAGATCCTTTAAAAGCATTTCAGCTCTCCGAAGATGAACGATACGAACTCTTTGTTGCCTCCTGGCTGCACGATTGCGGCAAGGTAACAACACCTGAGTATGTTGTTGATAAAGCGACTAAACTGGAAACAATTTATAATCGTATCCATGAAGTCAGAACCCGTTTTGAGCTCCTGTGGCGTGACGCTGAAATCGCGTATTACCAAGGGCTTACCCGTGACTCAGAGAGTGCTGATGCCTTGCGACAGGAACGTGACAGACGGCACCGGCAACTGGAGGAGGATTTTTCTTTTCTGGCCGAGTGTAATGTGGGCGGCGAGTTTATGGCACCCGAAAAAGTTACGCGTCTTAACGAAATTGGCCAGCAGCAATGGGAACGGCATTTTGATGATCGGATCGGTATCTCAGGGGACGAAATTTCACGAATGGATATGACAGACATCTCTTTGCCGGTGACTGAAACCCTGCTGGCGGATAAAGAGCAACATATTTTTCCTCGTCTGGATGGTGGAAATCCCTATGGAGACAATCCCTGGAATATTGTGATGCCTGTACCTGAATACAGTTATAACCAGGGTGAGTTGTATAACCTGTCCATTACCAAAGGAACATTGACCGAAGAAGAACGCTACAAGATCAACGATCATATTGTACAGACAATTGACATGTTGAATAAACTCCCTTTCCCGAAAGAAATCAGAAGAGTGCCTGACTGGGCAGGGAATCATCACGAAAAACTCGATGGCACCGGCTACCCGCGCTGCCTCACGGCAGCTCAACTCAGCATCCCGGAACGTATTATGGCTGTTGCAGATATCTTTGAGGCATTAACGGCAGCGGACAGGCCATATAAATCGCCTAAGAAGCTTAGTGCCTGCATAAAAATTATGTCTTTTATGCGCAAGGACGGACATATCTGTCCGGATCTCTTTGAGTTGCTATTGACGTCCGGTATTTATAAGGACTATGCGGAAAAATATATGAAGCCGGAACAAATTGATGAAGTGGATGTCGCCAGTTATCTGGGATGATCTCTCATCGATGATTATTGGCATGTGTATCGGGACCCAGAGGCAGTCTGCAAAGAAATATTGACTTTGGTTACGTTATGCCGTAATTTTTTAGTGCCTTACAGAATAATTTATTGTTTTTCAAAGAAATTTTCTGATAAGGCACTTATGCTGGCTTAGCGTTCGTCACCGGTGTTAGATCAATTGTTTTTTTATTCGGGCTGGGAGTGTTTATGAAAGATCATAGTGAGTTAACAGCAAGTCAGGAAGACTATCTGGAAGCAATCTATCATATTTCTGAAAAAAAAGGGGCCGCTCGTGCCAAGGACATTTCTACCTATCTCGATGTGCGTGCGTCTTCTGTAACCGGGGCTTTGCGCACCCTCAGTAAGTTTGGTCTGGTGAATTACGCTCCCTACGATTTGATTACTTTAACAGAATCTGGCCGTATTGCCGCCGAGGACATTGTTGGTCGTCATAGTGCCCTGAAACATTTTCTGGTGAATGTTTTGGGTGTTGAAGCAGGAGAAGCGGATGATGCAGCATGTAAGATGGAACATTCTGTTCCTAAACCCATTGTCGAACGTTTTATAAAATATGCAGAATACGTTGAAAACTGTCCCAAGGGCGGGATTACCTGGGATTCAGGTTTCGGCTATTTTTGTCGACAAGGTGGTATGAAAGAAGAATGTAAGAGCTGTCCCACCAAACCATCCCAGCTGAAGCCAAAACAATAATAGCGCGGGAGCTGCTTTTTTTGTTGGCGACCATTTCTTGTTAAGAATCGTCTGTTTTACAGGTTTCAGCATCCTGGACCTGCAAAGAAAAGAGACGTGTCATTGCATCTTCAATAGATGTTGAACGGGGAAACCAGACGCGATAGCAGTTGGCTTCAATTCCCCATTCGTCTCTGGTTTGACTGACCTTCTCGCGTAGTTGCCTGATAAGTTCCCGTGAGCTCTCCTCGCTGTCTCCCTCTGCATATACCATATAGTCGCAGTGTTTACGAAAAAGCATCACTGAGCCATCGTAGTTGAGCCGCTTTTCCCGGTAACGTATAACGGTATCTCTGAGACGCTGGCCAATTTCATCATGAACCTGACCCGCAACGATTACCCCGTTATCCACCTGAAAACGACCCATTCCCCTGAAGCTCACCAGCAGGAGGAGATAGCCGGCAGTATCTTTTTCTCCCAGCACTTTCAGATCGTCAAGAACCAGAAGATAGCGATAATTATAGAGCTCACTTAAGGTGTCACGGAAAAAAGTATCCCTGCGAAAATGCTCAATTTCCTCCATGAAATGACCAGTGGGCTGCAAGGTCACATCCTGAAGAACAAGTGTGTCGACAATGCGGGCTAATCCGTCAACAATCTTAGCATCCAGAGTGCCCTTTTCTGCTTCATATTGAAGGATACCGATGGCTGTCTGCACTGAAAAAGATGCTTTATAGGGTCTTCTGCTGGTGAGTGCTTCAAACTCATCGGCCACCGCAGCAATGCGTGATAACTGATCGATCTCGGGTGCAAGAAGTCCCTGGGGATAGCCACTGCCATCAAGTCGTTCGTGGTGTCTGATGATTATATTTGTAATGCGGTCATCATGCAGTCTGGGGGCAAAGAGCTTTGCCCCGATGAGCGGATGGTATTCCATGATTCTGCGATCCTGATCATTGAAGAGATCGGGTTTAAGCAATACTGCATCGGGAATTGCCGTCTTCCCGATATCGTGTACCAGACAGCCCAGTTCCAGAACAGTCAGGTCTTCGTCGGAAAGGGAGAGTTCGGTGCCAATAGCCATGGCAATCTGAGCAACACGTAAGGTGTGCTTGTAGGTGGCAATATCCCGGTTGGCAAGTACCTCATTCATGATTTCAAAAAGATCCTTAATCAGCAGATTATTATTGAAACCGAGAATTCGTTCTACCAGCTCATCATTTGTATGATTCATTTCTGTTTATTACGCTCTGCTTTATTGATTTTTTTTTGCAGGTACATGGCCTGGTCAGCTTTTTTTAGAAGTGTATCGACACTTGTCCCATCAGTAGGATAGATGCTCACTCCCAGGCTGTAATGAATGGTAATATTATATTTGGGACAATGGATTTCATTGAGCACATCATCAGATATTTTCCTTTTGATAACAGAAACATCTGTGTTATGGCTCACATCAAAGAGTCCGACAAATTCATCACCACCCAGGCGGGCGACAATATCGTTTTCCCGCGTTACTCCGGCAAGGGTTCGAGACAATTTTTGTAAGACCGTATCACCGGCTTCGTGGCCATAGGTATCGTTGATCTCTTTAAAATCATCAAGGTCAATGAAGACCACGGCAAACATGGTTTTATTTCGTCTGGCTTCTTTGATGGTCTGTTGCAGGTGTTCCAGAAAGAGGGAACGGTTGGGAAGCCCGGTGAGAAGATCATGACCAGCCATATGTTTAAGCTTTTCCTGCAAATCTTTCAGCTGGGTAATATCTCTGTTACTGCCCCTGACTCCTAAGTTTTCACCTTTTTTACCCGTTACCGTCTGGCAGATATGATGAATCCACCTGGCCTTTCCCTTTTTGGTATGAATCTTAAACTCAAGGGGATTTACCAACCCGTTTTGTGCCATACTGTGACTGTGGGCCTTCCATTTCTCCCAATTATCGAGAGCAATGATCTTTTGTAAAAGATCAGGATCATCATAAAACTCCTGGGGTGTGTAACCGGTAACGGCTTTACAGGAGGGCGAGACGTATTTGTATTTGCCGTCAGGGGTTTGCCAGTACTCCCAGTCATTGGCAAATTCTGAGATAACGAAGAGTTTTTCTTCCTGTTTGAGGTATTCATCTTCAAGAATTTGTAATTTATTGATGAGTTCACGCAACTGCTTAATGGTTTCTTCTACCTGTTCACGATGCTGGGAAAATTGAGTCATATAGTAGTAGTGTCCTGTTATCCTTTTTTGGGAAGTCGCACGATAAAAACGGAACCTTTTTCGGCGCTGCTTATGACGGCCACACGACCTCCGTGTTCCTGTATAATGGCCTTCACGGCGGCCAGGCCAAGACCATGGCCGGCACTACTTGATTTGCTCTGCTGAAATGCATCAAAAATAAAGGGGAGGTCAGCGGCAGGGATACCCGAGCCATTGTCCTCTATTTGCACAATCACTTCTTTCTCGGTCTCCCTGCTTTTTATAGCTATCTTTCCAGGGTCATGGCTAAACTTAATCGCATTATCCAGTAAATTTTCGAAAACCCGTTGCAATTGTCTGGGGTCCGCTAAAATCTGTGGTATTGAATGGTGTTCTGAGCAGATAGAAACATTTTTTGCTGCTGCCTGCTCCTGATGTCTTTCTATGATTGTATCAAGTAATTCCATAAGATTAGTGGCTTCCAGATTCAGCTTCACTTTATAACTTGTCTGACGGGAGTATTCCAGAAATTCCATCACCTGTGCTTCAATTTGTTCCCCCGTCTCACTGATTATTCGGTAATATTGTTCACGTTTTTCAGCAGACATTTCATCATGGTGCTCACGAATTCTTTGTATTAAACCCTGCATGGCAACCAGGGGGGATTTCATGTCATGGGCCACCATAAACTGAAAGTTATTCCTTTCCCGCTCGAGGGATTTTTCCCTTGAGATATCTTCAATAACTTCCAGATAGCCGACAAAGTTTCCAGCATCATCTTCAATGGCTGCGGTACCTATCCGTACCGAGATATGTTCTTGAAAACGATTGATAAATTCGGCTTCAAGGCCGGTTGCTGATTCACCATATGTTGCGACTGTCTGCAGGGGACATTCGGCGTCACACTTGCTGCTGTGCAAAATTTCATAACAGGGTTTTCCCAGGGCTTCAGCTGCTGAAAATCCGGTTAAATGTTCTGCCAGGTTATTAAAAAAAGTAATTTTAAAATCCGTATCCATGGTCACCATGGCAACCGGAAGGCTGTCCAGGATTAAATTACGAATATGGGGCACCTTGTTCTCGGCCATTGCCTGTTATCCTTTTGTTGGCTTGAGCATTTCCAGAAGGAGTCCCTGAAACAATGCACCAAGTAAAACATAAGCAGAAAGAACAATTGTGAAGGTCAATCCGAAATAATCAACCATCATTGGCAGTAGTGGAATCTTAATGGTTCTGGAAGCAAAAAAGACCACAGTCAGGCCATCTCTCATCCCGTGACTACGTAAGTCTTCAATCAGAGGATACCACGCATACATCGGTCCATGGCTGATTACTCCTGCCATAAGCGCCCAGAACCAACCTTTGACGCCACTGTCTTTGCCCAGATGCCGGGTTATTTTTTTTGGCTGCAAAAGATAATTCAGCAGAGTTGTAAAGAAAATGACAAAAACAAAAATGGGTAAAATTTTTAAGAAGATGGTGCTGCTTTTTTGCATTGCTACCCAGGCTGAGTGACTGTTTACAAAAAAGAGTACAGTGTAGAATACAGCAACAACCAGGAGAAGATACTGGCCACGAAAAGCGAAAGGCTTGTCCTGTTTTTTCATGACAGAACCTGCATGGTCAGTGTTGTCAGTACCGCAATAAGCATGGTGAAAACGAAGGCCAGGATATTTCGGTACAGGGTGAAGCGGCCGCCAAATACCGCCACCTCAGCCGGTAACTGGATAAAACCCAGCGTAACCCAGGACAGGATAAAAGCACTCACGGCATACAGTGAAATTCCCTGATCAAGTAATTCACCGCCAATGACATAGCTGACAATGGGATTTCCTGCAGCTGCGGCACCACTTAAGGTGCCAGTCAGGGTGTCAAGAAATGGATCACCCTGAAACAGTGAGGCAAGCATCTGTGGCGTTACCAGTACCTGAAAAAGGCCAACCAGGCCAATGACTCCCAGTAACAGGGGAGCCATTGCCAGAAAAGAGAGACTGCTTTTTTGTAAAACCTTGAGGAAGACTGGCCGTTGTGGTGATTGCTTCTTGTCCATATCCTGCCGCTGTCACTGAGTAGTTATTGAGAAGGAAGCCTGATTGTAAGGACAGGCACCGGACACTTATGGACAACTCCTCTGGCGACTGAGCCAAGGAGAAAATCGTCAAGCAAACTGTGACCATGAGTACCCATAACAACCATATCAAAATTGCCGTCAACAGCAGTTTTAATGATGTTCTGTACAGGATGCCCTGCTTTCACTATGATATCATTAAAATCCTGTCGACAACTGGGGGCGTCATCTTTCATCTCTAAGCAGACCTCTTTTATCCGCTCTTTTATGGAAGCTGCCGCCTTCCCCTGCTCTTCGTCATTTAACCCGGCAAGTTGAGCAATATCATAATGGGCAGCCAGATTATACCCCATGGAGGCTGACATTTCTTCAACCATATCTGGGATAATGTGAACAACCGAAACAGTTGCATCAGCCTGCTCTGCAAGGGTTATTGCCCAGGTAAATGCAGCTTTTGCACTTTTGGATAAATCAGTTGCGTAAAGTATTTTCTGAATTTTTGGCATTGTAATTTCCTTTTATCAAATTCATTATCTGGCCGCCTTGAAACAAGCAAATTATTCAATGCAGCCAATAATCAACCTTGCCCGTTGTCCCTATACCTCGCTGACAGCAATTGCACCTTCCGGGCAAACCTCCACACAAGTCTCACAGCCCAGACATTCATCCATCTCAACGGGTTCCGACTTGCCGTCTACGAGCTCAAGTACCGATGCCGGACAGGCATCAATACACTCTTCACAGCCAGTACATTTGTCTTTGTTCACATCTACCTGAAACATATCATTCTCCTTGCGTTGTGGGTCTTCTCCGGCCCTTTTAACAAATCTTGTCATTCTTGGTTTTCAACATATACACACATTAAGGTAAGGTGAGTGTTCCTTGTTGTCAATCTATTTCGTATATACGCGTAGAGCTTCTTTTTGAATGACTCTCTCTCTGATGCTTTAATTAGTGTTCTCTTATTTTTTTATGCGGGTTGAGCCCTGTTTTTTGATATATTGGTAGTATGCTACGTAAATCAGAAACACCTTGAGAGGGGGAGCTCCGTGAAATATCGTATCCTGTTATTCAATTTAGTTGTCCTTGTGGGATTTCACTCTTCTCTATACGCCTTGATTCCAGCTTCGAATGGCAGCGTAACTCCCGAAAGTAATCTGTCTTTTTCAGAGCAGGAGTTGCTCTATCTGCAAAGCAAAGAGCAGATAAATATGTGTATTGACCCTGAATGGATGCCCCTGGAGGCAATAAGGAACGGGCAACATGTCGGTATGACTGCAGACTATTTTGAAGTGATGCAGAAATATTTACCCATTCCAGTCGTTATGGTTCCCGTTGATTCCTGGCCACAGAGCATAGCATTTGCCAAAGCAAGAAAATGCGATATTTTTTCCCTGGCCATGTCGACCACAGAGCGACAAACCTATATGGATTTCACCAGGCCATACTTAAACATCCCCCTTGTGCTTGCGGCCCGTATGGATAGGCCTTTTGTCGATGATATCACTGCTCTGGACGATGTGACCCTGGGCGTTGTGCAGGGATATGCTTTTGGAGAACTGCTTCGTGAGCGATTTCCTAACATGCTGCTGTCTGATGTTGATTCTGTGAATCAAGGACTCCAGTTGGTTGTGGAAGGCAGGCTTGATGGTTTTATTGGCACCCTGGCAACGGTCAGTTACGCCATTCAGAAAGATTTTACGGGGGAATTGAAAGTTGCCGGAAAATTTGATGAGCGCTGGGTGCTTGGCATTGCAACCCGTAATGATGAACCATTGCTCCATTCAATATTTGATAAAATCATTGCCTCCTTAGATCAAAAGACACATCAATCGATTCTTAATCATTGGATTTCTGTCAAGTATGAACAAGGTGCTGATCATACAGTTGTTTTTAGAGTACTTGGATTGGCAGGCCTTGGTATAATTCTTCTCTTAATGAAAAATATTACTTTACGAAAGTATAGTCGTAAACTTCAGGCACAGAATGATGAAATTTTATTTCAGAAAGAGAAATTGCAGGAGACCAGGAAACAACTTCTTTTTACACAACATGCTGTAGATACAAGTATTTTTCCAATTTTATGGGCAACGCGGGGCAAGAGTCTGGCAGAGACTTTTATTGTTCACGCCAATCAGGCCGCTGAGAATTTGCTGGGTTACCGGGCCGAACAGCTCACAGAGCTTTCTTTGCGGCAATTAGATGTGGGAAACACCGAAAAAAGTTGGGCCCAGTCCCTCAAAAATATCAATAATACCAGTGGGTCTACAATAAAAACGGCATATCAATGTCAGGATCAGGTCGTTTGTCCCGTTAATCTTTTTGTCAGCGAGTTTAAATATCTCGATCAAAATTATTTGTTTCTATTTGTGGTTGATCAAACAAAACAACGTGAGATAGAGGCAAAGTTGCATCGTTCCATGAAGATGGAGTCCATTGGACTGATGGCGGGAGGTGTTGCCCATGATTTAAATAATATTCTTTCAGGGGTTATTGGCTATTCTGATCTGTTATTGGTGAATTTATCGTCAACGCATAAAATGCGAAGTTCCATTGAGTCTATTAAAGATTCTGGCTTACGTGCGGCTGAAGTTGT
The DNA here is from genome assembly GCA_029935315.1 of Desulfocapsa sp. GTDB lineage: Bacteria > Desulfobacterota > Desulfobulbia > Desulfobulbales > Desulfocapsaceae > Desulfocapsa. The sequence continues at coordinate 51 of JAOZKN010000030.1, read as the reverse complement.
GGCCGATCTTCTTACTGTGGCCCGTGGTGTGGCTGCTGAAAAACATGTTGC
>JAOZKN010000001.1 GCA_029935315.1 Desulfocapsa sp. | reverse complement strand
CCAGATATTGTCACGGGCCGCTTACCTCACCGCACCTGTTCAGTGAAACAACGTCGGTGACAGGGTGAACTTTGAGGCGACCTTGTTAATAAAATTCTCTGTGTCTTGATACGTTTTTTGCCATGGTGATACTTTTTCTAAAATATACGATTTCTAGCAGTTTTCGGATAGTAATGACGGCAGTAATCAAATATTTTAATTTGAATTGTTAGCAGTTCTTGTTTGTGAAATATTGTTCAAAACAACAAATTGTTCTATAAAATGTTGTAAATTTGCAGGATGGAATATTTTTTCATCTTAGAAGGGCCTACTGCCTGGTGCTGTAATGAATAGATTGAGGGTGTAATGTTTAAATCATTGTTTGTTCTTTTGTTTTTAGTTGTTCTGTCTCTTCAACTTCCTGTCTCTTGCAGTGCTGAAGAAGGCGGGGCGGGTCACTATCTCCCTGGCTCTGCTGCAACATTGGTTGATGTGGCACCTTCACAATCTGGTTGGGTCATTCAGCCTCTGTATCTTTATTATGATGCGGAGTTTGATGGAACCAAAACCGTTCCTGTTGGCGGATTAGTATCAACAGGACTGGATGTTCGGGTGGATGCTATTACTATTGGCGGGGTGTATTCGGCAGAAACCAAGGTTTTTGGAGCTACTTACAGTGCCGGTGTATATGTTCCATTTGTGTGGATGGACGTTACCGGTACCGTAGAAAATTTTTCCAAAAATGATCGTGAAAGTGGTTTGTCTGATATTGCCATTATTCCTGCTGTACTGGTCTGGAAAACCGGTTCCTGGCAATATGATGTTGCCTTTCCAATATATGCTCCAACGGGGGACTACGAAGTCGGCCAGCTCGCCAACCTTGGGCTCAACTACTGGACCTTCGATCCTACTTTCGGCCTCGTTTACGGTAATACTGAGACAGGTCTTAACGCCTCACTTCATGCTGGTATAACCTTTAACACTGAGAACAGTGACACTGATTACGACAGTGGGTCTGTGTTACATGCTGAGGTTAGTATTCAACAGCTTATACCTTCTAAAGTTGGAATTTTCGGTTTCGGGCTGAACGCATTTCTTTATGAACAGATTAGTGATGACAGCGGAAGCGGAGCAACGAATGGTGCTTTCAGGAGCCATAGCATTGGTATTGGCCCCGTTCTTGACTACATCGTACCTACTGAAACTAACGGTACCTTTGTTTTTGAGCTTAAGTGGCTTCCCGAACTGGATACAAACAATAAAGTTGAGGGAGATTTTGTCTGGTTTAAGGCTGGTTGGCAGTTTTAACAGATGTACTCTGTAGTGCATTTTGAACGGTATTGAAGGAATGTTTTGATGGTGCGAAAACGTATAAAATGCATTTACCTCCCAATGTACCTGTTGCAGATTTCTGGGCATTAACCATCTACGACTCGCAGACTCGTTCCATGTTGCAGACCGATCAGCCCTATCCGACGGTTGGAAGCCAGGACGAGGGCTTTAAACAAAATGCAAACGGTTCTTATGATGTGTTTTTTGGGCCAGAAGCTCCCAAAGGATTTGAGAATAACTGGTTACAAACCATACCCGGTAAAAGCTGGTTTGTGATATTAAGAATGTATGGCCCACTGAAACCGTTTCTCGAAAAATCGTGGAGACCCGGTGAGATAGAAAAAGTTAAGTAAAAGGGTGGCTCTCAATTCTATGGGGTGAGTTCGAAACAATCCCATAATTTGCTATTTACACCGCCCCCTAAAACGGCAGGTTATGCCCGTTGTTTTAGGGGGTTGACTTATTGACCGCCCCGTCAACAGAACCAGTGTTATTGTGTTTTTCAGGACATCAATTTAAGAGGATAGAATCTAGGAGAAGTTTTGAAGGGCATGATATTGGTTAATATTATATCCTCCAATTTTTAATTTTGTGTCCACTTTTTCGATACCACCTCAGTTCTGTCTGGCAACGATTTAGCATTTTTCTCTTCGCCTTGCTCCCCATTGAATCGCAGTTGTAGGCAACACTGAACATCCAGCATTGAACGTCGAATTGAAGACAATAAAGCCACTACTGATCATTGGCATATTTTGCATTCTTCTTTCAGCTTGTGCATCTGTTTTACCGCAGGAACAGTTCCTCTCTGCCGGGATTCATACACCACCTCAAAAAAGCGATGGAACGTGCACCGAATCGGTCGTTACTACTGCAAAAGATTCTGTTGTGATTTCCGGCCTGTCTCCAGATAATATTTCTTTCTTCGACTGGAACATTTACAAAGGATCCCTTGAGGGATGGGATAGTGATTTCCTACACCTGAGTGGAGGAAAAGATATTATCCTTCTCCAGGAGGCATCCCTTGATGAAAGATTACAGGAAGTGCTGCAACAGCAGAACCTGTATTGGAATTTAAACAATGCCTTTCTTTACCGGGAGCATGAGACTGGGGTGTTACTGGCATCGACAATCCCGGCAATTACCAGTTGCGGGCAGCGTACAAAAGAGCCGATTATCGGTATTCCAAAGACGATCCTAATTGCAAAATATGCAATTAAAGATTCGGATAAAGAGCTGCTGGTGGCTAATATCCATGGCATCAATTTTACTCTGGGCACAGGATCATACCAGGAACAGTTCGATGGACTGGAGCGTATCCTGAAAAACCATAATGGCCCACTGGTTGTTGCTGGTGATTTTAATAACTGGAGTGATGGCCGATCAGTTATTATTTCAGATATGGTAAACAGGCTGTCTTTAGAAACATTACAATTCGAAGATGAAAATCGGACAACATTTTTTGGTGATCCTGTAGATCATATCTTTTATCGAGGTCTGAAACCATTAGACTATAAGGTTTATTCTGTGGACAGTTCTGATCATAATCCAATTTCAGTTAGCTTTCAGCTTCCGGGCGTTGAGCTCGAATAATACTCTTAAAAAAATGCAACTCATTATGAAAAATTTCGTATTATGTGTCTTGGCCATAGGTATTCTCTTTTCAGGGGCTAACTCCCATGCTGCGGACAATGAAGAAATCAACTATCTGCTTACATATCTGGCAAATAGCGGTTGTACGTTTATCCGCAACGGGGATGCTCATGAGGCAAAAAAATCCCGTGATCACCTGGAAATGAAATATAATTATGCGAAGCGACGTATAAAAACAGCAGAAGACTTTATTAATAAAATTGCATCCAAAAGTAGCCTCTCACGGAAGCCCTATGAAGTCCAATGCGGAGATGTTAGCATACCATCAAAACAATGGTTGGAGAATGCATTGTCAGCTCACCGTGGTATAAAGAACATCCCTGTGAAATAACATCAAACCCTTTGGCACCATCTTTGTTAATGCGGTCAAGTCGAATGTCAAATTATGAAATCCAAGCTGCTTCACGTTGGGCTTTATGCTGAAATGAGTGTAACTTTACAGCACCCATCCTCGTCCATTCCTGCCTTCTCAAGTAACACTAGAAAAAGTTAAATAAAATTCAGACATAGGATTCGATCGCGGTTTTTCTTAAATGGGTAAAATTCCCTCTGGCGTGTTCTCTTGTGGGATAGCGCTTGAATCAATATTGGAGAGGGATGTGTTACCTGTAAAAAAACAATCCTCAAACAGGAGATGTAGAAGGAGAGTAATGTTTTAGGATTGTATGAAACTGCAAATATTTCCACTGGCCATTCTTATATCCCCCTCACTATACCCCTTCAAATCTGGCAGTTACGTATATTCGGGGAAACCCTCAACACAGAATAAGAATGGGGAAAAAAAGGTCTCGGGCGGTAATTTCAATCATCCCATCTTAAGCTGTGGGATGATTAATGGTAATCCTCTTCTCTCTGATGTCGTACGGCCAATATGGTGACTGTTTTTTTGTCCTCGATTTCAAAGAGTGCAACATACCCACTGTTGCCAAAAGGAATGAGCATCTCCCGGAGAAAGGGATTGTCAGAGGAGCTCTTTCGACAGGCAAATGGAAAATCTTCAAGGAACCTCATTGCCTTAGCAATGGCAATCTTGGCGTGATGTGCCGACTGAATATCCCGTTCAAGAAGGAAAGCGAAAAGCCGTTCGATATCTTCTTTGGCTTCCCTTGTATAGCGAACCTGGTAGCTCAACTCTTTTCTGCCTTAGCCAGCATGGAGTCAAGACCGGCTAGCACATCCTCGGCACTGTAGTATTCTCCACTTTGTCTTGCTTTATTCCGGGATACCAGACCGCGGGCAATGAATTCATCCTGAATTTTTCTTCGCTTGATCTGTTCACGCAGGGCCTGTTCCGTAAAACTAGACAACGTTTCATTGCTATTCAGTGATCGTTCTACCGCCTGCCGTAATTTTGGTTCAACTCTCAGTGCAGGTATAGTTGCAGATTTCATTTACAATCTCCCTATTGTTTACGCATTGCATTTGTAATACATTAAGAAGTATGGGAACATAGTGCAAGAAAATTGTAAAACTCATCAATACCGGCTTTGTTGAGATTGCCACATCGAATGTACCTTTTTTATGCAAACTCAGGATCTATTACGTATATAGACTGTATCTTTCTGGCACAGAACCACAAGACGCTAGAGATGTTTTTTCTGGCGACGCAAAATCCCGTTCAAGCGGCCCTGCTCAAGGGATGGCTCTGTATACAAGACAATACGGTTACCGGGATTTGCCCGCACTGTCTCCTCTCCATTCTCTGTTTCCATACGCTGTACGGTGAGGCGGATACCTTCCACCCCCGGCAGCATGTATTCGATAACATCGCCTGTCTCCAGGACATTTCTTGCCTCAACTAACGGGGAGACGCCTTCTTTTCGGATGACTGCCACCGGCTCCACAGTCATGTCCATCCGGCTTTTGTCATAAATCATCTCTGATCCACCCGGAACCTGTTTGAAAAAGTTTTCCGTTCCGCCACGGGTACCGATTTTGGCAACTTCAGTGGCAATGTTTTCCGGCAGACGAATTTCGGCAGGATTCTCCCAGGCGGCCGCAGGTAATTCCTTTAAATAATCAAGTGCTGCCCGGTAAATCCGTGTCACCCCGCCCACATAAAATATTGATTTCATGCGCCCTTCTATCTTCAATGAATCGGCACCACTGGCCACAAGCTCTGGCAGCCCCGGCAACAGACAAAGGTCTTTGGAATTAAAAATATAGGTTCCCCGTTCATCTTCCTCCACAGGAAAATATTCGCCGGGGCGTTTTTCTTCGACAAGCCTGTATTTGTAACGACAGGGGTGGGCACAAGCGCCCTGATTGGCGTCCCTGCCTGTCATATAATTGGAGAGCATGCAACGACCGGAATAGGAAATACAAATTGCTCCATGCACAAAAATTTCCAGCTCTCCACTTACCGTTTTGCGTACTTCCTGAAACTCTTGCAGAGAAAGTTCCCGCGCCAGATTCAAACGACTGACACCCTGCTCAAACCAGAACAGTGCAGATTGGGCGTTCGTCACATTTGCCTGAGTGGACAAATGAACCGGAATTTCAGGAACAGCCTTTCGTGCCCGCAGCAGAATACCAGGGTCAGATATAATTAATGCATCAACGTCAGCCTCACGCAGGCTGAGAAGGTATGCATCCAGATCTGCAAAGTCTCTGTTATGGGCCAGAATGTTTATTGTTATATAGACTTTCACTCCATGCTCGTGGGCATATGCCACGGCTTCCCGCATGACCGTATCGCTGAAATTTCCAGCCCTTGCCCGCAAGCTGAAGTGTTTTCCGCCCATATAAACAGCATCTGCGCCGTAGTGGATAGCGGTCACCATTTTCTCGTAATTCCCGGCTGGTGCCAGGAGTTCCGGGATACGTGGAACGAGGACTTTGCTGCTTTCTTTTTTAGTCATTTTGAACTATTCTTTATTGATGGCGTTGTATTTATACCCTTTTTTCGGGTGAAAATTCTTCATCCGGAGTCTCGCAAGCTCGCTTACCTGCTTCGTTGCTCCATTTTTTATTTAATTACGACGTACTTTACGTACGCCAAAATCAAATAAAAGATGCACCCTGAAAACGGGTATAAATGCGCCTCGCATATGAAGTTTTTTACTTAGCCATCTCATTTTTGACCTGTTTACGAATTTATCTTTATTGATTTCCAGATAAAAACCATAGCATTTAACGCACTAGATACCTGATATTTTTCGCCAGGATATTACTCTTATCATAAAATACTATATATCCAGCGAAATGACGTCACAAATCAATCACCACATGAATAAAGCAAAAATCGGCATAGCCATGAGCGGAGGAGTAGACTCCACTGCCTGCGCCCTGCTGCTGCAGAAAGAATACCAAGTATACGGTTTTTTTATGCAACTGGCCCAACCCGATTTCGCTGAGCAGTTGAAACGTGTGCGGAGCATTGCAGATACATGCGGTATTCCACTGCAGGTTATTGATCTGCGCGCAGATTTTGCAGAAAAAGTACTACACTATTTTTCCAGTTCCTATCAAAATGGAACAACCCCCAACCCCTGCATGATCTGCAACCCTGAAATAAAATTTGGTCTGTTTATGGATGCAATTATGGATCAGGGCCTGGAATATGTCGCCACCGGGCACTACGCAAATATTATCCAAAAGGACGATTGTTTCTATCTGCAACAAGGGGAAGACGAAAGAAAAGATCAATCCTATTTTCTGGCAAGGCTCTCTCAGGAACAACTGGCACGTGTTCGATTTCCTTTGGGGAGTATGGACAAAGAGGAGGTGTATCGTTTTGTCGAAGAACATGGATTCCACGATTTCAGAGGACAGGAAAGTCAGGACATCTGTTTCCTTGGCACTGAATCGGTGGGCCAGTTTCTCGAAAATCGACAACCTGACGCAACGAGCATCCCCGGAGAAATTGTTAGCAGCAAAGGTGAAGTGTTAGGACAGCATACCGGTATTTACAATTACACCATCGGCCAACGCAAAGGGTTGGGAATTTCTGCCGCAACACCTCTATATGTTACTTGCATTGATACTGAAAATAATCGTATTATTGTGGGCAGCAACGACGATCTCTTTCAAAACAGTATTGAAATTAAAGATCTCCTGTGGAATTGTGACAGAGAGCCGGATACAGAAAAAAGCTACCGGGTTCGTATCCGCTACGGGCACCGGGGCGGAGAAGCGAACCTCAAACACCTTCCGGAAAATCGCTGTCAGCTACTCTTTTCAGAAAAACAACGGGCTGTCACCCCGGGACAATTTGCAGTTATCTACGATGAGGATCTTGTGATAGGCAGTGGTGAAATCATTTGAAGAAGAAAGTCATTATCAACACCCTGGGCTGCAAGGTCAACCAGTACGAATCGGCCTCTTTTCTCTGCGCCTTTGAAGAATCCGGCTGCACACAGGCTATGGCCGGAGAAGATGCGGATATTGTGGTGATCAACACCTGTGCCGTCACCACCAAGGCTGGTGCGGAGTCCCGCAGAACTGTGCGCAGACTCATGCGACGACACCCGGAGGCCAGAGTTGTTATCACAGGTTGTTATGCCCAGATGGCCGCCAATGAACTTGCAACAATTGTAGAAACACCCGTCTGCATCATCGGTAATGGCAACAAGCATCTGCTGGTGGAAGCTGCATTAAAAGAGCATCCTTCTGATCTCACCATGCTCATGGGGAAAATCCTCAAGAAAACAGAAATCTGCAAGCTGCCCATGAAACGCTTTAGCAATCGCACCCGTGCCTATCTGCGCGTGCAGGATGGCTGTTCCAACTTCTGTACCTATTGCATTGTCCCCTATACCCGGGGACCAAGCCGCAGCCTGGAACTTAACGACATCCTTGAGCAGGCCGAAAGATTCGTAGAAGCCGGACATAAAGAGATCGTCGTCACCGGTATCCACGTGGGAATGTACGGACAAGACCTGCAGAAAGGACTGGATATCACCGATCTTATGATTGCGCTTTGTGGAGCACAGCCAGGTATCCGTTTCAGGCTCAGTTCAATTGAGCCCCAGGAAATAACAGATAAACTCCTGGATGCCATGGCTGCCTGTAAAAATTTTATGCCCCATTTCCATATTCCCCTGCAAAGTGGTGACGATACCATCCTGGGCCGCATGCATCGCGGTTATGACCGGGAAACCTTCCGGAGCATCATAAACAAATGTATGGTAAAATTTCCTGATGCCGCCATTGGTATTGATATACTGGCCGGTTTTCCAGGCGAAGGAGAAGAAGAATTCAACAACAGCATGCAACTCCTGCAAGAAATCGACGCCACCTATTTCCATGTATTTCCCTATTCAAAACGACCGGGAACTCCCGCCGCCACATTTGCAGATCAAGTACCACATGATATCAGCGCACAGCGGGTGACCACACTACGCAGCCTTGCAAAGCAAAAACAGCTGGAATTTTACAGCCGGCATCTCAAAACAGAACGCCCTGTCCTCGTTGAGCAGAAACGCAACCGTGAAAACCTGCTCACCGGCTTCACCGACAATTACATCCCTGTAGCTTTCCAGGGAAGCGATGCACTTATGGGACAAGTCGTCTCCATAAAACTGGAGAGCCTTCTCGACAAGTCGGTCTTTGGAACAGTGGTGAAATAGAAAAATGCTTGGAGAAATCATTGCCATAGGAAACGAGCTCACCTCGGGGAGAATCAACAACACCACCAGTGGCTTTGCAGCCCACCATCTCTTTGAAGCCGGATTCGATATTTATGCCATGCACACCATTGGCGATACGCCGGCACTGATAGGTGAAGCACTAAAACGGGCACTGAACAGGGTGGATTTTGTCCTGGTCACCGGCGGCCTTGGCCCCACAGATGATGACCTTACAACCCAGGCAGTATCGGAGGCCCTCAATCGCCCCACCATGCCCAACCTTGAGATATTATCACTCATCAGGCAGCACCTTGACGCGCATACAGGGCAGCCAGCAAGCTCCCTTGACAAGCTTGCCTGGCTTCCAGAAGGTGCTGAGACCTTAAATCCCGGTTCTAAAATGGCTGGTTTCCAACTTATCCACGGCGGAAAACCTATTTTTTTCCTGCCTGGCGTTCCCCATCAGATGAAAACCCTCCTGGTGGAGCAGGTGCTGCCAAGACTGGCTACCTGGTATCAGGGAAAGCAGCTGACCAGCGTCCAGCGGGTTTATAAAATTTTTGGTAAAACAGAAAATGAGATTAATGAACTGATAGATCAACTCAAGCTTGGTGACTGTGCAACAATCGGTTACTATCCAGTCTTCCCTGATGTCCATCTCAGCATGATCCTTCGAGGGAATAACAGCAGTACCACAGAATCACGGGCGGCAGAGACATTCCATCGCATTGAAGAAAAACTCGGCACCCTCATCTACGGACGTGACCAGGAGAGCATGGCATCCGTACTGGGTACAATACTGACGAAACAAAAGAAAACATTTTCAGTTGCGGAATCCTGTACCGGCGGTCTGGTCAGCAGCCTTATCACAGCGGTGGCAGGAAGTTCTTCCTACTATTTAGGCGGTGTCACCTCATATGCCAATTCCATGAAACACACATATCTCGGTGTAGAGAATAGCCTGCTTGAACAATTTGGCGCAGTGAGTCATGAAGTAGCTGAAGCCATGGTACGCGGCATGCAAGAAAAAAGCGGAGCTGATATCAGTATATCAATAACCGGGATTGCAGGCCCGGATGGTGGTACTACAGAAAAGCCGGTGGGTACAGTTTTTATCGGTCTTGCACAGAAAAGTGGTATAGAAGTAAGCCATCATCTCTTTTCAGGAACACGATACGAAATCCAGCAGCTCACTGCACAAACTGCACTGAACATCGTTCGCAAACAACTGTTAACAACGTAAAACAAAGCATAATTACATAATACACAAGGAGCAACTCAATGGCAGCAGCAAAAGATAAAGGGGGCAGCGTTGAAAACGCAATAACCCAGATCCAGAGACAATTCGGTAACGGTTCCATCATGCGTCTTGGAACTCGGGCAACTGAAAAAATACCTGTTATTTCCACCGGCGCCCTGAGCCTGGATATTGCCCTTGGTGTGGGCGGGTTCCCCAAAGGCAGGGTTACAGAAATATACGGCCCTGAATCTTCGGGTAAAACCACCCTTGCCCTGCATGTCGTTGCAGAATCGCAAAAACTAGGCGGCACAGCAGCGTTTATTGATGCGGAACATGCACTGGATACCGCATACGCCGGAAGACTTGGTGTGGATATCGACAACCTGCTTGTCTCCCAGCCGGATTTTGGCGAGCAGGCCCTTGAGATTGCCGAGATCCTCATTCGTTCCGGCGGAGTAGATGTCATTGTTATCGATTCGGTGGCAGCCCTTGTACCAAAGGCTGAAATCGATGGCAATGTCGGAGATTCCCATATGGGACTGCAGGCACGCCTTATGTCTCAGGCCATGCGTAAGTTCACCGGCGTGTTAAACAGAAGCAACTGTGTTCTTATCTTTATCAATCAGATCAGAATGAAAATTGGCGTGATGTTTGGTAACCCTGAAACCACAACTGGTGGCAATGCGCTGAAATTCTATTCCTCTTTGCGCCTTGATATCAGAAGAATTGGCGCCCTGAAGGATGGCCAGGAAATTGTAGGCAACAGAACCAAGGTCAAAGTTGTCAAAAACAAAGTAGCTCCACCATTCAAGATCGCCGAATTCGATATCGTCTACGGTGAAGGGATATCCAGAGAAGGTGATCTGCTTGATCTGGCAGTTGAGCAGGAAATTGTCGACAAGAGCGGCTCCTGGTATTCCTACCAGGATGAACGTATTGGCCAGGGACGTGAGAACGCCAAGCGATTCCTGAAAGATCATCCTGACATGACCACCGAGATAGATCAGAAAGTTCGTATGGGATTTGGCCTGGCTGATACGGGCGAAGACGAAACGACAGAAGAGAAGCCTGAGGAGTAAGCAGCGACGTCCGCTTTGGATTTTGCACGAGGATTTATGAGCTGCTTGTGGGAGCGTCATCCCGGAAATTGCGTAGTATTTTCTCAATATTTTTTCATTTAATTTGGATCAGTCTTTGCGAGGAACTCGCATGATTCAAATTGGATGACAAAATATTTAAAAATCAAGCCAGTTACGGTCAAAGCGGACAGAAGCAGCCCATCAATCCGTTTCAGAAACGTAATCCTAGCGAAAATATGGATTATGAACTGGAAGTATTTTCCCGGATTCGCTGAATCATGGCAGTCGTAGAAGTCTGACTCGTAAAGGCAACACGCTCCACCCTGCCGCCACCTGCTTTCACTTCCACAGCGCCAACAATTTCATCCTCCTCCCAGTCAGCTCCCTTTACCAGCACATCTGGGCATAGCGATGTGATCAACTTGATGGGGGTATCATCGCCAAACAGAACAATGGCGTCAACACACCCCAGAGCCGCCAGTACTCTTGCCCGTTGCAACTCCTCGTTCACCGGGCGGTCCGGCCCCTTAATGGAGGAAATGGAGTGATCATTATTCAGCCCCAACACCAGAAAATCGCCCTGCTTTCGAGCCTTTTGCAGATACTCCACGTGCCCGGCATGAAGGATATCAAAGCAACCGTTGGTAAAAACGATCTTTTGCCCGATTCTTTTTCGATGACTGACAACCCGCGTTAATTGTTCAAGGCTATACACTTTGTCAGAATCGTCCTTTGACCAGGGTACCGCAGCCACGGTATTAAAACGCTCTCGCAACTCTTTCTGCACTTCCCGGTTAAATTCCATGCACATTGCTTCAGGCCCTTCTCCTGCTTCGGCCAGAATTTCTCCATCCGGAGCGACAAGCATGGAATGCCCGCCAAGCTGTAAATTATCCCAGTGTCCACAGGCATTGGCTGCAATTATAAAACATTGATTTTCTATGGCACGGGCCTGGAGGAGAATTCTCCATTGCTGGATTCGAGCCAGCGGCCACTGAGCTGACATAAGGAGAATATCCGCTCCCTGTCGGCTCTGAGACTGTGCCGCTTCCGGGAAACGCAGGTCATAACAGACTAAGCCGCCAATGCTCGACTCGGAAGCCAGGTGAACGGGATGGGCCATCTTTCCTGCACTAAACCACTGATCTTCTTTCCAGAAAGAAAAAAGATGCTGTTTATCAATTCCGGGAACTGTCCCCTGCCCGCTGCCTGAAAAAAACAATCTGTTTGTCAGACTCTCGTGGCCATCAATTATTTGTTTACAGGGGAGAGAACCGGCCAGAACAATGCTATAAGCTTCAGCCAGTTTTTCCAGTTCTTCCAGTAGTGCAGGAATCTCCTGTGCCAACTGTTCGAGTTCCTCATAGACAAAACCCGTTGCCCACACTTCCGGCAAAGCAATCAGACTTCCCGCAGGTGGATTCAAACTACGCAGTTCTTCTTTAACCCGCTTGAGATTTGCAGAAATATCTCCCGGTTGCACTTCAAACTGCAGAAATCCAAGTCTGGAAACGGATTGTTTAGCCACGTCTAAATTATTCTCCAAATGCTAAGTTATTTTAACTCGTTGAGATGTTCATTTGCTCAAGTGCCTGTTGGGCGAATGCACCAACACTGCGTTCAGTAATTATCCCATCATGATAAAAGCGTACCACACATGAATCAGACAACAACTTGCTCAAGGCATCTTTGCTTTCTGTCGCCCCAAGCAGACCCAGGGCCCGGGTAGCAAAAGCCCGTACTGTCCCATCGCCTGATGAAAGATAGCTTAACAGATTCGGCACGACATTTTTTTCGAGTAAAATTTCTGCTCGTTTTTCAGCAACTCTGCCAATCCCCCAGAGCAATCCACGCTGTAATGCCGGGAGTTCCAGGAAATTTCCATCCTGATGCTCAAGGGGACCGTCAGGACATAAATAGGAAATCAACATATGGATATATTCATCACTAAGCCTGTCATGATGAAATATCCCTTCCGCCATGGCTTCCGGCGCACCCCAGCCAATGCCTCCCGACTCATCATTTAAACTCCAGATATAGCGGCGCATAACAATACGAGCGGCCTCCATATCTTTGTCTGCAAGGCGAGCCAGCACTTCACCAAATAATGTTACCGCATGCCAGCGTAACGTCTCTTCCGAACGGTATAAGGCAGAGAAAAGCGGGTTTACCAGCCCATGCTCATCGTACTGTTTCAACTGCTGACGGGCAGTCTCCAGATCACCTTGCAATACCTGCAGCACCTGTTTCTTTATTTTTCTATTCACAAACTCTCCTTTAACCAATAATTATTCTCAGAAAGAAAGTAAACACGGAACAACAGACAGGCAAGCATAGAAAATATTATTTTGCAGGCATGGTGAAAACCCGCTTGGTAAGTTCTGCATCAAGAAAAAACAAACCGCTGGAATCGTCTCCAATCAGGCGAAGACGATCTACAATTTCACCAACAGTGGCTTCTTCCTCCACCTGTTCAATGATAAACCAGTCAAGAAAAGCCTTGGCCGCATGATCCCGAACCTCAAGGGACACATCAATCAAATCGTTAATCAGCGCCGTTACCTTTTGTTCATGTGCGAGAATATGTTCAAAAGCTGCCAGAGGTGATTCCCACTGGGTTATGGGCTTGTCAATTGCTTCAAACTGTGCGCGCCCGCCCCGCTCATGGACATAATCATAAATTTTAATCCCGTGAAACATCTCTTCCTGCACCTGCCCACGCATCCACTTAGCAAACCCGGTAAGACTAACGGACTGGAAGTAGGATTCCATGGCAAGATAGAGATAACTGGAATAGAGTTCTGCGTTTACCTGCTTATTAAAGGCCTTTTCCATTTTCTTTTTCATCTGTATACTCCTACACTGTTATTAATGGGTCACTACACATATTTGATAGCGTCGTAAAAAGGTTAAATGCCAGATGGATTTGTAAAAAACTCCATATTCGAGGCGCATAAAATTGATATTATTTCGGCGTACTAGGGTACGTCGTAATGATTTCAATTTTGCAGCAACGAAGAAGATGGAGAGTTTTTACGGATCCATCATATTTGCCATATACTACAGGGAGACAGCCCTTGATGAAAGCAGGAAAAGAACAAGACGATATTTTTTTCATGGAAGAAGCCATCAGACTGGCGACAGGGCATATGCAAGCAGGAGACGGTGGCCCTTTTGGAGCGGTTATGGTGCAAAACGGAGAAATCATTGCCCGAGGATGGAACCGGGTCACATCAACAAACGACCCGACAGCCCATGCAGAAGTGGTTTGCATAAGAAATGCCTGCGCAAAGCTAGAAACGTTTGACCTCACGGGCTGCGAACTTTACGTCAACTGTGAGCCATGCCCCATGTGTCTTTCTGCCGCGTACTGGGCGAAAATTGAATGTATAACCTATGGAGCAGACCATCTGGACGCTGCAGCTGCAGGTTTTAATGATGCATTCATTTATGAAGAGCTGCGAAAAGGACGAGGCGACAGAACAATGCCTATGAAACAGCTTTTGCGCAACGACGCATTACAAACATTTAAATTATGGGAGGAAATGGAGGACAAACTCGAATATTAACAAAGAAAAACAAAAAGCATTACCTGCTAGCCCTCATCATCAATACGCTTCATACCTTCCATAAGCATACCCATAAAACCACCAACAACATCCAACTCCATTTCTTTCATTCCTAGGCCCTGGATAAATTTGAACCGACCATCAGTGATAGCAAGAGCATCATAGAAGGCTTCTTTTCCCTTTTTACCGTTGAATACTGCAGACACCAGTTCCCCTTCACCAAAAAGAAGGTAGCCTTTTTGATCAGCAACCTCTAATTTCAGGCGCCCGGTTTTCTGATTCGCATTAATCATCTGACATAACTCAAGGGGAGGGATATCGGCGAACTGTCCAACCATTCCAGAGGAAAGCTCCTCGGCACGCTGGTAATTAATTGTTGTGATCCTGCCAACCAGCAATTTATAGAAGAACACCTGGAGAACCGGAAAACGGTTGAGGACGTGCTGGAAATTTTTCTGGCTGAGGGCAGCAACCTGGCAAGGCTCCATGGCCATGATAGTCGTAGTCACGTTATCTCCCGACAGCAGACTCATTTCACCAAAGACGTCACCACGTCCCATGTCGGCGAGAGTCACGCCCTCTTCATCCATAACCTCCACTCTACCGGAAATAATGATAAAAAGATTGGAAGCAGGATCACCCTTTTTCAGGATTGGGAATCCCCTCTGATACTCTTCAAGTTCCAGCAAGGTTGCCAGGTCAAGAAGGTCATCTTCGATAAGAGGTTTGAAAATTTCTATGGTTCGTAAGAGTCCTGCGAAATGCGAAACAGACTTCAGCTTATCACGTCGATCAGAGGCCGCAAGCAGCTTCATCTGGATCGTTGAGAACTCCTTTTCTTTCTTAAACTCAAAACAAATAACACCGGTGCAGCCACCACACTCAAACTTGGTTCGTTTACGACTTCCCTGCAGATAGCGTTCAAATGCAACATCTTCCGAAGCGAGTTTAATTAAATCATTGGTCAGGGTCAGACAAGTTGGCTTGGCAGCAGGCAGTTTAAGCATTCCGGCCTCAACAGTTAACTCCTCCCCTACGTTGTACAACGGACAATGCCTTTCCTCGCTTATAATAAAAACACCATTACGAAACTGCATCCCCGGCCTCTAATCCGAGCGACCAAAAAACATATAAATAACAAAGCCTACTACCGCGGCACCACCAAACAGGACCGGCAATACCTTAGACACCTGCAACTCATCACCCACGACCAGGGTACTCATATATTCAGTCCCACTGACCCACCATACAGCAACAAAGATGGCCATAAGGATCAAATCCTTGAACGCCTGCCTGTACAAGAAATAGAGTACAGCCATGATAAACGGAACCAGGAACCACGGATTGGTAAAAAGTCCAACGTAGTCAACTTCTGCCACCTGCTTCTGAATGTGGGTGGACTCCACCCATGCCAAAAAACCTGTCCACAAGTCATTCATCGTATTGTTCCACCTTATTTATTAGCGTTAAAGAGTATACCTCTGACCTGATGCCAGGGCTGATCCAACTGCCAACGACGCAGCTGTCCTTTTTTACAAAAAACACTCTAATACCCCAGTATAGCTGAAAGATTATTTTTATTCACGTAACTTTTCTCCTGACACCCGGAAAAAAACTCTAATACCACAGTCGACAACCCTCATAGTTACATTTTTGTGTTTTTATCTTTCTCAATTATTACTTTTTTGTAACATTAAGACATCGGACAAGAACCGTCAAAAACAGAATAACATCAGAGAGACAGGATGTTAGGCAAAAAACTTTCCCCACCGGCCAACCTGGCACAAGACTTGTAACAGCAAGACAAACAACTTGTTACAAACCACGAAAAAAGGAACAGGAACATGAAGAAAATTGAAGCAATCATAAAGCCCTTCAAACTGGACGAGCTCAAAGAAGGCCTTGCAGAATTAGGCATCACAGGAATGACCATTAGCGAGGTAAAAGGATTTGGACGCCAGAAAGGCCATACGGAAATCTACCGGGGAGCCGAATATGTAGTGGATTTCATACCGAAGATCAAAGTAGAAACCGTGGTCAAAAGCGACATGGTCGACACCGTGGTCGAAAAAATACTCGAGTCAGTAAAGACCGGCTCCATCGGTGACGGAAAAATCTTTGTTATTCCTGTTGAAAAAATATGCAGGATCAGAACCGGCGAAACAGACCAGGACGCAATCTAATTGCGTAGATCACACTATAACTTACTTGTAACAATATAGAAATCCAGGAGGATATTCTCGTGAAAAAAGGAATTTGGGCACTTGCCCTGCTACTGATTATACCTGTCGCAGCAATGGGCGGCGAAGAAATTGCCGAAGCGACCATCAACAGCAACAAAGACGCAATTGCTCTGCTTCAGACGAATCTGAACTTTGTCTGGACATTGATTGCCGCCTGCCTGGTCTTTTTTATGCAGGCTGGATTTGCCATGGTGGAGTCGGGATTTACCAGAGCCAAAAGTGCTGTCAATATTATGATGAAAAACCTTATGGACTTTTCCATGGGTTCCATTGCCTTCTGGGCCATTGGCTTTGGACTGATGTTTGGCAGCTCAGGCACAGGCTGGTTTGGAACCGATGGTTTTTTCCTCTCAGGCTGGACAGGACCGGAAGGTGACCAGTGGGTGCTCGCCTTCTGGATGTTCCAGTGTGTATTTGCAGCCACTGCCGCCACCATCGTTTCAGGTGCCGTGGCCGAAAGAACAAAATTCACCGGCTACCTTATCTACTCTGTTGTGCTTTGCGCCTTTATCTATCCGGTTTTTGGTTCCTGGGCATGGGGATCGCTGTTAAACGGTGGCGGATGGCTGGAGAATTTAGGGTTTATTGATTTCGCAGGATCCACAGTGGTGCATTCCATTGGCGGCTGGGCAGCACTGGCAGGAGCCATTGTTTTAGGACCAAGAATTGGAAAATATGGACCCAAAGGTGAAGTACGGGCCATACCCGGTCACAATATTCCAATGGCAGCAATTGGTGTTTTCATTCTCTGGCTTGGCTGGTTCGGCTTCAACCCCGGATCCACCACCACGGGAGACAGCTCCATCGCCATGATTTTTGTCACCACGAATCTCTCTGCGGCAACGGGAGCCATATTTGCCATGGCAACATCATGGATCATGTTTAACAAGCCGGATATCGGTATGAGCTTAAACGGTGCCCTGGCTGGCCTTGTCGGAATTACAGCGGGATGCGCCAACGTCTCCCCAACCAGTGCGGTTATCATCGGCGCAATTTCAGGTGTACTGGTAGTGCTTTCCGTTGTTACCATCGACAAGATGCACATTGACGATCCGGTCGGTGCAATCTCAGTACATGGCGTATGCGGTGCATGGGGAACCCTTGCTGCCGGACTCTTCAACATGGGCGGAACCAGTACCATGATCATCACTACTCAGCTTATTGGCATGGGAGCAGCTTTTGTCTGGGCCTTCGGCACAGCGTTTATCCTCTTCAAAGTGATCGACATGACCATAGGTCTACGCATCAGTAAAGAAGACGAACTCCTGGGAGTGGACATCACAGAACATGGCGCCCACGCTTATAACGATTTCCAGACCCTCAACTAGTTATCTGTCCATAAATGGACAGACACTAACTAGAATAGTATTCAGGCAACCTGCGACCGCTCCTGCTTCCTCCTCCTTGCAGGGGTGGTCGTTTCATGCCTCACCCGCTATAGCCATCAACTCCACAAGTCCGCTATACCTTTTTATTTTTCCACTGACAGCACGCTGAAAGACAGAATGACTGCTTTTTATTTTGACGGTTTTGCTTGCCCGGGTAACAGCTGTATAAAGCAGCTCCCTGCTGACAAGACTCGATTCATTTTCCGGCAGGACCACAAGAACCTCTTCAAACTCAGCACCCTGACTTTTGTGAATAGTCAGGGCATAGACCGTCTCGCAACTCTTGAGACGTCCCGGAAGGATTCCCTGCAAGATATCGCCCGGCCGTTCAAACCAGACCTTTACCTCTCCCGGAGACTCCGGATCCATAAGGCAGATTCCCATATCACCGTTATACAGATCCAGTGAATATTCATTTTTCACAACCATAACAGGTCGGCCGTGATACCACTCTGACCGGCGACAGTCATAACCTTTTCCCGTGAGGACCTGCTCCACCCTCTCATTAATCCCGGCAACTCCAGCACGCCCTTTCCGCATGGTACATAGGATTTTGAAGGAGTGCAGCATTGGGAAAAGAGCTTTATATTCTTCCATGCTTGCTGCTCTGCTGGCAAGCTTCATATATCGGGAATAGACTTCTCCTCCATATGCAGCCGCATCCTCACTCAACAAGGAGATGTGCTCCGGGCTGTCATCCTGCAGCGTTTTCCATGCAGCGTCTCCATTCCCGCCATTAACAGCTTCAGCGAATTGCTTAATATCTTTATCAAACCGATAGCTCTTTTCCAGCTCTATTGTATTTTCCGGCAAAGCCTTCATCATATCGGCAAGCACAGTCCCTGACTCCACTGAGGCCAGTTGATTCTTGTCACCAAGCAGAATCAGACGACTTCCAGGACGTAAAGCATCTGCAAGTTTGCTCATCAGGGCAAGATCCACCATGGAGGCTTCATCCACCACCAGCACATCAAAAGGGAGTGGATTGTTTGCATTGTGACGGAAAAACGGGGAATAACGCTTCACCCCGAGGAGCCGGTGCAGCGTTGCAGCCTGCACAGGAAAATCATCCTTCTCCCTGTCTCCAAGGGGCAGGTTTTGCACACTGCCAGCAACGGCATCCTGCAAACGCATGGCCGCCTTTCCAGTGGGTGCCGCCATGGCAACGCGTAGATCTTTACCGGAGGCATTTCTCAAAAGTGCCAGAATTTTCACCACCGTGGTGGTTTTTCCTGTTCCCGGGCCACCTGAGATAATGAGGAAATTTTTCTGCAGCGCCTTTTCTGCCGCAATGCGCTGCAAGTCCTCGGGATCCTGCCCTCCATACAAACGCTCCAGAAAAGAACCTTGGGCTACTAATTCCACAGGCTCTGCAGACATCTGCACGACTTTTGCCGCCAGCTGTTTTTCATACTGAAACAGACGCTGCAGGTAGAGATATCCGGCAAACACGCACAAAGGCTGCAAGCCTTCACCGCACAGGCCTGAACGCTGTACAAGATTCTCTTCTGCAGCGTTCAGGGGATAACAGCTGTCGCCTGCGGCAAGGCTCATGGAAAGTTTACATATCAAATCCTGAAAATTACGATTCTCATCACCAGTAAGAGCCGAACGCACGCCAAGGAATTTTGCAAACTGGATATCCAGCAAACGAATCTTTTTTTCTTCCATCAGCTTCCCCCCAAAGAGAGCAGCAGAGCATCGAGCACAGCAAGCTGCGGCCGATCAAAGAACACACCATTTCCGGGACAATCAGGACGCATGCCCCTGGCAAAAAGATAGAACACACCACCAAACGATTCCTGATAGCTGTAGCCTGGAAGGGTGTTGGCCAGAAAACGGTGCAGCACAAGGGTGTAAATCCAGTATTGCAGACCATAATTGTGATCACACATGGCAGCCGTCAGATTCTCCCGTTTATAATCATGGAGAAAATCGCCCAGATAGTTGCTCTTATAATCAATCACGTAATACTTTCCCTGATATCTACAGACAAGGTCAACAAATCCTGTGAGATAGCCTTTCAGAGTTTTCTCCTGAATAGGACGTACCACCGCTGAAAACGCAAGCAATTCATTGATTCGCTCTGTGGATTCTTCCTGCAGATGAAAATAAAAAGGCATCTCTTTCAGTACATCCTGCTCCTGCAGGTCTGACAGAGAAAACAATTTTTCATCCTGATCGGATGTAAGCACTGTCCGGGTCACATCTCGCAACAGGGCCATCAGTTGATCCGTATCCGCCTCCACCCCGAAGCGGCGGCACTGCCCTTCCACCTCGCTTCGAAACTCTTCTTCCCCGGCAAGGAGTGCAAAGGAATAATCTTCCAGAACCCCATGCACAACATTGCCAAAATTCGCGCCAAAGGGCAGATCGTGAATGCGTAAGGATTTTTCCCCTTCAGGTATTCGTTCACTCACGAACGATGAATGATGAACGGATCCTGCAAGGGCAGAATAACTGGTCATCAACCATTCTGCAGTGAGTGGGAAACGGGAAAATTGCTGGCAGGAAAATGACAGCGGTTCAGGCAAGCGACTATCCATACCTGCTTTCTCATCAGCCTCTGCCGGCACCAGGCGATACTCTGCAGACTTCCCATCGCACAACCCTTCTATATATTCATTCTGCTCATCAATATCCTGACAACTCTCCAGGGAAAGTGCCCAGGCAAGAGCAGATTTCCTGGAAGATGTTGTATATCCACTGGCGGCCACATCTGCCCAGAACAGATACGATCTGCAACTGGCACGTGTTACCGCCACATAAAGCAACCTCAACTCTTCAGCCAGTTCTTCCCGCAATGCTCGCTCCCGCCGATCTTCAAAATCAGAAGAGCCAAGATCAGCCACTTGCCTGCCCTGCTCATCATGGAAGCTGACACACTGTTTTTCATGTTGTAAACGCGCAGAGCGATACCAGAGACAGGGGGCAAAGACCACGGGAAATTCCAGACCTTTTACGCCATGCATGGTCACAATCTTCACTGCTTCCTCGTCACTCTCCAGACGAAGCTGGGCATGTTCGGAACCTTCTGCAGTCTCCAGTTGCCGGGAAATGTACTGCAGGCTATGCAGCATGGAGAGATTACTTACAGACTCTTCTTCCTGGATAATTTCAATCAGGTGCTGGATATTGGCAATCTGTCGCTGGGCAAGGGGGAGCGCACAAAGGGTCTCAAAAACGGACTCCTCTGCAAGCAGGGTGTTCATCATCGCCAGAAAGCCTTTTTCCATCCAGAGCCTGTGATACACATAGAAACGTTCCATCCATGCATCCATCTGTACTCCATCCTGCACCAGGGCATAAAACTGCTGTCCCTGCAGACCAAACCACTTACAGCTTAAAGCCCTGCGCAGGAGGACAGGATCGTAAGGATTTACCACGGCCTCAACAACTACCAGCAAATCCCTGCATTCTTCTGTTTCAAATACCGTTTTCTGGCTGGACATCACAGATGGAATCCGGGCATGGGCAAGTACTCTTTGAAAACCTTCGGCCTGCTTATGGGTGCGCACCAGAATTGCAATATCACCAGCCCTGAGGGGTCTGCTTTCCTCGATATCCGTGACAATTGTGGTGCGCAGCAGCAAGCCTTCGATTTCTGACGCCACGTAAGCCTGCAGGCGTTCCATGCACTTCCCCGAACTCCACGCTTTCACACCATTTTCATGGGGAGATTCCATGCTGCAGTAGATCGTCGCGGCTTCCGCTTTTCCGTGATACTGGAGTTGCAGAGTATCTGGCGCCTTTGCCGCTTCCACCCTGTTGTAGGAAAGTTGCGGACTCGCAAAACTGTCGGCTCTTTGCAGAAAGAGATCATTTACCCCTTGCACCAGCAGGGGGTTGGAGCGGTAATTTTTCGCAAGACTCAGCAGGTAATCGGCAGATTCTCTGGCTGCAAAGTAGGCGTAGATATCCGCTCCCCGGAATTTATAAATCGCCTGTTTCGGGTCACCTATAAGAAAAAGATAATGTTTTCCACCTGCAAAAAGTGTTGAAAAGATCCGATACTGCGCAGCATCCGTATCCTGGAACTCATCAATCAGGGCCACCTGAAAACGCTGCGCCAGAACCTGCTGTAAGGCCTCTTTCTGCTCTCCGCTCAGGGCATTGGCCAGCTGCAGTATCAGGTCATCAAAGGAAAACAGCCCTTTTTTTTGCAAACGTTTTCGTAAATTTTCCTGTAAGGCAAGGGCAAGTTCAATGCGTACACTCAAAATTGCCTGCTCGCAACCTGCAGCGAATGCTTCGACAACTGTGCCAGCCAGAGGCCAATCCTGCAAAAAGGCTTCTTTTTTCGCATCTCCCCGCAGTTTGCTCCCGTTGAGTTCTTGCAATAAAGCATCTTTGCCAAACCACAACAAGTCAGACGGTAAACGCTCACTCGTCCCTTCAAAAAAATCTTTACACTGCTGCCACCAGGGAGCAAATTTCTCCATAACATTCTTCTTGAACATTTTGCCGTCAATGGCAAAGAGAAAACACTGTTCAAGAGCAGGGGAAGATCTTTTCCACCATTGTGCAAGTGCAGCAATGTCTTTATCCACTTCCTGCAAAGCATCCCCGGATGAAATCCTCACGGCGGGCTCAACAATATCCTCAGCCCCAACACCTTGAACCGATTTATACAGTGCGTCCGGATCAGCAAAAGAATCGAACAAAAGAGAACAGTGCAGAGGGGAAAGATCATAGAATTTACTCCGCCAGAAATCCTCCACCAGCTCCTGCCGTACCTGGCTGACGTCGGCGCACAGCTCCATCTCAAAGAGCTGCCCGGACTCCAGCGCCTGTTCCTGCAGCATTCTCTGGCAGAATCCATGGATGGTGAACACCGGTGCCCGATCCATATCGAGCAAAGCCAGTTCAAGGCGCTTTAAGGCCCCTGTTTTATCAGAGCACTTCTCCAGCCACCGGAGCAATACAGGATCTGCGTCGGCAGGGCCGCTAGCAGCCAGGATATTTCGTGCCTCAAGCAGCCGCAGGCGGATCCTGCCACGCAACTCTTCAGTGGCCGCACGGGTATACGTCACCACCAGCAACTCTTCCACCGGCACATTTTTCTCCACCACAAACCGTAACACCAGCATGGCAATGGAATAGGTTTTCCCTGTTCCGGCGCTGGCCTCCACCACATTCACTCCCCTGTGCAGGGGAGCCATGGCGGCATCAAATGGTTTGAACGTGTCTGGCATGGCAATACTCCACAACGTGTTGGTCTGTCCTTTTCTTTTAGACACAATACACCACATGATTTAATCTGACCACATCCAGAAAGAACTTGAAGCAAAGTGATATATCAGGATAGATTCATTATTTGCATTGCCTGGGAACAAACGCCTTCATGTCCTTCAAATCATGGATAGCAGATTGAAGCTAAAAAACAAATTCCTCCTTCGCTTTTCGCCATTGCTGCTGATCATTATTATTTTCAGCATCCTCGGAGTCAGCACCTTTTTTTCCTACAACCAGAGCATGGTCAAGCTGAAACAGGACATTGAGCCTGAGGCTCTGGCAATGCTGGAACTCAAAGAATCGCTCACTGCCCTTGAAGTTTTTATTAATTCAAGGAGCATCGACAAAGAACAACTGACGAGCCTGATCCAACGTCTGCATATCCTCGCAGACAAACACCTTGAGCACGAGCACACGGGCGATCCCACCGATGAAACGGTTCATGACATAAAACATCGTGCCTTACGCAGCATCAATTACGCACATTACCTTTCCCGGCTGGAGGAAGATGACTGGGCCGATGAAGACAGAATAAGGGGATTTTACAAGGCCATCCACAGGGAACATAATGACCTGGGACACATCCTGGACAAACACCTGGCCCTTCACCTCCGGGATCTGGCCACAACCAATTCCACAATGTCTGATCAGTACAAGGCAGGAGTCTTCGTTATCTGGTCCGGCGTTGCCGTTGGCTTACTCACCACACTTTACGGAATCTATTCCCTGATGCAGATGGTGCTGCTTCCCATTAAAAGCCTCCAGCAAGGTGTACAACAGGTGGGTGAGCGCAGCTTCAAGGACAGTATCTCATTACACACAGGGGACGAATTTGAAGAACTGGCTGCGGAATTCGAAAAGATGGCGGAAAAGCTGGAAAAATCATATCATCATCTGGATGCAAAAGTACTGACCAGAACCAAAGAACTCTCGACAACAAATGCCCGGTTAACAAAGGAAATCAGTGAGCGGAAACAGGCGGAAAAAGAGCAACTCAAAGCGCAAGCAAGGGTCCACCTCCTGACCCAGAAGCTGTTGACAGTTCAGGAAACTGAGCGAAAACGTATCTCCCTTGACCTCCATGACAACGTGGCCCAGGAACTGTCGGCCTTAAAGGTGTACAGTGAAAATTTTTCATCGCAGCAGCCTGTGGACGATTCACAACTGCAGAACAATATGAGAAAATGGGCAAAAACCCTCAACTGTTGTATCGGCACTGTCCGCGACCTCTCGTACAATCTGCGCCCGCCAAGTATAGAACAGATTGGAATAACAGGAACCCTTGCCGAATATTGCAAAGATTTTTCCAGACAAAATGGACTGAGCGTTGATTTTGTATCAGCCGGTATGGAACGCCTGGCATTACTTATGGAGTACGAAGTTTCAATCAATATCTACCGCTTTGTCCAGGAGGCCCTGAACAATGTACAACAACACGCCCGGGCCGACAAAGTGACAGTGCGACTGGTGGCATCCGGGCCAAGCATACTGCTTCGCATTGAGGACAACGGCCGGGGCTGCAATCTGGCCGAAGCCAGAGAAAGGGCATTTAGCGAGAAACGTCTTGGTCTGCTGGGGATGCAGGAACGAATACAGCTCTTACATGGTTCCATCAGAATACAATCCTCTCCCGGCAAAGGAATGAAGATCTCTGCGGAGATCCCATGTAAATCGTTCAACAGCTCAGGATAACAATAATGAAAAGAAAAATTATAATAATCGATGACCATTCTCACTTCAGAGAAAGTCTGCAGCACAGTATCGAACAATTTGAGAATTTTGAGGTCGTAGGTACAGCAGGAGATTCCCGGGAAGGCGAAGAAATCGCCATGCAACTGAAACCGGATCTTGCGGTTGTCGACCTCTCCCTTCCTGACAAGAGTGGCATTCAGCTAACCCGGATTTTGAAAACAATCCTGCCAGAGCTCACCATTGTTATTGTCAGTATGCACTCCAAAATCCATTACATCCTTGGTGCCTTACAGGCGGGAGCCCTCGGGTATCTCGTAAAAGAATCGGTCAGCAAGACCCTGCTGGACTGTCTGGAGTCAACCCTTGCGGGAGAACATTACCTTGACGCTGCCCTCTCCGAAGAGGTCGCCGTAAAGCTGCTGGATGTTATGGCGCAACAGGTAGACAGCAGCAGCAATTCCGCCTACGGGGCCCTCAGCCCACGGGAACAGCAGGTAATGCGCCTGCTGGCTCAGGGAGAGCCAACAAAGGATATTGCGGAGAAGCTCACCATAAGCCCGAAAACGGTAGCCAATCACCGGGCAAACATCATGACCAAGCTGGACATCCACAACTCTGCCGGCCTGGTTCGCTACGCTGCTCGCCTTGGCCTCCTTGAAGACGCTCTCTGACAAATACAATGTACAGCGTTTTTTGTGCGGGTGTCAGGTTGCAATGACTCGGCTGAGAAAAAGACTGGTTTCAGGGGAAAGGTCAACAAATTCGAAAGCAAACTTGTCCTGGCGGCGTGCGCGTAAAACGGCTCTTTCTTTGAACTTGAAGAGTTTCCCTATGCGACCTTCTAACAACAATTCTTCACCGTCAGCAATAATGGGGGGTGACAATGTCATCAACAGACCGCCAAAACCGATATCTTCGACAACTGCGGTGTAGTGTTTCCCTGTAACACTATTCTTACAGAAAAGAACAAAGTCTCCATCCATAATTTTACTGCTTTTGATCCTGCAGAATTTCCGGCGTTCATTTGAAGTAAAAGGCTGTTCCGCCGGCAGCTCCATTGCAAGCTCTTCCCCTTCGGTGGCCGCGTCCTCCTCGTCTGTTTGCCAATCATCAGTTTCAACTTCAACTTCCTCAACATCATCATATTCTATCTCATAATCAATTTCACTATCCTCTTTATCACTTTTCCCCTTGAGGACTTGGGGATCAGGAGGAGTAGCGCTTACTGGCTTTGGCGCTTTCTTTTTTTCCCAGAAGAGAGTACTCAGGGCCTCGTTGCGATTGCTTGCCTGGAGGAATATTTCTCCCAGGTGAGACATTTTAAGAAGATTGAGATCTCTCTCATTCAGGCCACAAATAATCAGGCAGCCATGCCCTTCTATTGTTTCCAGGAAACGGGCAACAGCTCCGATATTTGCCCCCTCAACGCTTTCAACAGCCGACAGATCAAAAAGAATGTCCAGATTATTCTTCTGGATCAGGACTTTCATAGCAGTTAAAAAAACCTCGACAACCTGGGGAACCAAACCGGGTCCTTCACAGGTTACGATATAAGTGGATTGTAGTATTTCTGTTTTAATCTTCATTGGAATTCAGTATCGTGCAATCCTCTCAATCATGTCCTGAATGCTTCATTCAATTATCACTGCACCTGTTCAAATGCCAGTGTAAATAATCTCGATCCAACGATCCCCGGAAAACATGCCATCACCCCAGGTTTCTTCAAATTCAAGCAAGGGGCTGGCTGCGGCAGCTTCCCGGGCACTTTTCCCCTCAGCTTTTAATTTCCTCAGGCGTTCATAAGCGGTGCCCAGCATCTGCAGGTATGCTTCTAACTGCGCCTTGTTTCCCATTGGGCCATGGCCAGCGATTATCCGTGTATTATTATCAGTCAGTGCTAACACTTTGTCAACACCTTCAATGGTTCCCCGAAGCGAACCGCCATGGGTGACGTCAATAAATGGATAAAATCCGTTGAAAAACAGGTCGCCGGCATGAATCACATTGGCTTTCTTAAAGTGGATCTTTCTCTTATACAGACAGAGTAATTCATTCTGGCCAATCCACAAGGTTCACCGTTACGACTATCGTAATCGTTAAGATCCTCCCGGGACACTGGGAAAAACACCCATACAATTGGGACACCCACCCCATTGTCAGGCGTTGTGTAGCAATGTATAAAATACTTCAACATCAAAAGAACGCATACTCAATGCGTAACACAGATCGTCAACGGGGGGAAAATGAAAAACAATTTTAAAACAACCATTGGACTAGCCGGGCTACTCTGCCTGAGCAGTGGCACAGCAGCTTTTGCCGGTACTGACGCTGATATCAAACTTTTACAGCAACAGGTACAGGAGTTGATCGCACAAAATCAGCAACTGACCCAGCGTATTGTCAGCATGGAGAAAGAGCAGACAGAACCTGTGGACGTAGCCGAGCAAGGTGCTGAATTATCTTCTCCTATTCCTGAACGTTTACTTCGAACCCGTGTGCAACAGATGGTTCGCAAAGAAATGCGTACAGAACAGGAAGCAACCGGCAAAGAACAGAAAATTAACGACTATGTAACACTATTTGGAAGCATTGAAGGAGAAGCTGTTTTTG
This sequence comes from Desulfocapsa sp., assembly GCA_029935315.1. Classification (GTDB taxonomy): domain Bacteria; phylum Desulfobacterota; class Desulfobulbia; order Desulfobulbales; family Desulfocapsaceae; genus Desulfocapsa. The sequence continues at coordinate 96,141 of JAOZKN010000001.1, read as the reverse complement.
GTGAAGACTACGAGGGCAACAGTTTCAGTGAATTTAATATAGCCGAGGCCACCCTTGGCTTCGACGCTCAGATGTCAGACTGGGTTATTGGCCATCTTCTGGCAAAATATGAAGGACCTGACGACAACCTGTTTATGGATGAAGCCAATATCTGGATCGGTAATCAGGAAAAATTCCCGGTAATTATGACAGCGGGTAAATTCTACATGCCTTTCGGTAATTTTGAAACAAATATGGTGCAGGACACACTGACTCTGGATATTGGTGAAATCAACGACTATGGCCTGGCAGCTGCTTTTCTCAGCAACGGATTTTACGGCACCATGTACAGCTACAATGGAATGAAAGAAACCGGATCCAGTGACACCATAAAAGGTTTTGGGGCAAAGGCCGGGTATAATTTTGAAAATGATGCCATGAGCCTTAGAACTGGTGTCAGCTGGGTAAATAACATTGCAGATGCGGGTGGTATTTCTGACAATCTGGAAGAATCCGGTATAGACACTATTGAAGATCAGGTTGACGGACTTGCCCTGCACTTTGTGGCAAGTTATGGATCTGTCTCCTTTATTAGTGAATATATTACGGCTCTGAATGACTTTACCGAAATTGCCTATAAAGATCACGGAGCAGAGCCAAAAGCGTGGAACACAGAATTTGCGTATTCCACAGAAATTCTTGAAAATGCATCTGTCTTTGCCATTGGATACCAGGGCAGCAGCGAATCGGTGGAACTTGGTCTGCCGGAAGCAAGATATATTGCTGCGGCCAGCATGGTACTCTCTCCCGGAACGGCCCTCACTGTCGAATACTGCCACGACAAGGATTATGGCATTCAGGAAGGTGGTAGCGACGAAGACGCCAATGTCTTCACCACTCAATTATCATACGAATTCTAACTGGCTTTTACTGTACAGGCAATATATGCTGTTTTTACATATGGTTCCTAGACAAAGTGACCTGGAAACAGACAACATTACCACCACCCCAAATAACAGAGGTAGGTATTATGAATACAAAATTTAAATCCATTCTTGCAGCAACAACCCTGGTACTTTTTTCCGGCAGCGTAGCAAACGCCCATTATGGCATGATTATTCCATCAGACCAGATGGTGATGCAGGGGGAAGAGAGCACAATCAAGCTGGATGTCCGATTCTGGCACCCCATGGAAGGAACCCCCATGCCTTTGGATAAACCGGTAAAATTCGATGTAATTGCCAACGGGCAGAAAACTGACATATTGGGAAGTCTGCAATCCACAACAAGCAAAGGCATGCAAACCTGGGGATTGGACTACAAGATCAAACGTCCGGGCCTGTACGTCTTCACCATGGAACCACAACCATACTGGGAACCTGCAGAAGATAAATTTATCATCCACTATACCAAAGTAGTGGTTACATCCTATGGAAATGACGAAGGATGGGATGAGGAAGTTGGCCTGAAAACAGAAATTGCTCCCCTTTCAAAACCCTTTGGTCAGTACAGTGCCAATGTTTTCCAGGGAGTTGTGAAGATGGATGGCGTCCCTGTTCCAAATGCTGAAATAGAGGTCGAATATTACAATGAAGATGGTTCGAAAACTGCGCCCACCGACTATATGGTAACCCAGACCATCAAGGCAGACAGCAACGGGGTCTTTACCTATGCCGCGCCTGTGGCTGGCTGGTGGGGTTTTGCCGCATTAAACGATGCGGACTTTAAAATTAAGCACGAAGGGCAGGAGAAGGATGTCGAGCTTGGTGCCGTGTTATGGGTTAAATTTCATGACATGAAGTAAGTTGACAACAGCAAGACGAGTAAAAAAGGAGGAATCCGGTAACCACCGGATCCCTCCTTTTTCATGTTTGGTTGTCTCAGGAACAAATATCAAAATTTGCGAACAAGCAGAGCTTTTTTCCAGACAGCATTATAAAACCAGTTACACATCTCAAGACATTCTTCGCCCAGTATTTCGTCGATTTCTTTTCCCTGGTACAACAGTTCCCATTCTGCTTCATAGCCATTTCGCATAGAATTATTATAGCTTGTTATGGCCTTTGCCACCGGATCGCCCTTTCCATTTTTTTCTGATTTCTCAAATTGTATGGCATAGGCCAGGGCCGGCTCAAGAAGAAGTGGCAAGGGCCTCTTCTGCCCTTCCTGAAAAAAAGCAATACAGGTCTCTAAATCCTGAATCCCCCCTGTTCCCGCAGGAAAAAGGAATTCAGCGTCTTTGCCAAGCAGTCGTGTATCTGTTGCAGTGGGCAGGCATATCTCTTTCAGGCAATGATGCATCCAGGCACTGAGAAGATCCCGCCCTTTTACATTTGCATAGCGATAGAGCAATGACCCGTTTTCAGCGAGATTACCGAGGGTTCCGGTGATCCGCACCCCCGCAACCTCTCGATTAACAAGACAATCTGCCAGGATTTCAGATTGGTAAAACGCCTTTAGCTGTTCAACAAAAAGCTGCTGCTCGCTCTCTTTTTCTACAAATTTAATTTTCCCCGGCGTACCCAGCAGCCACTCACCTGCAACCTGCATCTTGTATAATCCCTGCTCTGCGGCTCTTTGACCTGTAAGTTCAGCCCCGACCAGTTTTTGATCGATAAGGTAGGCCTGCAGAGAATCCAGAACAAATGGTTCATGGGCCTCGTATTGCTCCGTCGCAGATTCCAGATACAAACCAAGAATATTGCGGACAAAATATTTTTGCGGATGGGCAAAAAACGAAAATAATGCATCCACTGTCACATGGCCGGATTCCCGGTCTGATACGGCTCCATCCCACCAGGGTTGAGGATCAGGGGGAATTTGCTGTAAGGCCGCAGCCACCTTCGTCAGTTTTTCATTGTAGGTAAAGAACGGGGAGCCATTTCTAAAATATTTCTCTGCAAACCCATGCAGCGGATGGTGTTCAACCGGATCAGAAACCCCATATAATGCGGTCAGCTCTATCAGCTCGGAGACCACCACAGAGGGTGGAAACTGATCGTTGCTGCGAATGGACTGTCCCACATAACTCAAATAGAGACTATCACGCGCTGAGAGAATGGCCTCCAGGAATTGATACCTGTCATCACTGCGCCGGGATCGATCCCCGGGGCGAAAGTCTTCTCCCAGGAGATCAAAGGGTGGATGTGAATCATTTTTGGGAAACACACTGTCGTTCAGGCCGAGCAGACATACTTTCTGAAAGGGAATGGAGCGCATGGGCAACATGGAACAAAAAGTCAGCTGGCCGCGAAGAAATCCAGAACTGGATTTCTTTTCCGTGGCCGCAGCCTCAACCCATGAACAGATCACCTCAAAGCTGACATCTGCGTCATGAATATCACCGTACTCCTGATCAAGCCCGGCCAGTATCTTGTACAACTCAATACAATCATCACCAGCATCCGCTCCTGTGACAAATATTTTTTCGACACAGGCAGATAGTAACGCACTCCAGTCTGCCAGCTTGCGAGAGCGGGAAAATTGTTTCTGTGTCTGCTCAAGAATTTCACAAAAGCGGGACAGGCCACCAAGAGGAGCTGCCATACCGCCCTCAATATCCTCGTAGGGAAGAATGGAATGCACAGTCTCGTCTGCATTTACAGCATATCCCATAAGCAGCCGTTCAAGGCCTGACTTCCAGGTACACTCCTCGCCCCCGGGAAGTCCCATCTCCCCTCTTTGTTTACCTGACAAGCCCCAGCGAATCCCGGATGACTGCACCCAGTGGCGGATCTGTCCCAAATCATTCTCAGCAATTTCAAATCGTGGATAGACCTCTTCTCTCTCCAGGAGGTCAAGAACGTCCCCCCAGCCAAAACGGCCGGAACAAAGCTTCAGCAACTGGATAAATGTTGCAATATATGTATTGCTGAAAACTGGATTCCTATCCGCTATGGAGTGAGGGATATCGTGAAACAAGGCGGGAATAAGAGCAGAGTAGTCCTGAATTTCAGGTGCCATCACCACAATATCCTTAAGCTCAAGATCAGGATCATGGTCAAGCCAGTATAAGATGCGATCCCGTAAAATCATCATCTCCCGATGGGGAGAATGGGCAGAGACAATGGCCAGAGAATCATCTTTTTTGGGAAATGACGTTCCAGTCTGCAACACCTCTCCCCCTAACAGGTCAGACTGGATTTTTTGCAACAGCCGGGGACGCTCTTCCCTGAACACTTCAGCAAAACTTTTGAACTCACCCCCGACATCAACATCAGACAGCATGTTCTGAAATTCCCTGCCCTGTTGTCCAAGGGATTGCAACAAGGGGTGGCCATTCGCCAAAGACTCCATATTGTCCTGCCGCAGATGCGACTGCACCCGCATCTGGTCCCCCCAATAATTTTCACAGGGGGATAAAAGGTAAAAATGCACATGGCAGTGGAGTGATAAGGCCTGTATGCACTGGAGAAAAACAGGTGGCATACTGTGCAGGCCAAAAACCGAAAGTCTCTCGGGAAGCAGTTCGCTAAGATTTTTTTTCCGGCGCAACTGCTGTACCAGATCACGCAGAAAAACGCCTCGATGTCTGGAATGTCCAATTGCTGCACGCAGGATATTCCAGAGTTTCATCTGATACTGCTCAGCAGATTTATTATTCCTGCACGATAAGCGCCCGTTCTCCCAACCATCAACCATATCAGGCCGCATAATCTGATATTGATCAAAAACATATGCCAGATGACCGGCAAGCTGGTAACGTTTCATTTCTGCAGCGTCCCCACTCACGTAAGCACGAAGAGCTGAAAACTCTTCCCCGTCCACAGAACGGAGAATCTGTTCCAGCCGCCAGCTGAGTTTTTCACGCGCGTAGTCTTCCGGTCCGTTTTCAAGGCCCAGACGATCCGCCATCAGGGCAAAAAATCGTGTGGGCAACAAATATTCATAATTACACCAGGAGACAAAGCGTTCGGACAGATGCTGGGAAAGCATACGTTCCATGCCCTGACTCTGAATGAGAAAGTATTCGGGGTGAAAGGGATCCCGATTGCTGACAAGACTCAGGACTTCCGTCAGTTGGCGGATAAGGTTTTCTGTTTTATTTGAGAGATGGAGATAGAACATTATGAAATGTTTTACTTTTAACGAGCTTGTCGAGTATGATGACGCAAAAATCTATCCAATGACCACTAAATTCAGCTAACAACAAACAGCATTCTCTAATTCAGCTGATAGCAGGTGTTACAACTGGTCACCGACAAATAATCCCGCAGCGAGGTACGAGCGTGGACATTTGTCGGTGACCAGTTGTAACACTGCGGTTGCAGAAGAGCTCTCGAATGAAAAGCTTAACACCAGTGCCATTCAAGAAAAACTATACCCTTCTTAATAACTCTTTACCATGCAAATACGAATAGCCACACTCAATGATCTCGAACAAATCGTTGCCATTTATAATCAGGCAGTTGTACGGGGACACTGTACAGCCGACACAACCCCTTTACACACGGCAGAGCAAAAAGAATGGTTCCATGAACACACTCCCGAGAAATATCCACTCTTTGTATTCGTTGGAGACCAGGAAGGAGATATACGCGGCTGGTGCAGTCTCAGCGCTCACCGCAAAGGACGAATGGCTCTGGCCAATGTTGCTGAAATAAGTTACTACGTGGACGAAAACCATCAGCAGCAGGGAATTGGCAAACAACTTATGGCCCACGCCATACAGGAAGCGCCAAAGTACGGATTACACAACCTCTTCGCCATCCTGCTCGATATCAATCAGGTGAGCATTGCACTCCTTGAAAAAAACAGTTTCACCCAATGGGGACACCTGCCGCAGATCGCTGAATTCCCGGACAGAATTTGTGGCCAATTTATTTACGGCAGAAAAGTGTAGATAAACTACTGCAAGGTTGCCGTTGCTCCACCAGTATAATCATAAATTCCATAGACAAGTCCGGCAAAAATTCCTATGGTAAAAAACAGTCTGAAACGCTGGGGCCAGGGTACTTTTTCCCCTTCTGCCGCATACTGGATAAACGACACAACCACAAACGTAATACCTGCGACATAGGGACCCATCAGTACTATCTGTTTGAGCGTTGCAATTGCACTGCTGATGGGATCCGCAGCGATACGCAGATTAAATAACAGGTACACGACAGCCGTAACATAAAATGACATACTACTATTCTTCTTCTCTTCGGTGCTTTCCATATGCAATCTCTTAATAGTCTTTATTTTCCTGAAACTGTCCTTCCCCATCACTTACGCAACACTCTGCTCCTCCTCCCGGATACGCTGCATTTTTTGCAGGCTGTGGAAGGAGAGAATTTCACAGCTAATGATCTTTTCATGGAAAAGGGAATCTGTCAAGTCCATACTCCATCTCCCCTTGGAAAAGATAAAGACCGTTTCCTGGCACTCATTCAGGAAATACAGGAACAGAAAAGTACCAATGCTGAGCAGTTCAGCCACCTGACCCTTGCTCATCTTTCAGAAGAATTGCAGCAGGGTGATCAAAACCATCGCAGTATTATGGCTAAACTGGCAGATGGGAGGGTTACAAGCAATCCGGAAGAAGATGCTAAGCAACAGGCGGAAAAGCTGTGGCAGGCCCGCCTCATTCTGGTTCTTGCCGAAATCCTGGACAGAGAAGAAGCTGAACTGGCGGAGCAATTTTCAGATATTGACTCGACTGAACTTGATCTGTTCCAGGAGCTAAAAGGTGATCTTGACAGGGAACCAGGAGAGGATACGGACAATCCTTTTGCGGAAGTGACACGTATCAGAGCCAAACTGAACCAGCAACGGCCTGGCACCATAAAAAGACGATTCCAGGCATGGAAAACTTTTTATGCTTCGGGCGACCTTCCGGAAAACTTCTGGCTATGGACAACTGCCATTGAAGAGGCTGGGGAGATCCTTATCAGTCATTATGAGGAAAAAAGTGGCCGGGTATCTGTTCCTCTTTTGCGCCTCAACCTACCGGCCCAAATGCAGATGAGAGAAGCAGATGCCATGGAAGCAATCCTCCAGTTTCATGAAAAATCGAAAACAGTGCGGCAGGAGATTAATGATAAACTGAGCGCAATTGTCAAACAGGGCCACCTTGATCTGGTAGATCCTGTGGCTCTGCTTCCCGATGCAGGTATTCTTGCCCGTGACTGGAATGATCTTGTTGAATACTACTTTCCTAAAGAGCGTTTCGGCTGTAAAATCCTTGATCTGCAATTTTTGGCCAACATTTCACTGGACCAGCTTTGCCGCGACGAAGCAGACACACAGTCAGGTGAGCTCTGTCACGGAATTGTAGCCCTCTGTCGGGAATAGACATCCAAAAGGCTAATTCCAACTCAAGTTATATGTTTTAGGTGGTCATCTCTCAAATACAGCTGGTGCATAAGCTTAAGGCAAATTGACAGCACAACGAAACTAAAGGTGTAATTGACAATTTTTCTTTCTACGTTAGAATGTAAGCAACTATAATTACAATATTTATGCCTGGTAATTTAAAAAACAGTAGGTGAAGACATGGAACGAATCAAGTTACCTCTACAAGAATATAGTCGAGAACAAAAGTTTGACTTACTCGAGAGCATTTGGAACGATCTCACTCAAAATGAAGAGGATTTTAAAAGTCCAGATTGGCACGAACCAATTCTTGCAAAACGCAGAGCAGAATTAACTAGTGGTCACGCAAAAACACTTGATTGGTCAGATGAGTTGAAGGCAAAAATAAAAAAAGACGCTCTATGCTAATAAGACTTTTAGCAAGTGCTAAAGATGACTTAAAAGCCGAGGCCAGGTTTTATGAAGATAATCAGCCAGGTCTCGGTGATTATTTTCTTAGCACTCTTTATGCTGACATCGACTCTTTAGCCTTTTTAGCGGGTATCCATATTAAGCAGTTTGGTTTTCACAGATTATTGACCAAAAAATTTTCCTGTGCCATCTATTATGACATTGCAGATGGAATAATAGTAGTCTCAGCTATCCTGGACACCAGAAGAGACCCTAACTGGATAAACACAAGATTGACCGAAAACAATTGAAAACTTTGTATGCGAAGCGCGTGCCCCGCAGGAATCACCCTAACTACGGATACGAGGCCCTTAGGGTGCATTTTTATTTGATTTCGGCGTACTACAGTACGTCGTGTTATCAAACAAAAAATGTAGCAACGAAGCGAGTACGCGAATCTGTAAGACTCTGGACGAAGAGTTTTTACTACGCCATCATCATTCTTTCTCAGTACAACAGGTATAAGGATTAATAGTCAGCACCGGACAAGATGCAGATTTCACTACCTTATCCGCCACACTGCCAAACATGATTTTTTCAAGCCCTTTGTAACCGTGGGTTCCCATGGCGATAAGAGCATGTTCCTGTTCAGAAGAAAAACCAACAATCGCCTCTGCCACATCTCCCACAACCACTGTTCCTATAACTTTAGAGACACCCTGTTCCTGGGCAAAGGTTTCAAGTTCTGTCTTAAATGTGTCCATCTTTTCTTTTGCCTGGCTCAACAAATCCTGCTCAAAATCAGGAATATTCATTTGAGGAACAAAAAAACCGGAATAATCCTCAAACTTCTGTACTATAAAAAGCAGCACGAGAGAGGCATCCAATTTCCCAGCCATAAAGGCAGCAGATTCAGCAATCAGCTTGGAATTATCTGAAAAATCGACTGGGGTTACAACCGTCTTAACCTGATCTATTCGCTTCATATCATCTCCTTGGAGCCGTCAAGCGACTCCACATTTTGGGAACAGTGCATCCCCTGGTACCCCACAAGGGAGTATAAGCAGCTTCAGCACATTCTTTTCACTCAGTTCAGCCCCCCTTGAGGGGTGAAAATATCCGAGATACGCGTAGACTTTAAAAGAATGTACAAGGTACTAATTACCAAACAGACTTTTCAGCCCCGACTCCAGCAACTTCTCTGTGCTGCTTTTATCAGAACCTGATTTGCTGTTGCCATCGTCTTTATTCAACTGCCTCTGCAACTCATTGACTAACAGATTTGTGGCCTGCGATTTCAGCAAACCTGCAAGATCCGCATCCTGCTTTATCTCAGAAAAATGTCCTTTGATCTTATACGGAACGACGTATTTACCAAAATCTGTTTTTCCGGTTTTTGCATCTCTATCCAGTGCCCTTGTAAGAGACACTTGCAACAGATAATCAACATACTCCTTCCCCAGGTCAACTGTGCCGCTGCCTGTAACTTTCATCAAATCAGATTTTGCCTGCAAATCCTTATTGATCAGGACACCATTTTTAATCACTCCGGTGGCAGAAATATGGGCAAAACCGGTGGGTTCTTCTTTGGCTGCCGCCACGACCAGATCACCTTCATACAGGGCTTTGGCCTGTCGAATCCCCTGGAGAATATAAAGTTTTCGTATTACCCCATCCTTAAACGACAGGTTTATTTTACCATTCAAATGACGAAGAAACTGTTGTTTCATATTCCCCTGCCCCTCAACTTGCAGAGCAAAAACTGCGGTACCGGTGACTTCCTCCTTTCCCGTCACATCTTTAAGCAATGGCCCGATCTGCACACTGTCCAGATTGCTTTGTAATGTCAGTTGAGGAACATTTCCGGATACATCCAGGGTTGATTTCGCCTGAATAGAGCCACCGTACAATTCGGCCCGGAACGGTTCAAGCTCCAACCGACCATTATTGCCTTCTGCTTTCAGCTCAACCTTATGCAACTGGGCGCCCCTCATCTGCATGGAATCCGTGGCAAGATTCAATTGAAAGTTCAACTTTCGCAGCATTTCCACGGGAAAAAGAGGCCGCAGGGATGCGGGTGCAGCCGTCCCCTCACCCGCTATGCCAGGCGAGACCGTCGCCCCCACTTCTGTTGCCGGTGCAGATGATGATGCAGGAGTTGATTCTGCTACCTGCACAGCGTAACGATCCAGGTTCAATCTATCAAAATGCATTGTAAAATCATAGGAAGGATGTTCCGGTTCAAGCAGTTCAAAACTCCCCTTACCCTGCGCACCATCAAAGATAATGCTCATATCGGAGACACTAATCTTCTGCTTATCACCTGCCAGATTGCAGGAAAATCCTACTTGAGTCAAAGCAGAATCATCCTTCCACAAGGGCTGATTCAGCTTATTGTCAGCCAAAAACTGACGCAGGGAAAATGCCGGAATGGTAAGACTCCCCTGAAATGCAGGATTATCGAAGTTAAGCACCTCTGCTTCCAGTTGCACGGTGAATAGACCACTGCTGAGCGTTGCAGTTTTCAATAAAGCATTTTTACTGGCAAGATCAAGGGAGGCATCCAGCGCCAGCTGCAATTTTGTTTCCTGCAGCCCGAAACCGTTGACTGTACTTTGCAGGACAAAGCTATCCAGGCCCACTGTTTTACTGGCAAGTTTCAGCAAAACATCACTTTCCAGTTCACTGGCAACAGAAAGAGCAGCACTGCCTTCAGTTGAAGAAATCAGGGTAAAAGCAGATTGCACATGAAAAGATTGACCATCCTGCACATGACCGGTCTGTACACTGAAGTCTTTCAGGGTAAAGCGTTTACTGGCCTGCTGATCTTCATAGCGTACCGTGATTCTGGACAAATCAAGGGAGCCAAGATCGAAGGAAGGGGGAGCACTACTCTTTTCTTTTTGAGAAACATCTTGTGGGGATGGTGTTTTTACTTGCGGTGCTTTGCCGGTTGCCCCAGCTACAGGGGCAACTTCCCAGTTACCCTTTCCGGCTTTATTTCGTATCAGGTTGCAATACACACCATGGAGTTTTATTCCCTGAATAGCCAGCCGTTTTTCCCGCAGCAAAGGCATAAGCGAGAACTCCACTCTGACTTCTTCACTGCTTAACAGAGGCATACCAGAAAAATCAGCCCCCGATTGCACCTGAACCTCTCCCAATGAGAAAAGAACATCAAGACCGGGTGTTATTTTAAGATCAATATCTCCTGGAATGTGCAGCTGGTAACCACTTTTTTCAAACACCAGGGTTTCAATTTTTTCTTTGTAATCATTTGGATCAAGAATAAAAGGCAGGGCAACAAGCAGGCCAACAAAGGCCAGAATCATCAGTAACAGGATGGATCCACCCCAGATAAGTAAACGTTTCATGCATACTCCGACGTATATGTTTATCGCTGTATATGGTTAGAGGTAGCTGCACATCTGGTCAGTCATGACTACCTGCTTTTATTGTGCCATAATCAGGCACCTGAAATCAAATAAACAAGTCACTTTTCACTGCAATAAACGTAAAAACTCATCTTCCGTGAGAATTTTCTTCCCCTTTTCCTGTGCTTTTTTCAGCTTTGAGCCAGGTTTTTCACCAACCACCAGGCAGGTCAGTTTCCTGGTTATACCACTTGCTATCTGTCCACCATGTTCTTTCACCAGTTTTTTGGCCTCGCTTCTGGAAAGTTTTTGCAAACTCCCGGTGAAGAGCAGTACCTCATCGCTGAGAATTTGTTTTTCCTCACTTTCCACGTACACCTGTGGTACAAGCCCGCCGGCATCGAAACGAGCAAACATTTCCTGTACTCCCGGATCGGATAAATAGTCCACGATGGATCCTGCTGCCTGTTCCCCAAGGCCCTCAACCTCTATCAGGTCTTTTTTCGATACCTGCAACACCTTCTCCAGGCTCAAAAAAGTTCGTTCCAGAAGGGCAGCTGTCACTTCCCCGACATATCGAATCCCAAGAGCTGCCAGAAAACGAGACAGAGGAGGATTTTTCGCTGCAGCTATCCCCTGTATCAGTTTCTCCGCAGATTTAATTCCCCAACCATCCAGGTCTTGCACATCACTTGTTGTAAGATAAAAAATATCGGGTAAATCGCTGATCAGTTTCAGGTCAAACAGCTGTTCCGCACTCTTTTTACCAAGTCCCTCAATATCCAGCCCCGCCTTTGAACAGAAATGAACTAACGTGCGCAGACGCTGAGCAGGACAGTGAGGATTCACACAACGGGTAACGACTTCACTCTCAATTTTCTGTAAAGGATGGGAACAAACCGGGCAGAACTCAGGAAATACAATGACGATTTCACTTCCGTCACGTTTCTCCGTCACCGCCTTCACAACCTCGGGAATCACATCACCGGCACGTTGAATAAGAACAGTATCACCAAGGCGTAAGTCTTTGCGCACTATTTCATCTCCGTTATGGAGGGTCGCACGGCTGACGACAACCCCTCCCACATCAACGGGTTCAAGGATGGCCACGGGAGTGACAGCTCCGGTTCTGCCAACCTGAAAGTCCACTTGTCTGATAACAGTGGTGGCCTGGATGGCAGGGAATTTACAAGCGATAGCCCAGCGGGGCGCACGTGCCTTCACTCCAAGACGACTTTGCAGAGCAAAATCATTTACTTTCACCACCATGCCATCAATTTCGTAAGCCAGCTCATGACGCAGATCAGACAGCTCTGCAAACCGCCTGACAGCACTCTTCATATCTGTACAAAAACTGACATGCCGGTTTACCGGAAAACCAAGCTCTGCCAGAAAGCGAAACATCTCCTGCTGGCCGCTACACCCGGTAAGAACAGGATCCGCGACCGCATAGACAAAAAATTTCAGGGGACGACTGGCAGTAACCACAGGATCGAGCTGACGGAGGGAACCCGCTGCAGCATTTCGGGGATTGGCAAAGATATCTTCCCCGGCTTCTGCCCGCTGAACATTTAGTTGCTCAAAACCGCTGCGACTCATAAAGACTTCGCCCCGTACTTCCAGGCGTGGGAGATCGCTTTTAAAAAGACGGAGAGGGATGGAAGGAACGGTTCGTAATTGTGCAGTTATATCCTCGCCAACCTTGCCATTGCCGCGGGTACTGCCCTGAACCAGAACACCATCTTCGTACACCAGCTCAACGGCCAGGCCATCGAGTTTTGGTTCTGCTATATAGGATGGAGGCGAATCGTTACGCAGAAAGCGAAGGAGGCGATCTTCAAAATCGTAGAGATCCTGATCGTTAAAGGCATTTTCAAGACTGAGCATGGGGATACGATGTTCCACCTGCTCAAATTTATCCAGTGCTTCTCCTCCCACTCGCTGGCTGGGAGAATCTGCAGTGACCCACTCCGGATGACGTTCTTCTATCTGCAGCAGTTCCTGAAACAGCCGATCATACTCACCATCGGATATCAGGGGACTATCCAGGACATAATAGTGATGGGAATGTTCCGTCAACTGCTGACGCAATTCACCGAGACGCTGCAGCAAATCCATCTTCTGTGCTACTTGGGTGCCTGCAACAGAGTACCGCCCTTGGCGATATTCTCATGTTTTACTTCATCAATAAAAATCAGGATGGATTCCGGCGGCTTTCCGGCCTCTTTGGCAATTACTTTTGTCACACCTTCACAGATGTTGCTTTTCTGTTCTTTACTCAACTCACCCGCTACTCGAATATTTACATAGGGCATGATATCTCCTTCTTTGATTTTTTTGTGTCAGACTGGCAAACAGAACTGCACCAGATCGGGGGACAGTTTTTCGGGCGCAATACTCAATTCTTTTGTAAACGCGACTAACTCGTCAAAATGACAATTGAGAAAATTCTCAGGCAGGCTCTCTCCCGCTGCCTGCATTCCCTGTTCCAGAAACAGGAGCAATATCCGGGCAGCAGTTTCACGAAAGGCATTACAATCCAGATTCTGTCTTTCGCCAAAGGCCTTGCAGCGATACCAGTTATAGATTGTCCGTTTAATACCGCGATAAATAGTTTTATGGAAATTTTCAAGCTGTATATCACGAAGAATTATCTCATGATAGCGCTGAACTGCAGCATCCTTCAGATGTTTTTTCTCGTTTTCACTCAGGTCAATCCCCGGGCCTTCGGGGTCAACTGAGACAAAATACAGAACTGAATGGTAGGTAATTTCAGGAATTTCTCCGGAATTTCGAACAATCAACCACTCATCATCAAGTAGTTCTGCACGTTCTTCTTCCGTCACTCTTTTTTCTCCAGAGCAAAGACAGAACGAAAAACATCAACCTTCATTGCCGACTGATCCTTACAGTTTTCACTTTTCAGAAAAATCATAGGGTCATGGAGCATCCGTGAAACAATGGCCGAGGCCATTTTTTCGACACTTTTTTGTTCTTTGACAGTGAGATTCTTCAGTCGAGGCAGGGTACGCTCAAGCTCAAGCTGCATCACCTGATTCCCTTTTTCCCTGAGAGCCGCAATGGTTGGGGTGATCCCAAGCCCTGCCAGCCAGTCTTTAAACTTCAGGGCCTCTTCATCTACAATCCTGCTGGCCTTTATCGCCTCTTTATCCCGTTCTGCCTTATTTAACTCTACAACATTGTTGAGATCATCAATATCGTAGAGATAGACATTCTCAAGATCATTAAGGCCGGGATCCAAATCCCTTGGAACTGCAATATCGATAAAAAACAGAGGTTTATTGCGCCGCTCACGCATGATCGGTTTTACCTCATCCCTCTGCAGAATAACACCCGGTGCACCAGTGGAACTTACTATAATATCCACATATTCCAACTGTTCATGCAGTTCATCAAGTCCCACCGCACTGCCATTAAAACGCTTGGCAAGATCAAGGGCACGCTCAAGGGTTCTATTGCAAACCACCACATCTTTGGCTCCATTGCCAACCAGATGTTCCGCAGCAAGTTCTGCCATTTCTCCAGCGCCAATGAGCAGTACCCGCTTATTTTCGATACTGCCAAAAATCTTTTTAGCAAGTTCAATGGCTGCATAACTAATGGAAACAGCAGAAGAACCGATTTGGGTTTCGCTGCGTACCCGCTTAGCAACGGAAAACGATTTATGCAACAGCCTGTTGAGGATTGGACCGGTAGATTTCTTTTCTGCAGAGTGGCGATACGCCTCTTTGAGCTGACCAAGAATCTGGGATTCACCAACGATCATGGAATCCAGGCTGGCCGCCACCATAAACAGATGGTGAACGGCCTCTGCATTATGGTAACAGTATAAATACTTATCGAACTCTTCGGGAGAAAGGGCGTCACCAAAAAGAAATCTGGACAACGCATGCTGCACATCTGCACCGTCATGCACTGAAACCAGGATTTCCACACGATTGCAGGTGGAAAGAAGGTAATACTCTTTGATCCCCTCTATCTTGCCAAGGGCCTCCAGGGGCTCATCATAGCCACTGGACAACGCGAGTTTTTCACGCACCTCAAGGGGGGTTTTCTTGTGATTAACCCCAAGAAGTAAAATCATTTCACCGGGCATAGCTGTGAACACCCCCGAGCAAGAATGTAACTCCCCAGAGCGTAAACACCACGGAACAGAAGCCGATAATGGTCATCACCGCAGCACGTTTACCACGCCACCCGGCAGTCATGCGCTGATGAATCTGGGCCGCGTACAAAAACCAGGTAATAAGAGACCAGGTTTCCTTGGGATCCCAATGCCAGTAGGTCCCCCATGCCTGTCTGGCCCACACCGAACCGCTGATGATGCCCAGGGTGAGAAAAACAAAGCCAATGGTAAGACAGTGACTATTCAGCTGATCAAGGGACTCAAGCGAGGGCAGACGATTAAAAAAGAAACCAAAACGTTTTGATTTAAGTTCACGCTCCTGCAGCAGATACATCAGACCGCCACAAAAGGCGAGGGCCAGAAAGCCATAGGCCATTACAGAAACACCGGCATGCACAGGCAGCCACATGGATTGCAGAGCGGGTGCCAGAGGATTAAAGGCACGGGAGGCAAAAGCTGCAATGACCAACATA
The DNA here is from genome assembly GCA_029935315.1 of Desulfocapsa sp. Taxonomy (GTDB): domain Bacteria; phylum Desulfobacterota; class Desulfobulbia; order Desulfobulbales; family Desulfocapsaceae; genus Desulfocapsa. The sequence continues at coordinate 80,479 of JAOZKN010000001.1, read as the reverse complement.
ATCAGAACCAGAATGGAGACAAAGGTTCCAAAGTTTCTCACCGAGTAACGCCAGTGAAAAGAAAGATAGGCCCAGGTGACAGACCATGCGAAAAAGGTGACCGCTTCATGTTGAGAAGTAATGGGGGTGTAGCCGGCGATCAGGTAACGGGAAAGGATATAGAGTGTCTGTAACACGCCCGAAGTGAGAAAGATAATTCTGGCAACTTTACGCAGATGTTCCTTTTGACTGAAGAAGAACACAAGGTATACGGCACAGGCGACAAAACTAACCAGCAGCACACCGTTGAACAAAAGGTAGTTGACCTCACTCAACATGATAATGTCTCCATCTCTGTTTCTTCCTGTGTTTGCAGTTTATGGATAAGTGCAGATATCTCAACTTCAGCCGGCAGGATATCATGCAGTATTTCAGCCAGTCGTGTCCATTGCCTGATTTTAATATAGCGCAGGATATCACTATCCAGCAGCTTTTCAAATATGATTTTATGCTGCGCTGGCACATCACTGGCAGCAACAACCTGTTTACGTACACATGCCATCAAATGTAAAAGGATGCTGTACTCCGGCCCATACTGTTCCTCAAGTTCTTTTCTGATACGTGCGGCAAGGGCAGGACTCGCCCCCCCGGTGGCCACAGTAATCAGCAAATCACCCTGTCTGCACATTGCCGGAACCTGAAAAGTGCAGGCATCAGGGGCCGTAATAACATTCACTAAGATCCCGGCAGCACCAGCCTCAGTCAGCACCTGTTCCTGGGTGCCAGGGCTATCCGTTGCTGCAAACACAAGTTTTGCACCTGCAAGATCACCCTGCTGATACTTCCGCTGCTGCAATTCAACACGCTTTTCTTCTGCCAGCACTGCAATCTGCGTACATACCACAGGACTGATTACACGAATCCTTGGCCCACAGGGCAGCAGCGCTTCAATCTTACGCCTGGCCACATTTCCCCCGCCAACAACCAGACAAAGCTGATTCCGAATATCCATATTTACAGGGTATAGATGCATGGCTATAACAGTTACGGCTTTCTCTGCAAACGATTTATAATAATAGAAATATCCTGACCATCTTTTCGCATAACCTGTTTCTTACCTGCGATACTATACTGCTCCTTCGCTCGTTCCATAAAAAGCGGCAGGCATTTGCGCCTGGCATCGTGGGCCAGAAAGATTGAGCCTCCAGGTTTGAGGTATTTATCAAAAACAGTCAACAGGGGTTCAAAAAACTCTTCTCTAAAGAGTACCTCGGCAGCCACCAGATAATCAAAGGGCTCAATATCCGGTGGATCAAGCCAGTCCAGATGAATACATTTGACATTATCAAGGCCGGAGGCGGCAATGCTCACTTTCTGGAAATCCATGATAATATCTTCATAGTCAGAGAGGGTTACATCAAAACCACAGGCTGCGGCAGTGATACCTGGAGCACCTAAGCCTGCACCGAGTTCAAGCATTGTTTTCCCATGCGGTTCCGGGAGCGTGACCAGCGCCTGTGACAAAATCATGGCGGATTCCCAAAGCTTAACCCAGAACGGAAATTCCGTCACATCGGCAAAGGGATCCCTGCCATCCAGGAATTCTTCAATATCGGCCACCTTCAGGAGACGAATGGTCTGTTCACGCACCGTCAGTTTATCAAAGGTAAGCTTATATTTTGTACGTATACGATTATAAATTTCGCGTTCTTCTTCGGGGAATGATCGAATATCCATGGGGTAATGATACCGGAATAAAATTATTAAGCAGTAAAATACGTGTACAGAAGCCCGCTGGAAGCGAGCAGGAGACAATAATAGCCAAAATATTGCAGTTTATTTTTACGAATCACATTCAACAATAAAATAATAGCAAAATACCCACTGATGGCAGCACTGAGCATTCCAGCACAAATAAGCAGCAGAATGCCAGACTCCGGCGGATTGGCCAACAGATCACCAGACTGCAGCACCACAGCACCAAGAATTGCAGGGATGGACATGACAAAAGAAAACCTGGCAACCGTTTCCCGGTTTACGCCAAGGAGCATCCCTGTAAAAATCGTTGCCCCGGATCTGGACAAGCCTGGCAAGATTGCCATGGCCTGAGCACAACCAATTAAAAGCGCCCGTGGACAGTTCAGCCTTACTTTTCGTTCACGAATGTACGGAGTGGTCACCATAATCAGACCTGTGACAAAAAGCATGCAATAAACCAGCAGAATATTTGTAAAAATACCAGCAATGGAATCTTTCAGAAACAACCCTACTCCCACTGCGGGCAAAGTGGCTATGACGACATAAATGTCCCAGTAGAAGAAGTCAGTCAACTCTTTATCCGCTCGTTTTTGCAGAACGGCGAGGGGTGCTCGTATCATGGCCGACAGTTCCTTCCGAAAAACGATACACACTGAGACCAGTGTCCCCAGGTGAACAAAGACATCAAAAGCCAGTCCCTGCTCCTGAAAACTCAAAAGTTCTGCTCCCAGAACCAGATGCCCGGAACTTGATATGGGAAGAAATTCTGTCAGTCCCTGTACTGCTCCAAGTATTATTGCCTTAACAAGTTCCAAACATGTGCACCGCGAATAAGATAAACAGCCCGAAAAAAGTGACACTTTTCTGCCACTCCACGGGGTATGAAGACAACACCATCAAAAAAGGCCGGTTGATATCAGATATCAACCGGCCTCGACAAACTAACTAAAAAACAGGGTTATGTCAATTAGCAACCCTCAATAGCAGCAGCCTTCTTTGGAGCTTTAACTTTTACCTTGTCACCAGCTTTCAGCTTATCAGCACCCTTACAAGTCATGGTCACTGTGTCTCCGGCTACGGAATCAACGGTACATTTAACAGTTGCAGCAACAGCTACGGTACTTACTGCGAAAGTGAGGGCCAATACAACAGCTACGATACCTTTTTTCATTGTGTCTCTCCTAAAATAACGGATTTATATTCTCTGGATGATTCCAGAATTAGTGATCCAACATAATAGACATAAGTATATAAAGCCCCCTGAGGGTTGTCAACTTATAAACAAAAAAGAGGGGAACTATTGCATTACATGCTGAATGTCATTCTCCAGTACCATATGGGGAACATAACCGGGGTATTTCTTCACAATCTGCCCTTTGCCGTTCACCAGGAAGGAAGTGGGAATGCCAACCACACCACCAAACTCTCTTGCAATCGCACCATCAGCCAACAACACCGGGTAATTAATAGAGCGTTTTTCAACCAGTTTCTTCACAATCCCGGCTCCACCCTGATCCACAGACAGACCCAGCACAGAAAAACCCTTTGCAGCATACTCATCCTGCAGTTTAATCAGATCCGGAATCTCCTGCATACAAGGCGGGCACCAGGTCGCAAAAAAAGTCACCAGTAAAGCTTTACCTTTAAAAACCGAACTATCCACAGTCTTTCCCGTTACGACATTCTCAAGGGAGAACCCAGGCATTTTGCTGGCGGCCGAAACCGTGTGTACAGACACAAAGAAAAACAGAAGCGCTGTGAAAAACACGCTCAAATTACGTAAAACCAAAAATTGTTTCATAACCATAATCCTTTTGCTAAATAAGAAAACCAGACTTTTAATATTCAATCTTAAAACTATTCCCTCTTTTGAGAATGTCAACCGGCAAACATCCTCTCTGCAAACACATAAACATTCTACATCGGCAGTTTTTTCAACCCGTAAAGGGTAAAACAGGAATCCAGCTGTACCACATTCCCTGCAAAAAAGCTTCGTCAACAATGACAGAATTGAAAAAGTCAACCTTCAGCAGGAACACAAAACATATCGACAGTTCCGCGTTCTCAGGAGCTGGTCAGGCCTTTTCCTGCAAATGAATCTTAATCAGAAAAAAATTATCTGTAAATGCTGTTCAGAAAATCATTTTATGGTAAAGTACTTCTTGTTTTAAGTAGGGACACCTTTTACATTATTTTTTTCAAAATCAAAAAAGACTCTCACATGAATAGACGTTCCACACACCTTTTTCCTATAAAAATCATAATAACTCTTTTCTGTATACTGAGCACCAGCCCTCTTTACTCCACACAACTTGTTGATCGTGTGGTAGCTGTTGTGAACGACGACGTTATCACGCTCTCAGAAGTCAATGACGCCGGGAAAGGCTATTTCAAAAAAATCACACAGGAAGCGCCATCGGCCCAGCTCGAAGACGCCCTGCGCAGGGCAAGACAGGAAGTGCTCAACAACCTGATAGACAAACGCCTGATTACCCTGGAAGCAGAAAAACAGGGAATAGTAATCTCTGAGGAAGAAGTCCAGGCTGCTGCAGAACAGATGATGCTCAGCAATAATATAACGAGGGAGATACTGGATGATCAGCTGGCGCAGATGGGCATGAGCTACGAAGACTACCTGGATACTCTTCGTAATCAGATTCTGCAATCCAAACTGGTTAATTTTGAAATCCGCTCAAAACTCATCATCACCGATGATATGATTCTCGATTATTATGACAGTAACTACACCAAACACATAAGCGGTGGCGGGTATTACCTTATGCAGATGGGCTTTGTCTGGGAACAAGCCAACCCGGCCAACAATTCCGGGCCAGCCCAATATGCGAATAAAGTTGACGCAAAAGAACGTGCCGACAGGGTGCATGCCCTTGTGAAAAACGGACAGGATTTCAGAATACTGGCCAAAAGATTCTCGGATTTTCCTTCAGCAGCTGACGGTGGAGACCTTGGCGTTTTCCAGGAAGATGAAATGGCGCAATATATGAAAGATGCTGTACTTTCACTTAGCCCCGGCGAAATAAGTGAAGTCATTGAAACACCTTCCGGTTACCAGTTCTTTAAACTTCTTTCCGCCCAGGATGGCCAAATTGTCGTACAGGCCTCTTTTGCATCGGTGAAAGAAGAAATAAGAACACAGCTCTACGAACAGCAACTGAAAGAACGTTTTACTGAGTGGGTCACAAAAATCAAAAAAGAAGCATATATAAAAAGGCTGTAGGTAAAAAAATGTCTGAAGAAGAAAAAGAGAACGAGACACAGACACTTGGAGCACTGCTCCGTGACACCCGTAAGAAAAAAAATCTGTCACTGGATGATGTCCGGGAAACCACCAAAATAAGCAAACCTATTCTAGAAGCCATTGAGGCCGATGATTATGACAATATGCCTGCAGTGGCATTTTGTCGTGGTTTCTATGTGATTTACGCCGACTTCTTAGAACTTGATTCCGAAAATGTACTGGCGAGATACCTCGAAAACAGAGGTCTTCCTCCGACGCCCTCAAAAGACCAGCCGGCGCCACCCATAAGCAAAAGTGGAAAGTTCAGCAGCTACGCTGAGGCTTCTGCCATATCTCCACGTACCAGCGCAACAATTCTCTTAGTGGCCTGTTTTACAGTAATCATAGGTATATGCTGGTACTTGAGTTGGAATCCAATACGTTATATCAGTGCCCAATTGCCCTCTACGCAACAGACAACGCCCATCCCTCCTCAACAGGATGTGATTGAGCCGGTAATTGAAGCACCGCCCGTTATAGTTGCTGAAGAACCTATCATCCCGGAAGAAGCAGTAGAGGAGTCCTACCACCTTGCAATAACTTTTCACAGTTCAGGCGTCCTGGCCATTACCCTCGACAATGCAAGTTACATTGACAAGCACTACGTTGACGGCGAGACCCTGGAATGGGACATAGGCAAATCACTCCTCCTTGAAATGCCGGAAGAAATCGACGCCACTATTCTCCTGAACGGAGCAGAACTTCCCCTGCCTGAGCCTGCAGATGGGCGACGCATGCTCTCCCTGCCAGAAGATATTCTGAATTAAACCTGAATATCTGTCTACATCCGGTATGGCTGCAGCAAATTCTGACAAAGGAACAAAACAGCAGATAGAAACAGCTGCCATTGTCCTCGACTGCCGTGACCATGGTGAATCGGATAAGATTATCACTTTTTTCTGCGAGAAACTGGGTCGTATAACTGGTATTGCCAAAGGAGCCAAACGCAGCAAAAAACGCTTTGTCAACAAGCTGGAAATCTTCAGCTCGCTGCGCATTACCCATACGCTTCCCCAAAATGGCCGCCTGGCTTTTATTGCCGAAGCCGATCTTTTAGATGGATTCCTCACCCTGCGTACCGATTTTTCCTGCTATACCACGGCAAGCGTCATGCAGGAAATCATCCTCCTGGCAACCAAGGATATGGAAGGCGACGATGAACTCTACCCGCTACTTCTCTGGGCCTTCCACAATTTAGAAAATCAGCACCCTCCAGTCTCCGTACTCATTTTCTTTCTTATCCGCTTTTATGCGATTATCGGCTACTGCCCGAGCCTTGCAAGCTGTCACGGCTGTGGCAAGAAACTTATTGAAAACGAGAGCTACAGCTTTCATCCGCAAAACGGCAGCATACACTGCACAAGATGCAACAGGGAGCAGAAGAGCACGCGAATACAACTTTCCTGCGGCACCCTGCGCTCTCTTGATATGGCACTCAAGCAACCCATTGAACGCCTGCAACGTCTGCAGTTCACCGAGCAGAGCAGGCAGGAGGCGCTCTCTTTTCTCCATCTCTATGGCCGCCAGTTATTCCAGCGGGAAATTATTTCCTGGGCTTTTATGGATGCAGCCACAAATCAGACTTAGGGGATGTTGGAAAATAACATGACACCACAACAAAGCCATCAGCAATAACGAATCTCTCCACTATGCTCAATTGATACGCTACCATCATCATGACGTAAAACAAGCCCTCCGTCAGAGCTTAGCCCTGTAACGACAGCCTCATACTGCGGACTTTGCATGACATCATAGCCAAAACGCACCCGCTTCCCGGGAGTGTCTGACAAGGCCTTCCATCTTTTCAGAATAGGATGTTCCCCCTGGTACTCATCCCCCCCTCCCCGCGCCAGCCACTGCACTTCTTCATGAAAAAGCAGACCTGTATACCAACGCATTTTCGCAAAAAAAGATAAGGCAAAGGAGCAGAGGTCAAGGGAATGACCACACACAAGAGACAGAGAAGTCGCACTTTCCTGCAAATCCTCTGGAAAAACACTGTTATTTACATTGAGACCAAAACCAAGGAGGTGATACTGTTCGTGGTGGACAGGACTGGAAAAACCTTCGATAAGAAAACCGGCCTGTTTTTTCCCCTGAATAAGAACATCATTTACCCAGCGAACTGCTGCTCCGGAGACACCTTCCTGCATAGCAGCCTCACAACAGGCAATACCGGGAATAAGAGGAAGGATATTTCGAAACAGAGCAAGAAAGGTATCTGCCAGAATAAGACAGCCCCAGATTCCACCAGGAGGAGCGTGCCAGGAACGCTGAAAACGCCCTTTGGAGTGGTTGAGAGTAGAGGCGAGAATCAGGCTGCCGCTGGCAACAGACAGACCTTTTTGTTCCCTGGCGGTGATATACGAACGTGCCCGATCCATGGTACGATCAAGGGATGGATACACGCGAATTTCAGAGCCTACAATCGCACCGTAACGGGCAATTGCATCACAATCCGCCTTATTCCCCTCCCGCAACCGGGCAGGAAGCTCCACAGAGAAAAAATAATCATCAAGGACAGCAGAAGAGAGCAGAGAGAGGCTATTTATTTCGGCTGTTGATCCCAATCAGCCTTCACCCTGGTAATAATCTTTTGTATCATCGGCAGCTTTTCAGTTGGACACACACCAATCAGTGGCGCACCCTGATCCACCGAGACACCTGGCTGGAAATATACGGAATGAATAACGCCAGGCTCGCCGTTGTAATACACAGGTGTATCACGCTTCATCAGAGACATAATAATAATCTCGTCACCTGGTTTAACGGAAATCTCGCGGGCGCCCTTTTTCTTGATCCTTGATTGTATATCAAGTGTGAAAAAATATTTGGCTCGCTCAGGAGCTGGAAAAATAAACAGAACTTCCTGCAGAATCCGCTCAATGATCTCTTTTTTCTTCAGCGGATGACGAATAGTCATCAGCTTTTCACCAGCCTCGACAAAACTTCCCTCAAGCTCACTGCAAACCTCGGAAACAACACCGTTGGTCGTTGCAGTATTTTTCTTGGGGTTTCGCTCCCGGGTGATTTCAAAAAGAGCTGTGCCGGGGATATGTTTCCATTCTCCACTTACAGCTTCAACATCATTCCCCTTCTCCACCAGAAAACGTACTGTTCCGGTGTGCTCGGCAAAAATATCCACGTACTCAAAGGGGTCCGAGTGATACTTCCCCAGAATTTGGTCAAAATCTATTTCTTCAGACATATTTTTTATAAACTTCCGGACATAAGCCCGTAATTTTTAAACAATCAGTGTGCGCTACCATGTCCGCCCTGTTGAGCAGCATCATTGTGACCATCAGCAGCCTCAGCGCCATGTCCGGCTGAGCCACGATGTACGGTAAAAAGAGGGCCCTTCACTACTTCAAGGTCCACGATCTGACATTCCAATCGAGTAGCAGAAGCACTGATAAATTTTTTATCGGAAAAAGCGAACATCCCGCGTCCCTGGGACTTCACAGTGTCAAAAACAGTCCATTTATTCCGTCCCTGTTCTTTGCCGGCGGCATTAAAAAGGGTACAGAGAATAGATATATTTTTTATATCATGTCCTCCCCGGTTTTCAATGGCAAAAGAAGCATCAACAATATGTCCGCTTTTGGGCACCTTCACAGCAGAGCGAACAAGCTCCACAGAATGCAACAATTCAGTCGTTGAATCAGACACTTTCACCTCGGGCAGAAACAGGCCTTCAACACCTGAGGATGCACTTAGTTTTGTAACAGCAAAGGCAACGAGGCAGACGATAACCGCACCAAGCCCAACATTTCCCCAAAATTTTCCGTTCATAAGACCCCTCCTCTCACAATTAATACAGTATATAAATACGCTCAGTTATGTGACTATGTTCCATTAAAACTGTTTATTTATAGCTGGATAATGCTCTGTTGGCAAGCCCTATTCGTGATGGCATCGCAAAAACCCTTACGAAGTTTTTAACCTTTCCATATAATTATTTTTCTCATCATGAGCCTGCCTTTGAGCCAGCTAATCGATCAATTTAGTCTTTCACATGAGGACGGACAGTGGTATAGGAAGCGTATGAAACACACACAAGGAAACGACAGCAAAGACTCAATCTTTCAGGTGGGCGCAATTGAGGCGGATTTTGTTTTTAATGAACGTGTTGCGCAGGTCTTCGACGATATGCTCGACCGTTCTGTCCCCTTTTATAAAGAGGGGATTGTCTCCATGGCCAGAATCCTGGAGACTCTGCTGCAGGATGGTGATACCGTTGTTGATCTGGGTTGTGCAACAGGCAGCACCCTGATACAGCTGAGCAGCCTGCTGGCCACAAAGCAGTTTCGTTACACTGGGATTGACAACTCTTCAGCCATGCTCGACAAAGCAATACTCAAGGCAGAACTCTTCTCCAAACAGGAGAATCTAAGCTTTAGCCATGCAGACATCATGGAGCTGGAACAGCCCGACACCTCTGCATTTATTCTCAATTATACCCTGCAATTTATTCGCCCCCTGCACCGCGAAAAATTCCTTACCCGCCTCTTCAACAATCTTCGTCCCGGTGGTATTTGTATCCTCAGTGAAAAAATCATCTCCCACCATCCCGGTTTAAACCGGACGTATATCGATATTTATCATAAATTCAAGAAGGAAAAAGGCTACTCCGAACTTGAAATCGCAAAAAAACGAGAAGCCCTTGAGAACATACTTATTCCCTGCTCCCTTGAAGAAAACAAATCCATGCTCCAGTCTGCTGGCTTTGTTGAAGTTGAGCCTTTCTTCCAGTGGTTTAACTTTGTCTCTTTCCTGGCTGTAAAACCAAACGTCTAACCAACCTCCACGCCATGACCTATATTGATCACCTGCCTGCCTCGGCAAAACATGACGAAATAATCAAAACCCACAAGCAGCTGCAGACATGGGTCAATCAGAACAAAAAAGGATTTCTCCGCTACCGGACCCCTTTTGAGGCCTTGCGGAAATTCCCGGCACAACACGTTGACTGCAACAATGACTGGGTACAGATAGGAAAAGGCGACGAACTCGAAGAGGCAGCACAACAGGAAGTCAAATCCCACCTGCGCAAATTTATCCCCTGGCGCAAGGGACCATTTTCCATCTACGGAACGCGGGTTGACTCTGAATGGCAAAGCCATCGAAAATGGCAACGGCTTGCTGATTACCTGCCAGATATGAAAGGAAAAATTGTAGCCGACATCGGCTGCAGCAACGGCTACTATATGTTCCGTATGACGCCGTATGAACCTGAAATCGTTATCGGCTTTGAGCCATCCATCCAGCACTATTACTGTTTCAAGGGGCTCAACAGCATGGCAGGGCAGGAAAACCTGCACATCGACCTGCTGGGCGTTGAACACCTCACTCTTTTCCCTGAATGTTTTGACGTCCTCTTTCTTATGGGCATTATTTACCACCGCAGCTCACCGGTGGAATGTCTGCGGCAGATCTTCACCTCCCTTCGCCCCGGAGGAACACTGATCCTTGAATCCCAGGCCATTCCGGGAGAGACAGCAACAGCACTTTTCCCTGAAAAAACATACGCCAAAGTACCAGGGACCTATTTTGTTCCCACCGCCAGTTGCCTCAAAAACTGGCTGTCTCGTGCCGGTTTCAGTGGAATCGACGTCTTTTGTCAGCACCCCATGTCATCCATAGAACAGCGGCGCACTGACTGGATGACCTTTGAATCATATACAGATTTTTTAGACCCGTCAGACAGCAGCAGGACCATTGAAGGATATCCGGCACCGGATCGCATTTTCGTCCGGGCCAGGAAAAAATAACTGCCTTTTCAGCTCTTTCTTGCCTTTGCTTGTGAGTGTGGTAAACTTGTTTGTGGTGATTATTGATGAGATTTTTTTAAAATGGGAGCATGCAAGATGGACAAGAAAACCTGTACTCTATATAGTGGTGGCCTGAAGGGAGCCGAAGCAACTTTTGGTGAATCAGCAGAGAAGTACGGCCTTAAAGAAATTATTTATACCTTTGAGGGACACAAGCTGAATCGTAATAAAAATTCTGTAACCCTCAGCAAAGATGACCTGGAGCGTGGAGATATTTCCATGGAACTGGCATCCCGCATGCTTAACCGCACGTATTACGAGACTGAAAAAATCAGAAAAGTCCTGCAGACTATCTTCCATATGGTCAACAATGGCCACCAGGTCTTTGTTATCGGAAGCATCATGGAAGACAAGACCGTTAAAGGTGGTACCGGATGGGCAGTGGAACTTGCCAAACTCTTCAACCGCCCCCTTCATGTTTTTGATCAGCCTGCTAAAATGTGGTTTACCTGGAAAAGCAATGAGTGGCAGGAAGATACTCCCATCATTGAATATGATACCTTTGTCGGCTCTGGAACCCGCTACTTAAATGATGCGGGACGCGAAGCAATTGAAAAACTGTTTATCGACTCCTGCGAGCATGCAAAAAAGGAATCCCCGTGAGCAGCAACTGCCTCTTCTGTAAAATAGCTGCCGGTGATATCCCTGCAGAAAAACTCTATGAAGATGATGACATGCTGGCCTTTCGTGACATCGCCCCCCAGGCTCCTGTCCATTTCCTGGTTATACCCAAAAAACATATTCAGGATCCGGCAGCTATCAGCGCTGAGGATGAGGCCCTTATGGGGAAGATGATGCGGGTGGGATCACAGGTGGCCGGAGAAAATGGCATCACCGACTTTCGTCTGGTCTTCAACAATGGTGCGGATGCCGGACAAACCGTCTTCCATATCCACATGCACGTCCTGGGTGGCCGCTCATTGAGCTGGCCTCCGGGATAAAGCGTTTTCCAATGCCATCATTGATCGCTGTGTTTTAGTTCTTCCAACTCATCCCAGCGCTCATACAAACGCTCCACCTGACGCGTTGCCTGTTCAAGATCCGCCCAGACTGATTCCAGCTGCTGCGGGTTTTGGGCGGTTTCAGGATCATCGAGGGTTGCCTGCAAAGATTCTTTTACCTCTTCAGCTTCCATGATTTTTTCTTCCATCTGCTCATATTCACGCTGATCCAGATACGAGAGTTTGCCCACCTTGCTCTTTTTTTTCTTTACAGACGGCTGCTTTTTCTCAGCCGCGTCCTGCTCCCCGTTTTCGGTCTTATCACGCTTTCGTATATCGGCAAGCCATTGTTCATAATCAGCATAATAGATAACACCCCCCATATTATCAAAGCCGAGCACCTGCTCGCAGACAGAATCCAGAAGATATCTGTCATGACTTACCAGTACAAGTGCTCCGGGAAAATCATGCAGACTCTCCTCCAGCACATCAAGGGACGGGATATCAAGATCATTGGTGGGTTCATCCAGGAGGAGGATATCTGCTGGCTGTCGCATAAGCTCGGCAATGAGAATACGCGCCTGCTCACCTCCTGAGAGTTGCCCCACCGGAGTTTCAAGTTGATCCGCACGAAAAAGAAAACGCTGCGCCCAGGAAACGACATGGATAGACTGATCCTGAAAGAGAATGGAATCGCCTTCCGGGGCCAACGCCCGACGAAGGGTCAGTGTTGGATCGACCCCTTCACGTTTCTGATCAAAACTCACAAGTTTTATATCGGGTGCTGTATGTATTGTGCCAGCATCCGGCTTGTAGACTCCATCCCCACAACTGGATGCCAGAATCTGCATCAGGCTCGACTTTCCGCATCCATTCCGACCAAGGAGCCCAAGCCTGCTACCGGGTGAAAGTACAATATCAAGATCTGAGAAAAGAGCCTTCTCCTCATAATTCTTACTGATTCCTTTGGCCTCAAGAAGTTTTTTTGTTTTACGACCCGTTGAGTCAAACGTGATACGTACTTGCTTTAAGGCACGATTCCGTCCCTTCACTTCGCTGAGATGGCCTTGTAATTTATGAGCTTCATCAATCCGATACTGCGCTTTCGTGGCACGGGCTTTAGGACCACGACTTAGCCACTCCGCCTCCCTTCGCATTTTATTGGCGAGACGATCCTCCAGACGTTCCTGGTTAGTAAGAAAATCAACACGTTCTTTCAGAAAGCTGGAGTAATTTCCCTCCACCTGAAAAGACCCTTCGGGATACACCGCTGAGATCTCAACAATACGATTTGCAATATTTTCCAGAAAACGCCGATCATGGCTGACAATTAAATAGGCCTCAGGGCTGCCTGGCAGCACACCGGACAAGATTTTCTCCAGCCAGAGAATCCCCTCGATATCCAGATGGTTGGTGGGCTCATCAAGTACCAGAATGCTTGGTTGCAGCACAAGACTGCGACAGATGGAAAGCCTTTTACGCCAGCCGCCGGAAAGGAGTTTCACGGAAACACGCGAATCCGGGAACTCAGCCCGCGAAAGCATGGCCTGCACCCGGTTATGCCGTTCTACAGCATCCAGATCCAGTGCCAGCAGAGCAGCATCAAGATTTTCCTCCACACTCGCCTCTTCCACAAAGACATCGGACTGCGACAAATAAGCAGTGCTCACATTTTTACGCCTGATGATTTTTCCTTCATCGGGCTCCAGACGCTCACACACGATTTTCAACAGCGTTGACTTTCCACTGCCGTTGGGGCCGATAAGCCCAATCCTGTCACCCTGATGCACAACAAGATTAATATTTTCAAACAGGCGATCTGCGCCAAAAGATTTAGACAGCTCCTGACAGGTAAGTAAATGTGACATATATTTCCGGAAATTGTTTACAAGGGAGAGAAGAACTATTCCCAAGCAGGTGAAAAGTCGCTTTTATATTGAAATTTACACCATCTGGGAGTAGGTTCATGGAAAAATTTTATAGTAGCATAAATCATCTGATATATACACTACAACCAGCCAAATCACAATGAGCGACCACTTACATATTCTCATCACCGGGGAAGAAGGAAAAGGACGTAATTTTGTTCTTTCAAAATACAAACTCAAGGGCGGCGTCCTGTGCATGGCCGGTTTACTCCTGACTTTCAGCCTAACCAGCTACAACTCGTTCCACAGCATTAAAGAAAATACTCATTTAAGCAGTCAAACTGACGCCTTACACGATAAAATCACATCCCTGACCGAGCAGCTGTCTGAGAATAAAACTGCAAATGCCAGCCTCACCCTGAGGATAAACAGCCTGGAAGAACGCAACAGCATTCAGGCCGAAACCTTTCAGCTGGAAAAACAGAACCTCCTCGACACTGCCGTATCAGAGCTTGAAGAACGCAGTGACATGATTGAACGCATCATGTGTAACATCGGGGTAGACATCAAAGATACCCGCAAAGCAGATACCAGTAACTCTGGTGGCCCCTTTTTGGAGCCGCGGGAAAATATTGGCAAAGAACTTCTTTTTCGTTCAGACACCTTCCTAAACACCATCAACGTTGTCCCTCTCGGACGCCCTGTACCCGGACAGGTATCATCTCGTTTTGGTCATCGCTCAGATCCTGTCAATGGCAAAAAAGGGTTTCACTCCGGCGTTGATATGCGGGGTCGCACGGGGGATAAGATTATCGCCACGGCAGATGGTGTTGTCAAGAAGGCATTCCGGAACGGTGGCTACGGAAAATATATTGAAATTGACCATGGCAACGGATACATCACCAAATTTGCACATATGCATAAGTTCCTGGTGAAACGCGGTGACAAAGTCACACGAGGACAGACAATTGGTACCGTTGGCAACACAGGACGTTCCACGGGATCCCATCTCCATTACGAAATCTGCCTGCACAACAAGCCGGTAAACCCTGCCAAGTTTATGTATACGAGCAAACTCAATAAGGCAGCAGGTATCGCACAACTGAACACAACCAAAACCAAGAAAATCAAGAATCTTCTGGTTGTAGACAATCATCAGCAACCCACACCTAAAGCGGAGAATTAACATGGGGCTTTTTAATCAAAAAGACGACTTTGAAGAAGAAAGCCAGAAAGCGGAAAAAGAAGTCATTTCTTCTATTATCGACGCAAACATGGTGATGAAAGGGGAACTTGTTTTCAAAGGAAAGGCCAGGATAGATGGCTCTATCGAAGGAGATATCAAGGGCGAACACCTGATTCTCAGTGAAAGCGGCAAGGTCACCGGCGATATCCAGGTATCCACATTCGTCTGCCACGGCACCCTGGAAGGCAACGTCAAGGCAAGCCTTATTACGGCCCGGAAAAGTTGCCACATCCATGGACGGATTGAAGGCAACAGTCTTACAGTTGAACCTGGTGCCGGCCTCAACGGAGAGATGAAAGTCTCTTCCAGAGAACTGCATCTGGTGAATGACAAAGAATCGCCAGCTAACGATTCAACACAAGTTGCCGAAGGCTGATTTTGCAGCCAACGGACCTGGCTCCGGCAGCCAATCGAATCATCTGCCCTGAGTGCGGCAATGATGAAGACTTTATCGAAGTAGCTGAAAATGTTGTCATTACGACCCTCTACACCCAGAACAAGGATGGCAGCTTCACTCTTCAGGAGGATGACTCCCAGGTTTTGGGAGCAATAAAACTTCTCTGCGCACAGTGCGAAGCAGATATCTCACAGTTTCACGGACGATTTGCGGAGATGCTCTTTTGAGCCCAGCCCCTCAAATCATCAATAACAACGATGAGTTGCTTGCGACCTACCATGAACTGCAGGCCGGAGATATCATCACCTGTCGACTGCGCCTGAAAACCGGGGAAGAACATCTGCTCCTCGATCTCATCCAGCGCGGTATCCACCTGATTCCTTCTGCCACATCCCAGCTCGCCAGCCGCTCAAAGACATTTCAGGCACGCCTGCTTGCACCACTGATGATCCCCCAGACCACAGTTATATATGATATCCATGGCATCCTTGATGCTGTCTCACGTTACGGAAAAAACTCCATACAAAAAGTAGTCTTCAAGCACGACCGAAAGAATGCTGGTTTTGGGATACACTTATTCAGGGACATTGAAGATGTCTACACCCAGGCTGCAAATAAGGTTCTGGCCTACCCCTTTGTTCTGCAGCCATTTATCGAAAACAGCCGTGATGTACGTGTAATCATGATTGATGACTTTATTGAAGCCTACGAACGGGACAATCCGGATAATTTCCGCAACAACCTCCACTGCGGCGGTAAGTCCACACCCTACACACTGAGCACCGAGCAGTTACAACTCTGTAAAATGGCCATGGAACGTGGAAAATACTCTTACGCCCATATCGACCTGATGATTACTGACAAGGAAGAAACATTTCTAGCGGAAATAAACCTGCGGGGAGGTATGAGAGGAGCCACCATCGACCCCGGGACATATCAATCAAAAATCGCGGCACTCAAAGAACAGCTTTTAGCCAAAAAGCTCGAGCAGTAACACCCTCCCCCCATATACACTCACAATTTGTCTGAGACGCTCAAAACGGACAGAAACAGAAGCCAGGCTGTAAATCCTTTCACAAAGCGATAAGCAAAAAAAAGGGCGTCGTTCTATAAAAAGAACAACGCCCCTCTCTTAACTCTTCAAAACTTCGGTTGTTACTTATACACAACCGGTAGGTTTTGGAAGACCAGCCATCTTACAAGCACCTTTACCAGGTCCTGATGGGAACAGCTCATAGATTCTCTTAAGTGGGAAACCAGTGGTCTTGGAAAGAATACGTACCATTGGAGCAATACCATTCTTCTTGTAGTACTCACGAAGAGCGTCGATCACTTTATGATGCTCATCGGTGAGTTCAGAAATACCCTCAACACTTTTCACATAATCAATCCAATCGTCGTTCATGTCATCCATACCATTGAGCAGGAATCCATCTTCATCACAGTTGTAGCTGTTTCCGTTGTGTTCTATTGTAGGCATTTTACCCTCCGTAAAAATATTGTTTGTGGCTTTCACCGTTTCTGCTTCTTAAGTAGTGAGAGGTAAATACTATACACCAGGATTTTTGTCAAGTGAATGGTCAATCATTTTCCCTATCTCAGACTTGAGCTATCCCCTTCTGAAAACGCCATTATTTCACAAGCATGCAAAGATATTTAAGAAAACAATTATATATTAACAAGATAAGGACATAGAAATTATATGATTTTTCTTGCACTGATCTTCCATAACATGTAAATTTTTTTCAACCATATCATTTGGATCATTTCCATTTATTAACCATTAGCCATAGAGAATAATATGCTGCAGATTTTTCGTGACAAAGCCCAATCCACTTTTATCCAGGCAATTGTTCTGGTTATTGCCCTTGTATTTGTCTTCTGGGGTGTCGGAGCAAACATGATGGACAGCCAGGAAGCTGCGATTGTTGTTAACGATGAAGACATAAGCTTTCAGCAATACCAACGTGCTTACGACCAGCTCCTTGCCTCCTACCGTCAACAGCTTGGTGGCGCTGTACCGGAATCGCTGCTCAAAAGCCTGGGCGTGAAGGAACAGATAAAAACACAGCTGATCCAGCAGGCCCTCCTGCGACAGGGTGCTCAAACCATGGGAATCACTGTCTCCGGCCCTGAAATACAACAAAACATCCAGGAAATGGTTCAATTCCAGGAAAACGGTACCTTTAATATGGACAAATACAAGTCCATTTTGCAATCAAACCGCCTGACACCACATAAGTTTGAAAACTCAATGCGTTACGATACGCTTTCAAGTAAGGGTGTCCAGGCAATTGGTGATTTTGCCACCAATGTGACAGATGCAGAGATCGATGATCTCTATCAACAAAGCAAAGAGACAATCACTGTCTCCTATGCTGAAATCAATCCTGCAACATTTATTGATAAAGTCACCATAGAAGAGAATGCCCTTGCCGCCTGGTACGAATTAAATAAAGCCAAATACAAAACAGCCCCTCAAGTAAAACTAAAATTCCTTTCTTTTCCTTATGACAACGCGGACACAGAAAGCAGAGCAGCTACTTTCAAGAAAGCAAATGATGCCTACGAAGGAATTATTTCAGCCGGCAGCCTGAACGAGTACGCAACACTTCAGCCCGAAGCAGAGATTCTCCAAACCGATTTTTTCTCCAGATCCACACCTCCCTCGACTATAGACAATGCGCCTTCTGTACAGGCAACAGCATTTTCTCTTAAATCGGGAGAGCTCAGTTCCCTTATCGAATCTCCTGCCGGATATTCAATTCTTTTTGCCGACGCCATCCAAGAGCCTCAATTTCCCGCACTCAGCGAAGTGAAAGAAAAGGTTATCGACGATTACAAGAATGACGAAGCCAGAACACTGGCTCTCACAAAAGGTGAAGAAATTCTTGCCTCCCTTCGGACAGATGGCAACTTCAGTGAGCTAAGCAAAAATAATGATCTGGAGCTCAAAGAGGCAACCCTGTCACGTGACAATAGTACTGATACGAGTAATGGATTTCCACCCAGCCTGCTGATGAAGGTATTTGCGCTCAGTGACAACAATGCATACCCCGATGAAGTTGCCAGCGTTGGCAACACCCTCTACCTCTACAAATTCACAGAAAGAATCCTGCCCGACAGTGCTACAATGACAAATGAGGAAAGAGAGCAGTTCCGCGCACAAATCATCAATACAAAGCAGGAACGCCTGCTCATCGCCTGGATTCGCAACCAGGAAAAGAATGCGGATATCTTTACCAATAGAAATTTACAGTAAGCTCCCAACCGGCACACAGGCCGGCACCCATTTTTCATTGTTTCCTGTTTTCGCAGCCACCTTCTTCTAAAAGGCGGCTGCGATTTTTTTTATTTACCACCTCCAACAATATCGCCATTTCAACAACAGTACTTCCCGCCATCCTGAATTTGGCAAAACATCCCCGATTATTGTTATTTCACGCCCTTCGTCATCCGGACATACTCCACATTATGCTGTAATAATGCGACGACACTGCACGCAGAAGAGACAAAACAACAAAAAGCATTGTCACTTTTAACAATTCTGGCACCTTCGTCGCTTTCTGTGCAGGATCTCCTTTTGTTTCTCTGCAATACGTGATATGTTGAATAGTTTGTTTCAGCCTGTTACCTCAGGTCCATGGTTCATGGCCGTAAAGCCCGTGCCACAAATTGCACCACATCCTAAATACGATATGTCAGACCCCAGCACCGAATTACTTCAGCACTACGACAAACTCACTCCTTTTGAGCAAACTCTCCTGCAATTTCAATCAATTGTTTACGAGCCTGCTCATTCAACGCTCATCGTCAACTGTTTGCGTAAACTTGATATCCGCAGCCCGCGCGGAAATCGGCCCACAGCTGCCAATCTGAACCACTATTTTTCCAAATTCCAGGAAACCGGCCTTCTCACCAAAGAAAAACAGTGCGCACCACTGATCGTTGAGCAGCTGAGCCGGATGGCAGTCAAGGATGATACTTTCGCAACATACGCAAAAGTTATTCGCAAAGAAGCGCCGGTATCCTACTACTACGGAAAATGGACAACGCGCTGCTGGCGAGCCATGCGGGAAATGCGCATCGGCGTATATACACAGGATTTTGACCTCATCGATGATGCCCTTGAGTTCCTTACAGGACAGTGCCGGGATATCCTCTCTCCGCTGCCCCCCACTATTCAGGTAACCACACGCCCTTTTGATCCTGTATGGTTCAAATCCATGGCTCCTTCTTTTCAATTTTTTCTCCTTGATCAGATTGCAAAGTACGAGATATCAACCCTGCACAGCTTCCCTGAAATTCTTGCCTACCTGCAGGATGAAACAGGACTTGAGGACCTGAGCAGTGACGAAAAACTCCCCTTCCATCGCCTCCTCTTTAGCCAGTATATATTCAGAGGGCAGATAGACAATGCAGCAAAGCTGGTCGAAGAAAACAGGGATAGCTTTTCCGGAACCGGAGCAACTGGCACCCTTGCCTTTCTCCAGGGCGCCCCTGAGACCACCACCGAGTTATTTGAACATGACCTCGACTTTCTCCGGGACCTGAGCGGCAGCGAAAATGCCGCTTTTTTTGGACCCACAGGCCTTTTCCATGCACTTTCCACCCTGCAGAACAATCAGGGTGACCAGGGACAAAAAGTAGCGCAGCAAATTGGAATCGCCCTGTCCCTTTTCACAGGCAGTGCTGAAGAAAAGGCCTACCAGGCATTTGCAGGATTTCTCCAGGTAAGGGCGTCCCATGCACTTCCCGGTGAAGAGATGAGCTTTCATAAAGACGACGAACCACACAGCCTCACCATTCTCTTTACTGCCCTTGGCCAGTACTGGCTCAATTCCAGCCTGCAGCCCGAAGTAAGCAAGCGGGTGGTAGCCCTCTACAGACAGGCCAAGAAAAATGGATTTCACTTCTTTACCCTGAATATGGCAGCCATTCTGGAGGGGACAGAACATGGGGAAGAAGATTATAGCTCCGTAATAGAGCAGCTGCAGCAGGAAACAGGACTGAGCCCACTCACTACTATTCTTGCCTCCGAAGAGCCATGGAAACGCAATCTGCAGGCGCTTATCCAAGTGACTGCCTCTCCACACGGGGCTGAGTCCCTGCAGACAGAAAGACTTATATGGCTGGTTGAATATGTGAACGGCAACATGCATATCAGTCCCAAAGAACAGAAACAGGGAGCATCCGGTAACTGGAGCAAGGGACGTCCCATATCGCTTTCCCGGCTTTACTCCGGCAAGCTGGGTTACCTGAGCATACAGGATCGAAAAATATCTGCCTGCATCGAAAAACAAGTCAACCCGGAGACCCATGGCGTAAACTACCAGTTCGACATGGACAAGACCTTACTGGCCATGGTGAACCACCCCTTACTCTTTTTCGCCAAATCACCTGGGACACCTGTTGAATTTGTTACCGGAGAGCCTGAACTGCTGGTGGAAGAACGAGGTTCACAACTCCATATCTGCTTTGCCCAGGATGTAACCGCAGACAAAATAACTATTTTCCAGGAAACACCCACCCGCTATAAAATAATAGAGATAAACGACAACCATCGTCGAATTGCCCAGATAACCGGAAAGAGCGGCCTTGTGGTCCCCATAGAAGCCAGCGAGCAGGTACTCACGGCCATCGGTAATATTTCCTCCTTTATGACTGTTCATTCGGCAATTGCAGCCGACACAACCAGTGGAAACTACGCCAGTATCGAACAAGTTGAAGCAGACCCCACCATTTACATGCACCTGATTCCATACGGTACAGGTTTCAGACTGGAAATGTTTGTGAAACCTTTTTTCAACGGAGGTCACTACCTCAAACCCGGACAGGGAGTTGAAAACATCATTGCCGAAGTACGGGGGAAACGGCTACAGACAAAACGGGACCTTGGCCTTGAAGAACATATGGCCAGGGAGGTTGAAGAATCATGCCCCATCCTTGATCTTGCCGTTGATCTCGAACAGGAAAATGACAGAGAATGGCACCTGCAGGATCCGGACGACTGCCTCCAGGCATTGCAGGAATTGCAGACCATCCAGGACCAGGTCGTTATTGAGTGGCCGGAAGGTGAAAAACTCAATATCACCCATCAGGCCTCACTGAAAAACCTGAATCTTAAAGTGCGTACCAGCCAGCAGAACTGGTTTGCCCTTTCGGGAGAGTTAAAACTTGATCAGGATACGGTTATTGACCTGCGCGAACTGCTGAAAAAAGTCAAAACCGCCCACGGCCACTTTATACAGATTGGAGAAGGTCAATTTCTCGCCCTGACCCAGGAGTTCAAGAAAAAACTGGAAGAGATCAACCTTTACTCGGAAGGACTGGATGCCAAAGGTGAAGATGACGAGGTTCTTATCCATCATCTTGCCGCCATTCCGCTTGAGAAACTGGTAGACCAGGCAAAAGCACAGGTTGACGACGGATGGAAGGACCAGATAAAACGCATCCACGACAGTCAAAGCTTTAAACCGGAGCTTCCCACAACCCTGCGTGCAGAACTGCGTGAATACCAGGAAGAAGGATTTCACTGGCTCTCTCGCCTCGCCCACTGGGGAGTAGGCGGATGCCTTGCCGACGACATGGGTCTCGGTAAAACCATTCAGGCCCTGGCCGTAATGCTCTCCCTGGCATCTGATGGCCCATCCCTGGTGATTGCCCCGACGTCCGTTTCCAGCAACTGGGAATCTGAATGCAATCGCTTCACGCCAACACTGAACATAAAGAGCCTGATGGGAAAAAACAGGGCTGAGACTATCTCCGGCCTGGGTAAATTCGATCTCCTTATCACCACCTACACCCTATTACAGCAGGAAAACGAGCTTCTTTCTGCAGTCAAATGGCAAACTGTTATCCTTGACGAGGCGCAAGCCATCAAAAATGCTGCCACCAAACGCTCAAAAGCTGCCATGGCGCTGCAGGCAAAGTTCAAACTGCTCACCACGGGGACTCCCGTTGAAAACCATCTTGGTGAACTCTGGAATCTGTTCCATTTTATAAACCCTGGCCTCCTTGGGACCCTGAACCGTTTCAATGAACGCTTTGCCATCCCCATCGAGCGTTACCATAACCGTGAAGCCAGACTCAAGCTGAAGAAACTTATTCAGCCTTTTATCCTGCGTCGTATTAAATCTCAGGTACTGGAAGAGTTGCCACCGCGTACAGAAATCACCCTTGAAGTGGAAATGAGTGAGGAGGAAAAACTCTTCTACGAAGCCTTACGCCAAAACGCCCTGGAAGTTCTTGAAAACAATCAGGAGAAAAAGGCGCGGCATTTACAAATCCTGACAGAGATCATGAAGCTGCGCCAGGCCTGTTGTAATCCGCGCCTGATCACAGAAGATACAAACATAGAGAGTGCCAAGCTCAAAGTTTTCGCCTCAGTCATTGATGAGTTACTGGCGGGTGGACATAAGGCACTTATTTTCAGCCAGTTTATCGGCCACCTGTCAATATTGCGGGAGCACCTGGACGGTAAAGGCATTGACTACCGCTACCTTGACGGCTCCACGAGCAGCCCCAAGCGGAAGCAGCAGGTGGATGCATTCCAGGCCGGTGAAGGGGATCTTTTTCTTATCAGCCTGAAGGCCGGAGGCCTTGGTCTCAACCTCACTGCGGCTGACTATGTCATTCACATGGATCCCTGGTGGAATCCGGCCGTTGAGGACCAGGCCTCAGATCGTGCACATCGCATTGGCCAGACACGGCCTGTGACCATCTATCGCCTGGTCTGCAAAAATACCATCGAGGAAAAAATTGTCCGGCTGCATATGGAGAAGCGTGACCTGGCAGGAAGCTTACTTGAAGGCTCTGATATGAGTGCCAAAATGAGTAGCGAAGCCCTGCTGGACTTAATTCGCAGAAAATAGTTGGTAAAAAAGAAAAAAACCACTTTACAGGGGCTGGTAAATCTTCTGCCACAGCTTTCGCGCCAGCAAGGCTGGAAGGAGCAGCTTGAGTTGCATTCTTTGTTCCTGGACTGGGAAAACCTGCTTGACCGTGAAATCACAGCACACTGTAAACCCCTGAAGATTGTTAAAAAAGTACTGTGGGTGGAAGCGGAAAACTCGGCCTGGCTGCAGCAGTTTCAGTACCAAAGTCCGTTCTTTCTGGAAACCTTAAATCAATCTCTGGGATCAACAAAGTTAAAAGGGATTCGCTTTTACGTAGCTGGAAAGGAGTTTGCAGAAGAAACAAAAGCCCCTCCCCTGCGATATGTACCACCGCCAGCACAGGAGCTTGCGGATTTTGAGGCGCAGGTTTCTTCTATCGTGGACAAAGATTCAAGGGAGGCGCTCCTGCGTTTCTGGTATATTTCCAAAGCGGTTAAGAATGGATAAGGAACAGCCGTAATCTTCCTGCTTGCATCTGACTGGAATTAACAATAGAGTAAAATTCCATTTGATTAATCATTTCTCAAGAAAGGTACTTCCACAATAATGAGCCTCTGCGACACTGTTTTAGATGCCATCGGTGACACTCCCCTGGTACGCATCAACCGTCTCAACACATCCAATGCCCTCGTGTACGGCAAGTTAGAATCCAGAAACCCTGGCGGATCAGTAAAAGAACGAATCTCCCTGTCCCTTATTGAAGCAGGAGAGGCCAGCGGAGAATTAACTTCCAGCAAAATCGTTCTTGAGGCCACCAGCGGCAACACCGGAATCGGCCTTGCCATGGTCTGCGCAGCAAAAGGATATCGCTGCCAGCTGGTCATGCCAGAATCCGCATCCCTTGAACGCAGAAAAATTATGCAGGCCTACGGGGCAGAAATCCTGCTCACCCCTGCAAAAAGAAGTACAGACGGAGCCATCGAAAAAACCTACGCCATGGCTCGTGAATTTCCAGACCGTTATTTCCTCACCGACCAGTTCAACAATGAAGCCAACTGGAAAGCACATTACAACCACACAGCACCTGAAATCTGGGAACAAACCGAAGGCAAAGTAACCCATATAGTTGCTACCCTTGGCACATCCGGAACAGTGATGGGTCTCTGCAAATGGTTTTCAGAGCACCAGCCACAGGTAAACATAGTTGCGGTTGAGCCCTACCTTGGTCATAAGATCCAGGGCCTGAAAAACATGAAAGAATCCTATCGCCCGGGAATCTTTGACAAATCATTACCCCACGAAATTGTCACCATTCACGACGAAGATGCCTTTCGCATGGCCAGACTCCTTGCCAGAAAAGAAGGTTTACTGGTTGGGATGAGTAGCGGTGCAGCCATGTTCTCTACCCTTGAACTGGCGAACACCCTGGATGAGGGTTTTATTGTGACAATTTTCCCGGACGGTGGTGAACGCTACCTTTCCACTCCTCTGTTTACCCGTAAAAACAAGGCGACAGAGAAGAAGGCAGGCCTCTGTTTTTTTAATACCCTGACCAAAAAGAAAGAAAAGTTTGTATCACAGCAGGAAAAATCGGTGACATTCTACACCTGTGGCCCAACAGCTTACGAACCGACAAACCTTTCTCTGTGCCGAAGATTTGTGGTCTCGGATCTTATCACCCGCCACCTGGAATACAAAGGCTATGACGTAAATTCCTGCATGAATTTCACCGACCTGGATGATAACACCATCGATGGCGCAAACAATGCCGGAAAATCTCTTAAGGATTTTACCGAGAAATATATCGAAAGTTTTATGGAGGACATCGATTCTCTCAGTGTTAAGCGGGCAACGACGTACCCCAAGGCTTCCGAACACGTGGGGAATATGATTGAAATAGCCCACGAATTGCTGCACAAGGGCTTTGCCTATGAAAAGCATGGCTCCATCTATTTTGACATCTCGAAATTCAAGAAATATGGCCGCCTGTCAGGCATTGATCTTGGCAAAATTCAGCTGGGCAAAACAGTTGATCTTGATAATTATGAGAAAGACAATCCGCGCGACTTCACCCTGCTCAAACGTTCGACCCTGGCCGAACTGAAAAAAGGCATCTTTTATGAGACCGACTGGGGAAATGTTCGACCGGGCTGGCACATTGAGTGTTCCGCCATGTCCACCAAATATCTTGGTGAGACCATGGATATCCATACCTCCAGCCGTGATCTTATCTTCCCTCACCATGAAAATGAAATCGCCATTGCCGAAGCACTTACCGGTAAACCCCTGGCAAAGTACTGGCTACACTCGGAACTCCTGCTGGTGGATGGCAAAAAGATGTCCACCGAGGCCAACAATGTTGTGACCCTCAAGGATGTTTTACTTCGTGGATTTACTCCTCGTGATGTTCGTTTTATGCTGCTTTCCGTTCATTACCGCAAACCACTCAACTTTTCTTTACGCCGCCTGACCAATGTGCGCACAGCCCTGAGAAGGATAGATGAATTCACCTGCAAGCTCCTCTGTCTGCCCCCCGGTAAACCTCATCCTGAGGTAACTGCTTACGTTTCTGCCATGGAGGATCATTTTTTTGCCGCCATGGATGACGATCTCAATGTTTCAAAAGCAATGAGCGCAATATACAGGTTTATTAAGCAGACGAACCCCATCCTGCATGTGAACCATCTGGACGGCGATCAGAAAAAATATATCCTGGAAAGTTTGGGGCAAATTAACAAAATTCTACAGATTTTCCGTCTCAAAGGCTGTCCACTGGCACCGTCTGCCAATGCCCTGATCCAGCGACGTGAGCAGGCACGCAATGAGAAAAACTGGCAGGCTGCAGATGAAGCACGGGACGAACTGATCCGGCATGGAATACAGATCATCGACACCGTCACTGGCCCGGTATGGAAACCTATCGGGGAAGATTGCCCAGGTTCAAAAAAACTATAAGGTGAATTCAAGTAGCAAATGCACTTAGCAGTTGATATTGTAAGGTTACACGAAATAGATCTGTCAAGATTGCCCTGCTTCCTCAAACGATCAAGAATGGGGTTGATTTTTTGAGTACTATATTTTATAGCAAGTATGTTGTTATGGACTTGTAAACTCACAGGCTCATACATTGTGCGCCAATAGCTCAGCTGGATAGAGCAACGGCCTTCTAAGCCGTAGGTCGCAGGTTCGAATCCTGCTTGGCGTACCACTTTTACCTTCCCCTTCCCCACGGGCATCAAATTTTGTCCACTTGCTGCCAACCCATCTCCGAAAAATCTCAACACAGATGACGATGGAATGAAAACAGGTATCTTCCTCCTCCTCGCACTTACCACACTTTGCTGTGCTGCATTTCTCCCTCAATACTATACAACTGGCCAACAAATACTAAATGATACAAACTTTTCCTCTGGCCTGGAACAGTGGCAGTCACATAAAGCAGACACAGATACAATAATTGCCCAAAATGGAAAACTTGCAATGCATTCTGCCGATGCAAAGACAAGTCTATCCTTTTATCAGACCATTCCAAATCGTTTTGCCGGTAAAAAAGTACAACTCAATGCTGTGCTGCGAAGCTACGATACCGTGGCAGGAAGTAAAGCACACCACCGGGCACGCCTTCTCCTGGTTCAGTATTTTGGAGACGTGGCCAGATACAGCATCCCGTACCAGGTGGCAGCTTTAAACGGCACAAATGCCTGGCAGGAAGTAAGTAGCGTTTTCACAATTGCACCCGACTGCAGCGTTTTTCGGGTTGTCGTACAGATGAGTCATTGCAGTGGTGAATTCTTTCTCAAAAACCTCAGCCTCTACCAGGTGGCAGAAACCTCCCTTTACCAGAAAACAAAATGGCTGCTGAGGAGTGCATGGGTACTGTTTTCCTTTTTACTTTTTGCCCCATACATGACGCATCAACGGCTTGCAGTCCCCAGGTTCCTCTTGCTTGTGACGGTGGCGGTTATCCTTATCGGCACCACTATGCCAGCAGAATTGAAAAATAAACTTAAAACACAAATAGATAGTCAACTGACAACGCAGGTGAGTAAAATCAGTGCTCCACATCCTGCAGCGACAGGAATGCCCCCACAATCCCAATGGCAACAATCAACAGGTGATATGATAGATATCAGCAAAATTGCTCACTTTATCCTCTTTGCCTTCCTCGTACTTCTGTTACGCCGCAGCAACCCGTCCAGACCTGTCGGCTTCTTAATCACCGATGTTTTTATGCTTGCCTGCGCAACGGAATTCAGCCAGTTTTTCATTGAAAACCGCTCACCACTCCTCACCGATCTGCTCATTGACATGGGCGGGGCTGCGACCGGTTTATTGCTGGCAAATACCCTCTCCCTTCTCAGCAATTTCATGGGCCCAAAGATCTAGATTTCTGTGAAAAGAACGCAGGAGTGCACAAAATTGCATAAAGTATCTGAAAACTAGTATTTATGCCTATTTACATCAGCTTTTAAAACTTCTACAGTTATTTCCTTTTTGAATTTATACGATTTTTGTACTAAACTATAGCCAGTTGTATCGCCAATTTTTTCTTCCTGTGTTATCAATGCAGGTGAGTTCTTTTTACTTAATCATCCTGCTTTCAGGTTGTTACGAAACCATCATTACTCTGGAATTTCTATGAAAATAAAAAAAGCTGTCTTCCCGGTTGCTGGACTCGGCACCAGATTCCTTCCTGCCACCAAAGCAATGCCCAAGGAAATGCTGCCTATTGTTGACAAACCCTTGATCCAATACGCTGTTGAGGAAGCCCTGGCCTCAGGCATTGAGCAACTCATTTTTGTTACCGGCGGAGGAAAAGGATCACTGGAAAACCATTTTGACAGATCCTTTCAACTGGAAGAAACTCTCAGAAAACGCCAGAAAGTCGAAATCTTAAAAGAGATCGAATCCCTCGTCCCCAAATCCGGAACCATCATTTACACCCGACAAAGCGAACCCCTGGGCCTTGGACACGCAATATGGTGTGCCCGTGATATCATTGGCGACGAACCCTTCGCCGTTTTGCTCGCAGATGATCTCATCAAAAGTGATACTCCGGTTCTCCATCAGATGATGAAAGAGTACGACAGACTGCGTGCATCAACTGTAGCTGTTATTGAAGTGCCAAAGGAAGAGACCTCCCGCTATGGCATACTGGACGCCGAAAATCCAAGTGACGAGACATTCCGGATCCGGGCAATGGTCGAAAAGCCACCGGCAGATGAAGCGCCTTCCAATATGGCCGTGATTGGCAGATATATACTCACACCCAGAATTTTTGACATCCTTGGCCAGCAGCAAACCGGTGCAGGGGGTGAAATTCAGCTGACTGACGCCATGTCCCAACTGCTGCAGGAGCAACCCATCTTCGGGTATCGCTTTGAAGGAACGCGTTTTGACTGTGGAGATAAAGCCGGTTTCCAGATGGCCAACCTGGCTTTTGCCCTTGAACATCCTGAAATCAAAGACACATTGCTCCCTTACCTTAAAAATATGTTCTGCTAGATGGTTAGTAAAAACTCTTCATCTTCTTCGTTGCTGGAAATTTAAAATCATTACAACGTACCTCAGTACGCCGAAATAATTTTAAATTTCTGCGCCTCGAATATGAAGTTTTTTACTAACCATCCAAACCCTCAGCCTTGAACCTTGAATTAAGAGATCCACAATGATCCCTCCGACAAATATCGTTAAACATCGTGCGGCCGTAAGTCGTCCCCGCCGCGAGACCTTAAATGGCCACATGAGTATTAATCTCTGGTTTACCGGCTTGTCCGGTTCCGGCAAATCGACTCTTGCCCATGCGGTGGAAGAGCGATTACATATGATGGGCTGCAGAACCTATGTTTTTGATGGAGACAATGTACGGCACGGACTCTGTAATGACTTAGGCTTCAGCCTTGATGACCGCTGTGAAAACATGCGACGTATTGCAGAAATGGTCTGCCTTTTTCTTGACTCAGGCGTTATTTCACTCACTGCCTTTATCTCTCCCTTAACGGCTGACCGTGAAAAAGTGAAAGAGATCATCGGCGAAGAAAACCTGATCGAAGTCTACTGTAACTGTCCCCTTGAAATCTGCGAAGAACGAGACGTAAAAGGATTGTACAAGAAAGCCCGTGCCGGAGAAATCAAAAACTATACCGGTATTTCCTCTCCTTATGAGGCACCTGAAAATCCTGATATTGACTTGAATACAGGCACACGTCCTCTACAGGAGTGTGTCAACGTTGTTATTTCAGAACTTCGTGAGCGTGGTATCATATTGCGTTAACAACAATTTCCAACATTTCTTCACCAGATATCAACAGCTGAAACTGCTGCATACAAAAAAAGAACCCCCAACAACCAAAAGGCTGTTGGGGGTTCCCGGAACAACATACTTTCCCTTATTCTAAGGGAGAAGATCAACTAATAAATATCAAGATACTCCTCGAGTTCCCAATCGGTAACTGCAGTACGATACCTGTCCCACTCGGCCTCTTTGGCCTCAATATATTTCTCAAAGATATGCTCGCCAAGAGTATCTTTGGCAATGGGATTGGCCTTGAGTTCTTCAATGGCCTCTTTCAAGCTGCCTGGCATCACGTGGATACCGGCCTCATCCATCTCAGCAGGGCTCATCTTGAAGATGTCCTTGTCAACAGATGGAGGTGGATCCATCTTGTTCTTCACACCATCCAGACCGGAATTCAACATCATGGCCAGTGCAAGATAAGGGTTACAGGTTGGATCCGGACAACGAACCTCGGTACGAGTTCCCAGCCCACGAGATGCAGGAATACGAACAAGAGCAGAACGGTTGGAAGCTGACCATGCTGCATAAACAGGAGCCTCATAACCTGGGACAAGACGCTTGTAAGAGTTTACCAATGGATTGGTAACTGCTGCAAAGCCACGGGCATTCTTCAAAGATCCGGCGATATACTGATACGCGGTTTCAGAAAGCTGAAGAGGTGCACCTTCTTCAAAGAAAGCGTTTGTGCCGTCTGCGTTGAAGAGTGACTGGTTGGTATGCATACCGGAACCATTGATACCAAAGATTGGCTTTGGCATAAAGGTAGCGTACAGCCCATAACGTGCAGCAACGGATTTTACAACCCACTTGAAGGTGATGGTATTATCGGCTGCGGTAAGGGCATCGGAGTACTTGAAGTTAATCTCATGCTGGCCTTCTGCAACTTCGTGATGAGATGCTTCAATCTCAAAACCCATCTCTTCGAGGGTCTCGATAATCTCACGACGACAATCATTTCCAGTATCTTCAGGATCAAGGCTGAAGTATCCGGCAACATCGTTGGTGATTGTGGTGGCACGTCCTTCTTCATCCTTCTCAAAAAGGAAGAATTCAGCTTCGGTACCAACGTTCATGGTGTAACCAAGTTCTTTGGCTTCGGCCAGAACGCGCTTGAGGTTATTTCTTGGACAGCCTGCAAAAGGAGTTCCATCAGATTTAGCAACATCACAAATAATACGAGCTGCAGCAACACCATCCTGATTTCTCCAGGGAAGAACGGTAAAGGTATCATAATCCGGCTTCAGGTACATATCGGATTCATTGATGCGGACAAAACCGTCAATGGAAGAGCCATCAAACATCATCATACCATCAAGGGCCTTTTCAACCTGGCTTCTGGGAATGGCAACGTTCTTCATAAAACCAAAAATATCAACAAACTGGAGGCGAAAATAATGGATATTTTCCTCCTCAATGGTTCTCATAATTTCGTCTCTGGTCATTGCAAAATCTCCTTGCTAAAAGTTAAATATATCTCTTTTATTTACTTTCTCAGACAACAAATAAAAGAAGTTCCCGTAACGGGTTTTATACCTGAATTTTCGTGTGAAAAGCACCAAGCAAACACACAGTCACTCATTACCATTTTGAGTGAAAAATTCAATTAAAAAATATTTTATTTACACAATTGTAATACATTGCATTTTCACACTGTCGCCTCGATTCCATACAAAATCCCATCGCGCAGCTCTTCTACAAAAGCTGTGTCGGTGATTTGCTGCCCACGGCTATCCAGCACATAAAATACGTCAATAAGCTGCTCCACCTCTGTGGCAATATAGGCCCGATAAATGGCCACGCCAAAATCAGCGAGGGTCTGGGTAATACGATACAACTGACCGGGGCTGTCCGTGGAATACACCTCCACAACTGTATATTTTTCCGAGGCTTCATTGTCTATAAGTACCCTTGTTTCACCAAGCCCTGCGGGACGCCTTCGTTTCGTACGGGCGCTCTGAAGTTTTTTATACAATCTGTGCCCTAACCCCAGCCGGTGACTGAGGGCAAGGTTCAGGTCATTCTCCACTGCCGCCCAATCCATATCTTCAAATTCAAGACTGTCTTCGGCACGCACTTCAAGCACATCCACGGCACTGCCATTTTTCCAGGTAAAGACATGGGCATTCAACACAGATAAATTGTGCAGACTTAATACCCCGCATATTTTGGCCAGTAACCCACGCCTGTCCTGACACATCACCAGCAGTGACCATTGCAAACGCATTTTCCTGGGAAAAAGAAGTGACTTCTGTTTGAGAAGTGTGCTGTTTTTGTGGTGCACACGAACGTGCTCGGCAATAGTTTCCGGTGTATAACTGAGTAAATAATCATCGGGCAACTCATCAACCATCACCATTGCCTCTGGATCAGACTCCAGATGCACAGCAACCTGCTCCCGCAGCCAGTTCACTCCCTGATCAACCTGCTGCTGCACCTCAGCCGCAGATGAAAGCTGCAGATACGGATGAATTTTCTGGTACATCTCAAAGAGGAGGGTGGCCTTCCAGTCACTCCAGGCGGAAGGCCCGGTGGCACGGGAATCAGCAACAGAAATAAGATAGAGCATGGCCAGCCTGTCACTGCTCCCTACCTTTTCGGCACACTGCCTGATAAAGGCTTCGTCACTGAGATCACGACGCATCGCATTTTCGGGCATAAAAAGATGATAACGCAGCACAAACTCCAGGTCTGCCTGCCCCTTCTTGTCCAGGCCAAGTCGCCTGCCCACCTCTGCTATCCTGCCGGCACCGATGGAAGAGTGATCCCCGCCTTCGCCCTTTCCAATATCGTGGAGCAATGTTGCAAGAAATAGAACCTTGAGGGAAGATACATTCTGCCAGACCAACGTCTCGGTCCTCATGACATTGCGCAGCTCAGCAACACTCTGCAAGAGGTGACGGTCCACGGTATAAATATGATAGACATCGTGTTGTGCAAGGGATTCAATACGGGAAAACTCGGGAATATACGCAGAGAGAAGACCTGTTTCCAGCATCATTTCCAGGACAGATAAGACATTCTGACCAGACTCAAGAATTTCAAAAAAGGGCTTTGACATCCTGGCCGAAGAACGCAGGTTGTCTGTCACCAATCCAAGAGTACTGCGTATGAGTTTTCGACTTCTATAATGAATCGGCAGTCCGGTTTTCGCAGCAAGCAGAAAAACACGCATCAGCAGGTAGGGACGGATGCGCAGGTCATCGGCCTGAGCCACCAGATGCACACGATTTGCACGAATCTCTATCCCTTTTTCCACAAGCCTGTTGTTCTCCTGAGCACCAGCTGCTGCTCCGAGCACATCTTCCACATGGCCGAAAAAGAGATCCGTTGTCACAGCGATGGTCTGCAGGTGGCCGTAAAGCTCCCGCATAAAACTTTCAACACCGAGTACACCCTTGTCATCTTTATAACCAAAGGCAACGGCCATCTCTTCCTGCTGTTCAAAATACAACTGTTCGTTCTTGCGACCACTGATGTAATGCAGACGATTACGTATCCTGACCAGCATATTCCAGGCCTCAAGAAATGCGATTTTCTCATCTTCCTGTAAAATCCCGGCACTGCTGATCGCCTCAACGCCACGCAAACCAAAAACCACAATGGCTGTCCAGAGCATGGCCTGGATATCACGCATACCGCCTTTACTTTCTTTGATATTGGGCTCAAGAAGATAGCTGTGACTGCCAAATCGTTTTCGCCTTTCCCCTTTAAAACGTTTCATTGCATCCACAAAACCCTTTCGCTCACCCTCTACAAACCTGCTCTTGTAGCGTTCCTGCAACTGGGAAAAAAGCGTGGAAGAGCCTGCCAGCAACCTGGCATCGAGCATGGCGACCCGGAAAAAGAAATCCTCTTCGGCAAAACTGATGCACTCATCAACGGTACGTACACCGTGCCCCACGTCCAGCCCGGTATCCCAAAGAGGATAGAGCACACCGTTAACCACCCTCTCCATCTCTTCTTTTGCATCTTCTTTATATAAAATAAGAAGATCAATGTCGGAGTAGGGAAAAAGCTCACTGCGCCCATACCCGCCAAGGGCTATTATGGCCAGGGAATCCGGGGAAGAATCGTCGGCTGACGCCTGAAAATGTTCCGCGATAAATTCATCGGCAAGACGACTCTGTTCCAGCAGCAGGGCCTGACCACTCAGCCCCTGCTTCCACAATTCTTCCAGAGTTTCTCTTTGTGTACGCAATTTTGACATATTTTATAGGTAGGAAGGTACGAGGTTTAAGGTACAAGAAAAGGCCTTAGGTCTTTTAACCTTGAACCTTTAACTTTGCCCCTCACACCGCGTCATGATTTTCTTCACCGGTACGAACACGAACAATACGCTCGATGGGGATGACGAAGATCTTACCATCTCCAATCTTGCCTGTATTTGCTGCAGTCCTGATGGTCTCCACCACCTGATCAACCATATCTGCAGTTACCACGATCTCTATATTGACCTTGGGGATGAAATCAACAACATATTCTGCACCACGATAAATTTCAGTGTGGCCCTTCTGCCGCCCATAACCTTTTACTTCGGAGATGGTCATTCCTTTGATACCGATCTCGGTTAAGGCATCTTTTACATCGTCGAGCTTGAACGGCTTGATAATTGCTTGAATTTTTTTCATAATTTCCCTCTATTTTCAAAGTATCTCCCGACGGGGAGTGCGTACTTATTAATACTCGTAAAAAGTAAATTTAAATGGCTAAGTAAAAAATTTCATATATTATAGCCTACTTCCCCGTGTGACGTAACATCCAGCCCCTGGGTTTCATCATCGACATCCACACGAAGACCAATGCTTAGATCAATCACTTTCAAGATCACAAAGGTCAGAACCACAGAATAGGCAATTGCAGCTCCTGCACCAATGGCCTGGGTGACGAACTGCCCGGGATTTCCAAAGAAAAGCCCGTTTGCCCCATCAGGATTTGCGGCCGTGGAGGCAAAAAGACCTGTGGCCAATGCTCCCCACAATCCACCGACACCATGAATACCCACAACATCAAGTGAATCATCATAGCCGAACCTTCCCTTGGCAACAACAGCTGCGTAGCAGAGGACACCGGCAACTCCACCCATGATCATAGCCGAAACCGGGCTTACAAAACCAGCTCCCGGTGTTATTGCTACCAGACCTGCGAGTGCACCGGACGCCGCGCCAAGCACAGTGGGTTTTCCCTGCATTTTCCACTCGGCAAGAACCCAGGCCAGAAGTCCGGCACCGGTTGCAACCTGGGTAGTCATAAGTGCAAGCACGGCGACTGGCCCTGCAGACAGGGCAGAACCGGCATTAAAGCCGAACCAGCCAAACCAGAGCAGGCCAGCACCAAGTACTGTCAGCGGCAAACTGTGGGGATGCATGGCATCACGACCATAGCCTTTTCGTTTACCAAGCATAAGACAGGCAACAAGTGCCGCGGCGCCTGAGTTAATATGTATAACGGTACCGCCTGCAAAATCAAGCGCTCCCATTTCGCCAAGCCAGCCACCTTGTCCCCATACCCAGTGACACACGGGAAAATAAACAAAAGTAGCCCAGAAGACAATAAAAAGCAGGTAGGCTGAAAACTTCATTCGTTCTGCAATTGCACCAGTGATCAGAGCCGGGGTGATAACAGCAAACATCAGCTGAAAGGCACAAAACAGCAGGTCAGGGATGGTGTCTGAGTATGGCCCGGGAGTCAGGCCAACATTTTTCAGGCCGGCGAAATCCAGATTCCCCACAAAATGGCCCACATCCGGGCCAAAGGCCAGAGAATATCCGTACAAAACCCATATAACCGTGATAACCCCCAGACAGACAAAGCTCTGCATGGTGGTGGACAGCACGTTCTTACTCCGTACCAACCCACTGTAAAAAAGCGCCAATCCCGGCGTCATAAGCATTACCATTGCCGTAGCAATGAGCATAAATGCTGTATCTCCACTATCCATTTTCTATCCCTCCAAAGTAAAATAGCCTAAGACGATTAATCATTATAGGCAGTTTCTGAATGTTCACTATAATCCAGCCCCACGACTTCATTTTCTTCAGAGAGTCTCAGCCCCATGGTGCTGTGTATAATTTTCAGCAAAACCCAGCTCACAACCAGGGTGTAACTCCCCACAACGATAACCCCAAAAGCCTGTTTCCAGAGCTGTGAAATGTTTCCGGCAAGCAGACCGTCCACACCTCCTGGATTTACCGCTGTTGAGGCAAAGATTCCAAGACAGAGGGTTCCGATTACGCCTCCCACTCCGTGAATTCCGACCACGTCAAGGGAATCGTCAAGCTTTAACTTAACCTTTAAATTTACTGCGCCGAAGCAGGCCATTCCAGCTACACAACCGATAACGATAGCAGAATTGGGCCCGACAAACCCTGCAGCCGGGGTGATGGTTGCAAGACCTGCAATGGCACCTGACATGGCACCAAGGGTGGTGGCTTTGCCAAGGGTGACCCATTCCATAACAACCCACATAAAGACACCAGCCATTCCGGCAAGATACGTTGCCACAAAAGCAGTCACTGCAACCTCATCAGCAGCAAGAGCCGAACCGCCATTAAAGCCAAACCAACCAAACCAGAGAAGAGCTGTCCCGATAAAAGTCATGGGAAGACTATGGGGTATAAAGCTTCGCTTCCCGTAACCACGCCGGGGCCCTAGTACCAGAATGGCTGCAAGAGCTGCAGCACCACAAGTCACATGAACCACCAGACCACCAGCAAAATCCATCACACCCATATTTCCAAGCCAGCCACCTTTCGCCCATACCCAGTGACAAACCGGATTATAGACAAGAATGGCCCACAATAGAGCGAAGACAAGAAAGGGTACAAAGCGCACCCTTTCAGCAAAAGCACCAGTGATCAGTGCTGGAGTAATAACGGCAAACATACATTGGTAAACCATAAACAGGAGTTGTGGAATCGTTGAGGCATAGTCAGCACTCGGCGCAGTTGTTACACCATTCAAGGCAAACCAGGACAGATCCCCTATAACACCTCCAACATCAGGCCCAAAGGACATGGAGTATCCAAGGTACACCCACTCAATGGAAATCAAGGCAACCATAAAAAAACTCTGCATCATGGTACCAAGCACATTTTTACTTCGAACCATTCCTGCATAAAACAGGGCAAGCCCTGGGGTCATCAATAACACCAGACCTGCCGCCGCCAGAATAAAGGCGGTATCTGCAGCACTAATCATTTTCTCCTCCCTGGAGTTGTTTTTCAAAAAATACTGCAGACTATATTCAACAGTTGTGCCAGAAAGAATGATAGATGGCAATTTGTTGACATTACGATCTTTTCAATTACAGTACAGCTTGAAGAGCACCGTAAGTTATTACATTTTTGTTGTATTTATTTCAAAATATTTCAAATTTGTCACATTTCCAGAACAAACAACTACAAATTTCCTTATGAATATTAAAGACAAGCATTACCGGACTATCTGGCCATCCCCTGACGATTCTCAAAAGGTTCTCATCATTGACCAACGCCAACTTCCACACGATTTTGTTATTGAAACACTGAGTTGCCTGAATGATGCCGTGGTTGCCATACGGGATATGCACGTTCGGGGTGCCGGTTTAATTGGTGCCACCGCCGGTTTTGGCATGTACCTGGCAGCAGCCCACCACCAGAAAGACAGTCTTGAGGAAGCCCTGGAAGAAGGAGCCAGACTACTGGATGCAAGCCGCCCCACCGCCAGAAACCTGAAATGGGCCATTGACCGCATCTTGCTGGCCTCTCAGGCTGGAAAAAACGACAAAGACAAGCTGGCCATTATCTTTCAAACGGCATGTGATATAGCCGACGAAGATGCTGCGTTCTGCAAGGCTCTGGGCCAGCACGGGCTTGAGATTATCAAGGAAATAAGCAGGAAAAAGAAGGGGGAGACAGTCAACATTCTCACCCATTGCAACGCTGGCTGGCTGGCATTTGTTGACTACGGAAGTGCCACAGCCCCAGTTTATGCTGCACGGGACGCTGGAATTGACGTGCATGTCTGGGTGGATGAGACACGCCCCTGGAACCAGGGAGCGAAACTCACTGCCTGGGAACTGCAACAGGAAGACATCCCCTGCACCCTTATAACGGATAATGCCGGTGGGCATCTTATGCAGATTGGAATGGTGGATATGGTTATCGTGGGAACTGACCGAACCACTCACACCGGGGATGTGGCCAATAAGATTGGTACATACTTAAAAGCGCTGGCAGCAAAAGACAACAACATCCCCTTTTATGTGGCCCTGCCCTCTTCCACATTTGACTGGGAACTTGACAAGGGACAGGACATTCCCATCGAGGAACGCTCAGGCGATGAAATCACAAAAATAAGTGGCTTACATGACACGGGAGAGGTGGAAACGGTGCAGCTCACCGCGCCGGGTACCAAGGCCTTAAACTACAGCTTTGACATTACCCCGGCACGACTGGTCAGTGGGTTGATAACTGAACGGGGTGTGGTGGACGCTTCCAGAGAAGCTATACACAAGCTCTTTCCGGAGAAATAAGAGAACAGAAGCTATTCGTTACGCCCGTAATCATCTTCAAAACGGACAATATCATCTTCCCCCAGATAACTGCCATTTTGCACCTCAATAAGCTCAAGCTCGATAACACCCGGGTTTTCCAGGCGGTGGTTGACACCAGCAGGAATATAAGTCGACTGGTTTTCGTAGAGCAGAAAGACATCATCCCCGTTCGTGATACGCGCCGTTCCCGAAACCACCACCCAATGCTCGTGACGATGATGGTGCATCTGCAGGGAGAGCTTGGAACCGGGACTCACGGTAATCCGCTTGATCTGGTAACGTGGCTGCTCTTCAAGAACGGTATAACTTCCCCAGGGTCTGTAAACAGTACGATGGACTTTGAATTCACTACGTTTGCTTTTCTTTAAACTGGTGACAATTTTTTTCACATCCTGGGAGCGGGACATGGGGGCGACCAGTACTGCATCGGATGTCTCCACCACCAGCGTATCTTCAAGACCAACTGTTGCCACCAGTGTACTTTCTGCACGTACAAGACAATTTTTCGTGTCTTTCAGAATAACGTCACCCTGATGGACATTCCCGTCTTTGTCTTTGGCAGAGACCTCCCATAAGGCGTGCCAGGAGCCGATATCGCTCCAGTCCAGATCTGCAGCGACTACGGCAGCACGCTTTGTTTTTTCCATCAGAGCATAATCAATGGAGTCACTGGGACAACGTTCCATGGCTGCTTCATCCAGTCGGAAAAACGGATCGTCACGCACACCATCGGCAACCGAATCTTTCATGGCACTGAGCATTTCGGGGGCCAGATTTTCCATTTCCTGCCGAAATGTTTTAATGGTGAAGGCAAACATTCCGCTGTTCCAGAAATAGTTGCCCTGCTCAAGATAGGATTGGGCCGTTGCAAGATCCGGTTTTTCACGAAAAGATCGTACCGAATCTCCTTCCCCCTGTTCAATGTAGCCATAACCGGTTTCAGGATGTTGCGGTTCTATACCAAAGGTGACAATCTTCCCCTCTGCGGCCAGTTCTGCCGCCCGGTTGACAGCTTCCTGAAAAGAGGCCTTACGCAAAATAAGATGATCTGCAGGCAAAACAAGGAGAACGGTATCCTCGTCCGATTCAAGGGCACAATACTCCACGGCCCCACAAATGGCAGGAGCAGTATTACGCCCCACCGGTTCCAGCAATATATTGCAGGAATCTGCAAGGCCAAGGCCACCCATCTGACTCCTGGTGACAAACCGGTGTTCTTCACCAACAACCAGTAAAGGAGGCAAGACATCAATAAGCTGCGACACGCGTAGTACAGTGGTCTGCAGAAGAGAGGTCTCATCGATAAGCTGCAGTAGCTGTTTGGGATACAACTCGCGGGAGAGGGGCCACAATCTGGAGCCGGTTCCTCCGGCAAGGATAACAGGTTGTATTTTCAAGATAAATAACCAGGTTCTAAGATTTTATAATCTGCAACAATTCTTCAGTTTTTTCCTGTAGCAAATCGGGATTTCCACGACTCTCCACATTTAAGCGTAAAAGTGGCTCCGTATTGGATTTTCTTACATTAAAACGAAATTCAGGAAAAGACACGGAAAGACCATCTGTATAGTCTTTTTCTCCATCCTTAAATCGTTCCTCTATCCTTTGGATAACAGCGTCCGGATCACTTACCACGTTGTTAATTTCACCGGAAACAGGAAAGGCTGCCATACGTTCTTTAACAAGTGCGGAAAGAGGTATCTTTTTACGACTGAGCAGGGAAGCCACCAGCAACCAGGGGATCATACCTGAATCACAATAACCAAAGCTCTTAAAATAATGATGGGCCGACATTTCCCCGCCATAAATGGCATCTTCGAGGCGCATACGTTCCTTAATAAAGGCATGTCCGGTCTGGGCCAGAACAGGTACACCACCGGCCTCTTTTACAAGCTCCCGGGTGTTCCAGGTAAGGCGGGGATCATGAAGGATTTTTGCTCCAGGGTGTTGTTCAAGAAGTTCAAGCCCCAGCAATCCCACCAGATAATAGCCTTCAATGAAATTTCCCTTTTCGTCCCAAAAGAAACAGCGGTCAAAATCACCATCCCAGGCAATTCCCATATCCGCACCGTATTCTCTGACAAGCTTTGCAGTCTCTTCCCTTTTTTCGGGCAGTAAGGGATTGGGTACACCGTTTGGAAAGGTTCCGTCCGGCTCGTGGCAGGCCTTGATAAAACTGAAGGGCAGTTCTTTTTCCAGCAAATCAACAACAGGGGCAGCACAGCCATTGCCGTTATTCACGACCAGCTTCAGGGGGGCCAGCTGGTCCACATCCACATAGCCAAGGAGGTGCCGGATGTAGTCATCTTTACTGCTGACTGATGTTGCTGTTCCGACGTTAGCAGCGGCGGCGGGCAGATCCCCGGCAACTATTAATTCGGCCATTTTCCTGAGCCCGCTCTCCCCGCTCACCGGACGGGCCCCGGAGGTCACAAATTTCATACCGTTATAATCCGCTGGATTATGACTGGCGGTAACAATTATTCCACCGTCAACGCCCTGATTTTCAAGACTGAATGCGGCATGATAAATTTCTTCTGTTCCACACAGTCCAAGCTGGAGGACATCAACCCCGGATTCAAGCAAGCCACCGATTAAAGACTCCGTTAATTCAGGACTCGAGAGACGAATATCGTGGCCTACCGCAATTTTACGTGGTTGAAAAACCTTCGCAAAGGCACGCCCGATATTGCGGGCAAGTGCAGGATTCAATTCATCCGGAACTCTGCCACGAATATCGTAGGCCTTAAAGCAGGCCGGAATTTCAATGCTCATTTTTTATCCTTTCAAAAGTAAAACTATTCGGGTAAAACCGTGGAAACACACGTTACCGGGCAAACATATCAAAAATAAAGAACGAATTCAACAAACGGTTCATATGAAAGGTATTATTCTCGCCGGAGGCTCCGGCACACGACTCTATCCCCTGACCCGGGTGATCTCCAAACAGTTGCTCCCGGTTTATGATAAACCAATGATTTACTACCCATTATCAGTTCTTATGCTGGCAGGGATTAAAGAGATTCTCATCATTTCCACTCCCCGGGATCTGCCGCAGTTTAAAGAACTTTTTGCAGATGGATCCTGGCTGGGCATTTCCATCAGCTACGCAGAGCAACCCAAACCGGAAGGACTGGCTCAGGCCTTTATTATCGGCAAAGATTTTATAGGCGATGACAGTGTGGCGCTGATTCTTGGTGACAATATTTTCTTCGGATCCGGATTTTCTCAAATTCTGTCCAAAAGTGCGACGCTCAGCGAGGGTGCTCTTATCTTCGGGTATCCGGTGAAAGACCCGGAACGCTACGGTGTGGTTGAGTTTGATAAAGACAACAAAGTTATTGGAATTGACGAGAAACCGGAGCAAGCAAAATCCAAGTACGCCGTTCCCGGCCTTTATTTTTATGATAACGATGTGATCGACATTGCAGAAAACATCAAGCCATCACCTCGGGGAGAGTTGGAAATTACCGATATCAACATGGAGTACCTGCATCGCGGAAAGCTCCAGGTTCAGCCCCTCAGTCGTGGTTTCTGCTGGCTGGATACAGGAACTCACGAATCGCTGCAGCAGGCCTCAAGCTATGTGGAAGCTGTACAGAACAGACAGGGCCTCAAAGTAGCCTGTATCGAGGAGATAGCCCTCAACCAGGGCTATATCAACACCGAGCAGATGAAAACACTGGCCAGGGATATGCTTAAAAACCAGTATGGTCAGTACATCCTCGATATTGTCGCCGAGAAAGAATCTGAAGGATTATTTACGTGAGAATCCTCATTACTGGTGGTAGTGGACAACTGGGGCAAGATCTCAGCACACTTCTTGCGAAGAAGCACGAAGTCACCTCATGCAGTTCCAGCGAACTTGATATTGGCAACAGGAAGATGGTGGAAAAAGTGTTAACTGCCCGCCAACCTGAAATCGTCATAAACTGCGCAGCCTATACTGCAGTGGACAACTGCGAGACAGAAAAAGAACTTGCCTGGCGTGTCAACGCGCTGGGTCCTGAAATCCTGGCAGAGACTACAGCTGGCGCTGGAAGCCGGCTGATCCATATTTCCACAGATTATGTTTTTGATGGAAAGAAGCCAATAAACACGAGCTATATAGAAAGCGACCTGGTGCAACCGCTATCAGAATATGGAAAGAGCAAGCTTGCTGGAGAAGATGCCATCACCCAGTTTTCTCCAGATTTTCTTATCCTGCGCACGGCCTGGTTATATGGCCATGGGGGAAATAATTTTCTCAAAACCATGCTGCGACTGGCCCTTGCTGATCCGGCACAGGAACGGAAGGTGGTAAACGATCAGTACGGCTCTCTTACCTGGACAGCCAGCCTGGCCAGACAGATAGAAGTCACTCTGGACGCAGATATCATCGGTATCGCCCATGC
The DNA here is from genome assembly GCA_029935315.1 of Desulfocapsa sp. Classification (GTDB taxonomy): domain Bacteria; phylum Desulfobacterota; class Desulfobulbia; order Desulfobulbales; family Desulfocapsaceae; genus Desulfocapsa. The sequence goes on along the minus strand of JAOZKN010000001.1, from coordinate 38,098 downwards.
AACGGCAGAAGGTTCCTGCACCTGGTATGAAGGCGCATGTTATTTTCTTGATGCCATGGATGTACCCTATACCCTGGCGCCCTGCAGCACGGAAGAGTACCCGACACCAGCCCATCGCCCCGCAAATTCCATCCTTGAGAATAAACGACTGAAAGAGGCCGGACTCTCTGTTTTTACGTCCTGGCAGGAAGATATCGACAGCTATGTCAAATTATACCGCCGGCAATTGCTCGACGAAGCTGACAACAGTTGATGGCTAAATAAAAACTCTTCACCTGCTTCGTTGCTGCATTTTTTATTTAATTACGACGTACCCTAGTACGCCGAAATTAAATAAAAAACACGCGCCTCGCATCTGAAGTTTTAAAATTAGCCATCTGAATTCTTACTTTTTACGAGTTCATCAAGGTTGAGGCCCTGGTGCTAAAGGTCAAGTTCAACTAATTCCACATCACCCCATGCGCCCATGAGTTCGCCGCAAATCACAACCACGCCGCGAATACCTTCTATTCCCCCAGCCTTATCGAGGGCCTTCTGCAGTCCGGATTTCCCTCCGCGTCCCTGACCAACTTCGTTACCAAGCCGTGTGGCTGCGGCATCGGCAAGTGGAGTAGAGCTGGCAATGACTGTCACAGAATCAGCATCTCCAAGACTGAGGGAATGGCCAACGGTACCGGAGGAAGTGCAGATTCCCACTGGCATTTTATCCGCCGTCAATCGTACACCTATTTTATAGCTGAGCGAAGATTCCCCAGCAAAGATGGCCACAGAACAATCCCGTACACGGTTCATAAAAATATCCCCGCCGTTTTCCACCATTACTTCAACGCATCCGGATTTGAGCAGACCAACACCCACATACTCGGCAATGGCACCAGCCACTGCAGCCATGGGGCCGACACCTGCACGTATTCCAGCCTGGAGCATATCCCGAACCAGAGGCGGAGCAATTTTATCGTTCACAAATGGATCAAGTGTTGCTAAAAAATCGGGATTCTTTACAATGTATTTTTCAAGTTGGGATCTGTATTGCAAGATCAGGTCGGTGGCTGCAGTCGTCACGTCACGTTCTGCCAGGATATGTAAATCCGTCTCTTCAATCCTTATGATTGTGGAGACAAGACCTGACTCAGTGGCAAGCTGACGGTACGATCTGTCAGAATAGGATTCCGGTTTTTTAGATTTATTTTTACGTGTTTTTTTCATAGGGACTATCTGTTATGTCATCTTCCGGGGATCTTGTTGTTCTTTTTACACGCTACCCGTCTCCCGGGAAATGTAAAACGCGTTTAATCCCGGCATTTGGCAAAAAAGGGGCCGCAAACATTCTCAGGCAGCTTGTAGAATACAGTATTACAACCCTGAACACATTCAGCTCACTCCACGCCGACACAACATATCATATTTATTATAACGGCGCTTCCGCCAGCGACATGGAGCAGTGGCTTGGCAGACATATTTTTACACAACAGCAGGGGAAGAATATAGGGGAACGCATGGCGGATGCGATAACCAGGGAACTGCAGACAGCGGAAAAGTGTGTCCTCATAGGTTCCGACTGCCCAGACATCAGCCCGGAAATTCTCCAGGAAGCGTTTCAAGCGCTTGAAGAATACGATCTTATCCTGGGGCCGGCCTATGACGGAGGCTATTACCTGATCGGCATAAACAACTCAAGCAAAGCAACAGCAGTCAGGAAACTTTTCCGGGATATTTCCTGGGGGAGTGACAGAGTTCTACAGGAAACAAGACAACGCGCTGACGATTTGAATTTTCGCGTCCATCTTTTACAAAAACTTCACGATATCGACACCCCGGATGACCTCAAACATTTCCATCATTATTCCCACCCTGAATGAAGCAGAAAACCTCCCTGCCCTCAAGGCACTGACAAATCTGGTTGCGGAAATCATTGTTGTGGACGGCGGCAGCAGCGATGCAAGTGTGCAGATAGCAAAAGACCTTGGATTTACTGTGCTGACATCGGACAAGGGACGTGGCGTGCAGCTCAACCTTGGGGCAGAAAAAGCTTCTTCAGCTCTGTTACTCTTTCTCCATGCAGATACTCTTCTGCCATCTGATTTCCCGGATCTGGCCTGGGAATGCCTGGCGGATCAAGCAACCATCCTCGGATCATTTTCCCTGCAGCTTGACACAAAAAACCTCCTGCTGCGCACTCTTTGTGCCGGTGCCAATTTACGTTCCAGATATTTACAACTGCCCTATGGTGACCAGGCTTTTTTCTTACGAAGGCATGACTTCCATGCACTGGGCGGCTTTCCTGAAATACCGATAATGGAAGATTACGTTTTTGTAAAACAGGCAAAAAAACAGGGAAGGGTTCGAACACTGCCTCAGACAGTCACCACATCCGCCAGACGCTGGCAGGCACTTGGCCCCATCCTCACCACAGTTATCAATCAGCTGATGATTCTGGGATACTGCCTGGGAGTATCCCCTGAAAAGCTGGCTTCATTCTACAGGAGCAGACGTATCCCGGGGAAACTCGGTGGGAACAAAGGGACGAACACCGTCGGCTGAACGCCCCGGCTCTTTTTCTGGTATGGCCGGCATCTTCTGGGAAAATGCCTCACGCATCTTTTTGTCTTTGATAAATGACTGGAAAATTTCCGTGGCCTGTTGCAGGTATGGACTAAAATAACAGTTGCGAAGCATTTTGTTTTCAGGAGCAAGGACTCCGGAAAGAACCATATGCAGTAAAACGATAAGGAGCAAGGCTTTTACCACCCCTAGCGCACCGCCCAGGAGTTTATCAAACCAGCCGGCAATGGTCAGTTCCACAACCTTAGCCAGCACCTTGCCCATGAGCATGATTAACACGTAGGTTATGGCAAATAAAATCGCATAGGAAGTCCAGAAAACCGCATGGGGGTTCTCGGTTACTTCTCGCAAAAAAGGAAAAAGTTTGTCATGATACTGTCCGGCAATGATGTAGGCAAGCAGGAGCGCAACAAGGGTGGTTACCTGGCGTAAAAAGCCAACCCAAAATCCACGAATGGTAAGAAGAAGCAAGATTCCGATAATAACAAAATCAAAACCAGCTAACTGAAAAGAACTACCCATTATTCCTCCTGAAGTATCAACAACCCTTTAACCTGCGTTATTCTACCTATAATTAGTTAGCAGAAATAGTTGAAAATGCAAGGATATAATTTATGCCCCCCACAGAACAGATTTTCAACACATTATCGCTCAGTTTTATCAACCTGACCGAACAACTTTTCAAGACTTCAACACCGGCCATGGCCATCCTGCCACTACGCACTGTCAGCCAGCCGGCCACAGATAATATACTGGAATGGCTCCATCAGCGTGAAAAGACCCAACTTGAAAAATTCAGCTTTGAGAAACGATACTGCGAATGGCTTGGTGGCCGGATTTGTGCAAAACAGAGCCTACGACTGTTTCTCCGTAACAATACGCAAGGCACAGACGCAATCCCTGAGCATACCCAATGCTGCACAGAATCTGAGGAAGGTGGTAAACCCTTTTTCTCAGCAATCAATGGAAGCAACTTCAATTTCCCGGAACTCTCAATCAGCCACTCAAACGAATACGCTGCAGCTCTCAGCAGTTCAACAGCCTGTGGAATTGACATCCAGTTTGCAGCACAAAATCTGATCCGTGTGCAGAATAAATTCTGCTCTGCCGAAGAAGCCCTGATTCTCAAAGAGGGCTTGCCTCACCTTTCTCCATTATCACATCTCACTCTTCTCTGGAGTGCCAAAGAGGCTGTGAAAAAAATGCTCAGCCCAGGTGGCATTCCCGGGTTTCAGGAACTTCAGCTCTGCAGGCTTGAGCCAGAAAACAACGACGATTTTATCCTCGATTTTTTCTCAACCAAAACAGATCATAGCATACCGGTGAGTGCCACAATAACCAGGGATAACTATGGTGTTGCTATTTGCTGTGCCACAAGAGCAGAAACGGGTGCTGCATAATGCCGGAACTTCCAGAAGTAGAAGTGATATGCCGTGGTCTGCAGGAACATATTGTCGGCAAACGGATCACAGCCATTTACTCTTCGGGGAAGAGATTACGTCTTCCCCTTGAAAGGGAAAGCATGCACCGGGAACTTGTCGGCCAACGAATCCTCAACCTCAGCCGCCGTGCTAAATATTTATGTATGGAGCTTGAGAATGGTGCATTTCTAATCATTCACCTGGGCATGACCGGGAATATGGGTATTTTCGCTAACGGTTCGGTCCTGAAAAAACATGATCATGTCTGCTGGACACTTGAGAATAAGACGGAGCTTCGATTCAATGATACCAGAAGATTTGGGGCAGTGCAGTTGCTTGCGGCTAAAGATGCCAAAGCTCAAAAAAAGGCATTGTTTGCGGCCACAGGACCTGAACCATTTTCACGTACATGCTCCACTAGCTACCTGAAAGAACGTGCGGCAAGACGCAAACAGGCAGTCAAATGTTTTATCATGGACAGTCATGTCATTGCCGGGATTGGCAATATATACGCAAATGAATCGCTCTTTCGCTCTGGCATTCACCCAACACGTCCGGCATCCACTCTCAGCGAAAAAGAATGGAAACGGCTCCTCACGATTATACGAAAAACCTTGAGGCATGCCATAGAATGTGGAGGATCGACCATCAGTGACTTTGTCGACGCCTCGGGGAAAGGCGGTTATTTTCAAATGAATTTCCAGATCTACGGAAAGGCCGGCGAGCAGTGTAGCCAGTGCCGGGAGATTATTCAGAAAACGACCATTGGCGGTCGCGCCAGCTTTTTCTGTCCCGCATGTCAGCAAGAAGATCAAAGCAGATGAATAAGTACTTTTTCACCACTGGCAAGAAAATGTTTTTCCGGGGAACAGACGATATAACAGTTAGAGACTTCACCTTTCTTTACAGGTCGCACCCGACAGGTACCATCCTCTAAAGTCAACTGCCCGCTTTTCAAACGCAGTAAGCCACGCTGTGGAAAAGAAAGGTCTTCACAAAGTATGGCTGTTATTTCCTGAGGCTTGCACTCTTCAGCCCCCTGCAAACGACAAATTGCCGGTCGAATCAATTCATGAAAGAGCAACTGTACTGCCGGCGGAGGACCTGGCAGGCCAAAAAACAGGGTGTCACCAAGCTTGCCGAAAAGGGTGGATTTCCCCGGGCGCATAGTTAAGGATCGATATATCGTTTCCCCACCACACCTTGCAAAAGCCTCTTCAATCAGATCAAATTTTCCTGCGCCCATACCACCAGTGGATAAAAGGACATCACAGCCAGAGTTTCCCATACGCTCCATCAGTGCCACGACCTGCTTTACTTCATCCACGACGGTTTCCTGCTCGTGCACTACCGCACCATAACCGGGGATAAGGCCTGACAACAAGTAATTATTCCCAGAGAATCGCTGGCCTTCCTGTTTTTCTGCACCGGGTTCTGTAACCAGCTCACTTCCTGTACAAAAAAAACTTATCTTCGGTTTTCTGACCACATCGACACGTTCATAGCCCACCCCGGCAAGTGCAATCTGCTGGTCTGCATTCAATGCAATACCTTCCCGGAGGATTACCTGATCTTTTTCAATCTCACAGCCTTTTTTGTGTATAAACGTGTTGGCCAGGTTTAACGAATGAACAGGAATCCGCACTGTCTTCCCCACACGCTCACACTTTTCCTGCGGAACCACTGCTCTGCAACCGGCAGGAATCAGACCACCGGTCATGATTCGTATCGCTTCACCTTTCTTAAGCCCTAATTTTCTTGTGTCTCCTGCCGCCACCTCGTCAATAACCCGAAATACATTACACTCCGAATTATCAGTTTTTTCCCCTGCCAGAGCAATCGCATAGCCATCACGCAAGGATCCATCATAGCCGGGAAGTGCCGCCAAAGCCTTATGCGACTGTGCAGCAACCCGTCCAACTGCTTTGGCAAGGCCTAGCTTTTCAGAAGACAAAACTGAACACGTCTCAAGGATCAAATCCTGAGCTGTTGTTAAATCAATACTCTTTTCAGTTTTCAAACTGGCCTGCATGTGGTTCTCACAAACAAAAAAAATCGCCCAGTACCAGAGGCACAAAAAGCGATTTATTATTCAATTCCCTGACGACGAGGGACTCTCTGACAAAACAGATATTACACTGTTAAATCATCACGCACAACTTTGCGTGGACCACCATGTCCAGCAGCAGACCAGTCACGGATAGGAGCAATAACTTCCATCTGCGCAGACTTACCAAAGGAACCAAGACGATCGTAAATGGACTGCCATACACACTCAACATCGCTATGGATCTCGCAGGTACCATCAACAGAACCACCGCATGGGCCATTCATCAGACTCTTGGCACAACGGGCAACGGGACAAAGACCACCGGTAAGATGGAGAACACAGTCACCGCAACCGGCGCACTGTTCAGTCCACTCGCCCTGCTCGGCAGATCCACCCATGAAACTGGTGTTCAAGGCAGGATATACCATGGTGTCTTTACGAAGATTGGAGATAAAGTTCACCCCCACACCACAGGCAGTGGAAACCACGGCATCATAACCGTCGTCTTCAAACTGATCCATTTCGTCAATATATTCACGGTCACACTGACGGACAAGACTTGCGGTTACCACCTCAATACTCTTGCCACCCTTTTTCATGCCCAGACGAATAAGAGAGGACAGAATCTCAGCTTCCCTCTCACCACCAGCTGAACAAACCGTAACACATCCACGACAGGCCAGTACCAGGACTTTCTTACAGTCCTGAACCATCTCTATGATTTCTGCCATTGGCTTTCGTTCTGCAACTATCATTACTTTACTCCTATGGCGTCATAAAAACTCTTCATCTGCTTCGTCACTTCGAATTTGTTGTCACTGCCGCGTACCTAAGTACGCTTCGTTCCAACAAATTCGAGTTCCTCGCATATGAAGTTTTTTATTTAGCCATCCGAATTTATACTTTTTACGAATTTATCAATATATGCTCAAGACCTGAAGCCAGTTCCTGAACTCAAACAGGTTACCTAGCCCTGGAACGGGCTCGGCCCTAACTCCCGAATTCTGCTATCCATTTCCTTGCCTTTTTCAACAAACTCAGGATGCAGGCCCCGTGGCAGATGATACATTTCAACACGTTCACCTTCCACACCAAGTTCTACCAGGGCCTCACGTACAGCAGCAACCCGTTTGGCCGCCCTGATACTTCCCTTCACATTATGACAACCATCTTCGGGACAGCCAACCACATAGACGCCATCGGCGCCATCTTCGAAAGCCTTCAGTAAAGTGGTTACCTGAAGTTTACCGGTACAGGCAACCCGCACCAGATTAATTCCAGCGGGAAAGCCCAGACGCTCCAACTCTTTTCCTTCTTCCGCACAGCTCTGCTGAGAAGTATAATGACAGCTGAACAGTGTTATTGCAGGATCAAAACTCATTTCTATCCTCTTCTCTTTCTCAGACACCACAGGCTGCTATGAGCCGTTCATCTTCTGATTCATTTAAAATAATTGCATTGGCCGGGCACTCTTCCACACAGATACCACAGGCTCGACACTCTTCCACATTAATGGTGGCAACACCCAGTTTGTCAATCTGCGGGATTTCCCACGGACAGGTACGGACACAGGTGAGACAGGCCACGCACAGATCACGCTCAACTTTTGCGGCTTTCCCTTTCTCTATCAGGGTTTCTTCTGTAACATAACCTTCTTTGAGGGCAAGCTTGGCAGTAGCGCCCATGATATCTGCGAAACTGACATCCTGAGGACAAACAAACACACAAGACCGGCATCCGGAACAGTACCACATCATGTCGGATGTAAGGAGACGCTCCTTCATTCCCATGCGGATCATGTGAATAATTTTTCGTGGATCAAACTCCGGAATGGCCTGGCTGACAGGGCAGATTCCACTGCATGCACCGCAGGAAAAACAGCTGTTGAGATGTTCTCCACCCGGAAGTGAAGTGATTTCTCCATTGAATGCAGGATTAAGTGTAGTTGTTGACTTTCCCATGAATAAACTCTTAATTCTTTAAAGGTTCAAGTGATGACTATTTGACTCACCACGTTAACTGATACTTTCCATAAATGAAATTTATAATCTACTGGAAAAGGAGTTTCTTGTCAACAAAAGGAAAGTCCCCCATTTTTTCTTGACTTTGCCCCCCAGTTACACAATAACCATGGATACACATAGCTTAAGACAGCTTTTTATTCTTTTTACAAGCCACTATAATTATGCACTCCACAGACAAAGAGTTAGTGCTCAGCAGCACAGAAATACACGACCGCATCCAGGAACTGGGTAAAGCAATAGCCGACGATTACCAGGGAAAAGAACTGGTGGTCATTGGTGTTTTAAAAGGGGCTTTTGTCTTTATGGCAGACCTGGTAAGGGCTATCTCCATTCCTTTATCCACCGATTTCATACAGGTTTCCTCCTACGGAAGTGGTTCATCTTCTTCAGGCGAAATTACCCTCGTGACCAGCCCCGCCCAAGCGATCAAAGAACAGCACATATTGCTGGTGGAAGATATTGTAGATACCGGCCTTACCATGCGCTGGCTGAAACAACATTTTGAGAAGGAAGGCGCCGCGTCCGTCCGCATATGCTCCCTTATCGATAAGTCTGAGCGTCGGGAACACTCCATCACCATTGATTATCCCGGCTTTCCCATTTCTGAAGGATTTCTTATTGGATATGGCCTGGATTACGACGAAAAATACCGTAACCTGCCAGCAATTTACCATCTCAACCTGGGCTGATTGGTCATGACAACGAACAGAAAATCCATTGCAGTTATTCTCTCAGGATCCGGCAATCAGGATGGATCTGAAATTCATGAAGCGACCCTCACCCTGTGGGCCATACACAAAAATAACGCCGATTACCAATGCTATGCACCGGATATTCTGCAGCATCACGTCATAAACCATCTCACCGGCAAAGCAATGGATGAGAAACGTAACGTACTCATCGAATCCGCACGTATTGCAAGGGGGAATGTCATAGATCTTGCCCGATTTAATCCGCAAGATCATGACGCACTTGTTATTCCTGGAGGGCTTGGAGCTGCAAAAAACCTCTCTACTTTTGCCTTTGATGGAGCGGAGTGCTGTGTGAATAAGGATGTCGAAGCTGCAATCCTGAAAATGGCAGAGGCAAACAAGGCAATTGGAGCACTCTGCATCTCGCCGGTCATCCTGGCAAAGGTTCTGAACAACCCACTGCTGACAACAGGACAAAATGCGGATGTAATCGAAAAGATACATGCCATGCATGCACGACACGAATCTACAATGCAGGCTGAAATTGTTATAGACAAAGAACAAAAACTGGTGACCACTCCCTGCTATATGCTTGATGCACGGGTGGATCAAATTGCAGATGGTGCAGACAAGCTTATCCAGGCAATTCTAGCCCTGTAGACTACTTGCCCAGGCAGAACTGCTCAAAAATAACATCAAGCACATCTTCCGTGGTGGTCACTCCAACAATGGCGTTCAGCTGATCCAGACACTCCTGCAGGTCTATGGCCAGAAGATCACTGGTTATTGACATCTGCAGACCTTCCTCTAACCTGAGAGCAGCCTCGAGTGCACGTTGCAGGGAATCTTTGTGGCGAATATTCGGCGCACAGCCCTCTTCCTGCCACTGCTCTTTGCCACCAACAACGGTATCAAATATTGCATCTTTTAAGACATCAATATTCTGCTGTTGTTTGGCAGAAATCTGGACATAGGGGAGAGTGTCATTCCTGGATGCAAACTCTTCCACAGAACCTTGCGGCTCTGCAATATCAACTTTATTGGCCAGCAACAGCAAGGGCTTATGCTTCACAGTTGCAAACAGCTGCACGTCTTCTTCTTCAACTCCCCGGGCAGCATCAAGCATGAACAACACAAGATCTGCCTGATCAATCTGTTTTCTTGCACGCTCAAGCCCCAAGGCCTCCACCTCATCGGCATCCTGCCTGAAACCTGCTGTATCAACAATACGCACGGGCACGCCGTTAATATCAAGATACTCTTCAATGGTGTCCCGGGTGGTTCCGGGAATGGCAGTGACCAGGGCTCGTTCTTCCTGGAGTAAGGTATTCAGCAGGCTGGATTTACCCACATTGGGCAGACCAACAATCACAACGGAGATTCCTTCGCGGAAAATCTTCCCTTCATCCGCCTGGGCAAGCAGACGTTCCACGGGAGAGAGGATTTCTTCAGCCAACTGTTGCAGTAGTTGTGGATAATTAACAATCTCCACATCCTCATCAGGAAAATCTATGGCAACTTCGACAATTGCCCGCATACGGACAAGGGAGGCACGAATCAGATCAACACGATGGTACAAACTGCCACCTAACTGATCAAGGGCCATATCCATACCCTTTCGGGTTCTGGCTGACAGAATATCAATAACAGCTTCTGCCTGAGTCAGGTCAATTCTACCGTTTAAAAATGCAAGCTTGGTGAATTCGCCGGGATCGGCGAGTCGTACCCCCAGGGACAGCAACAGTTCCAGGATGGACTGCAGGGCAAGATAATTTCCGTGACAATGAATTTCAACAACGTCTTCACGGGTATAAGTGTTGGGGGCGGCCATAAAAACAGCCAGTACTTCATCGAGAATTTTTCGGGACTGCGGATGAACGATATGGCCGTAATAGAGGCGATGACTGGCAAAGGGGCAATCAGCACCGAGGGGCTGAAAAATTATTTGTAAATGTGCAAGCGCCTCCCCGCCACTGATTCGAATAATCCCTATACCACCAGATCCGGGCGGGGTTGAGATTGCCGCAATAGTATGACTACTTTCCATATATCTGGCGAAAACTATTCATCCGTAGCTGGTTTTTCCTGCGCCTTCTTGTTGTTGCCACCCTTTCCTTTTCCCCTTCCGCCACGTTTGTTGGCCCCGGGTTTTTTCCCTTTCCCGGGTTTGTAGATAAGGATTTTTTTAAACAACCCGCCACCCACACTGCGGGAGCGAATGTCTTTGTCATCCTGCAGGGCAACATGAACGATACGTCTTTCCGATGGATTAAGCGGTGGAATGGACTGGGTTTTACCATCTTCTTTTACGAGGGCGGCCAGTTCTTTTGCCCGTTCCATAAGCTCAACTTTACGCTTTTCACGAAACTGCCCGATATCAATGGAGAGACGAATTTTTTCTTCAACTTTTCTGGCAGCCAGTTTACGCAACAGATACTGCAGGGAATCTATAATTTTCCCATCTTGAGCAGTGAGGGCTTCTTCGTGCTCATCACTCACGCGACAGCGAACAGTAGCACCATCAATTTCCGCGGTAACATCAGAGGGAAAACCCATAAGCGTGAGGATTTCAGAAAGTTCATGGCGAACAACCTCCGCCCCCTCTTCCGTCACTGGTTCTGCAGGTTTTGGAGGAGTCTTGGGACGACTGCTCTTTTTCGTTTCCTCTTGAGGTCTGGCTCCTTCACTTTCGGCAGCCTTGATCTCCTCAACCTCCTCAACTTCTTCAACTTTCTTAGCGCTGGTTTGAGAGGCTATTGGGGCTGCCTTTTTCGGCTTTGCAACAGGAGCCACATCTTCTACTGCCTCTGCTTCGTCAGCAACGACATCATCCTGATCCGGCCCTGCTACAGCAGCACGAATATGTGCTTTTTTTCGGATCAGTCCAAATATTCCATTGGAACCAGTTTCAACCACCTCGATATCCAACTCTTCCTGGGGCACACCTAGTGTATCGCAGGCTTTCTGGATGGCATCGGTTACTTCTTTTGCGAAAAAATCTTTTTTTGCTGAAGACATATTTTCTTCCTCTGGGAATCCGGTTGACAGAACTGTTTGTTAAGCCTTCTTTTGACGATTAATCATTTGCTGCTGAAAGATGGCAAGGAGATTATTGACAAACCAGTAGAGAACCAGACCGGATGCAAAGTTAATAAACATAAAAGTAAATATCACAGGCAGAAACATCATGATCTTTGCCTGGGTAGGGTCGGCTGTGGTGGGGGTCATTTTCTGCTGCAGGAACATGGATCCACCCATAAGCAGGGTCAAGACCGGAATGCCTCCCACATACGGAATATCAACTCCTATATAGAGACGATCAGGTGCTGAGAGATCAGTCATCCAGAGCATAAATGGCGCATGCCTCAGCTCAACACACATAAGCAGCACTTTATAGAGGGCAAAGAAAACAGGAATCTGCAGAACCATGGGCAGGCAACCACCAAGGGGGTTAACCTTATAGGTTTTATACAGGTTCATAACCTCCTGGTTCATTTTAGTGGGATCGTCTTTATATTTCTCTTTGAGCTTGGCCATTTTGGGCTGCAATTTCTGCATATTTTTCATGGACTTCAAACCCTTCTGGGTAATGGGCCAGAAAATTGCCTTAAACATGACAGTTACCAGAATAATGGCAATTCCGTAGTTTTTGAAAATTCCATAGAAGAAGTTCAACAGGTACAGGGTTGGCTGGGCAATCACATCGAACCAGCCAAAGTTCACCGCCTTATCCAGATTTGAACCAACATCTTTCAGGATATCGAGTTTTTTGGGACCAAAATAGAGCTTATAGCTATACACCTTCTCACTTCCCGGCTGTAACGTATCAAGTGCACTACTGACCTTCATCTTTACGCCATCTTCACCAAAGGCCTGCATGGTCATGGAGCTGACACTTCCATCCTGGGGCAGGATGGCGTTCATAAAGTACGTTCCTTCGTAAGCTACCCAATCCATCTGTGCGGTTATGGTTTGAGATCCATTTTCAAAGTCATCGGAATCAACTTCTTCCAGACTTTCGTTCAGATAATAGGCTGCCCCGGTGAAAAGAAAACGATTGGCTGCCGTAGCCTCACGAAAAGGGACGTTAGACTGATGCAATTCAGCAGCTCCCTGTAACACCGCAGAGGAAACATTCTTCACGCGTACTGTCAGATCCACCACAGGGGCGTCCTTGGCAAAATTATAACTCCGCTCAATTTCAACCCCATTGCCACGCCCTGTCATACTCAGCTGAGCAACATTCCCCTGGAATCGAACATTTTCACTTGCAGCTGTATAAAAAGTTGAGACCGGCGCAACGCTTCCCCAGGAAAATTCAAGGGGGAAACCATAACTGCCATCCACTTTCACCAGTTGCATCCCGGGAGAATCGGCATCTGTGGTTTCTTTATAATCTTTTAGAATAAAACTGGTTAAGACTCCGCCTTCCTCGGTGAAAGACGCCGTATAAAAATCGGTCTCCACACTTAACATTCTGGCATCTCTGTCGGGACGATCCATCTGTACAGCGGATAATGGTTGAGAGGTGGGGACAGGTGCGTTTGCAATTCCTGCAACAGGTGGCACTGCAGCTTTCGATGGCAGCACTTCAGTCTGCACTGCAGTCTCTTCCACAGGAACTTCCGCGGGCCCGAAACCCACAAAAAAATACTGATATCCGATAAGAATAATAAATGAGAGAATAATTGCTAAAAAAGTTCTGTAAATATCCATTAGTTTACCATATTAAAAATATATACTAGCGAGTTGTGTACTGTATTGAGGAATCTACCGCTGTTCCAGCCCTTTTTGATGCATTATCACCCTTCTTCTCAGGGTTTGACCCATCGTCAACAGATGGAACGGGATCATAGCCCCCCTTACAAAAAGGATGGCAACGCAAGATTCGACAAAGGGCAAGAAAACCACCTTTCAATGGGCCATGAGACTCAATAGCCTCAGCAGCATAGCAGGAACACGTTGGGGTAAAACGACAACTGGGAGGAAGGAGCGGGGAAACAAGATAACGATACCCCTTGATACATCCCAGAAAAATCCATTGCACAAAAAAACGGATCTTCAAAAAGAAAATTCGAAAAATGGATTGATCCTGTTGCAAATCAGATGTCCCTGGTCAGATGGGCCACAGAGGAAGAGATCACGGCAGGGTTGGTCAGGGGAAATTCCGTACGAACTGCAAAAACAATATCAGCGCAGACCGGATAAAAAGACCGTTGCAGACGAAACGATTCACGAATAATCCGCTTAATCCTGTTTCGTCTGACAGCCCCTTTGAGCTTTCTGTGGATACTGATTCCGATGCGGTTATAGCCCAATTCGTTGGCGACAAAAATCAGGGAAAACCCCTCACCACGAAATCTTTTTCCTTGCCTGTAGACCTTATCAAACTCCCGTCCCTTGCGAAGCAAGGCTGTTTTAGGGAGTTTATACTGCGGCAAAGTTATCAGGCTGAAAGACGCTTACGTCCTCTTGCACGACGGGCATTCAAAATTGCACGACCGGCACGGGTTGACATACGGCTGCGAAATCCATGGGTACGCTTACGCTTTATATTGCTGGGTTGAAAAGTACGTTTACTCATTTTTTTACTCCTGCTCCACTATTGCTGTGGATTGTTCTATTGTCAAAGCCGACTATTCCCACAGAGATTCGCTGTGATATTCGGATATTTATTTGCCCTGCACAACATGTACGCTGAATCTCAACTATTCGCAGGACATAAAATCTACAAGAGGACAATATTAACCACATTCACTGATTCGTGTCAAACATTTTCGGTTCTGGAGTTGCAGAAGCCTATTTCCTGTGATACCTTGGGTGCCTTATATTAGTTGTAACTTTTTACAACTCTATCATTATTCAAACTCTCCGTTTTGCGGAGCTCAAAATTACCATGCATCCTAAAATCACCTACAAAGATATCGACTGGCAGGCCCTCTGGCAAAACGAAAGGGAGCAAAAGTCCTGGACACCAAAAAGCTCAAAGGACTGGGACAAAAAAGCACCTTCTTTTGCCAAAAGAAACAGCGACTCTCCTTTTGTGGATCTTGTTATGGAACGTCTTCCCCTGCAAAAGGATCTTACAATCCTTGATGCGGGAGCAGGCCCCGGGACACTTTCAATCCCTGTCGCGAAACGGGTGAAATCTGTCACCGCACTGGATTATTCACAGGGCATGCTCGACGCCCTTGAAACGGAGGCCCAAAAACAAGGTGTACGCAATATAAATACGGTACATGCCTCCTGGGAAGATGACTGGGGCCAGCAGGATTTGGGAAGACACGATATCTGCATCGCTTCACGATCCCTTAGCGGACCAAACCTTGCTGCATCGCTCGCAAAGCTCAACGCCCACAGCAGCAAATACGTCTTTGTTGTGGACAGGATAGGACCGACACCTTTTGACGAGGGAGCATTCAAGGCAGTGAACAAAGCATTTCGTTCCGGCCCCGATTATATCTACACCATTAACACCCTCTACTCCATGGGGATTCATTGCTCCGTTGACATCATCGGCCTCTCTCCCGACACCACCTACTCTGACATCAAGGCAGCCATGGAGTCCTATTGCTGGATGTTCAAAGCATTAAGCGGTGAAGAGGAGCAGAATCTTCAGGAGTATATTGTAAGCAACAGCCGCAAAACCCCCGACGGAAAACTTATCGTCACCCGAGCAATCCCTCCACGCTGGGTTATCATCTCATGGAAAACAAAAATCTGATGGATTCATACGATATTGCAGTTATAGGCGCAGGACACGCAGGATGTGAAGCAGCACTGGCCGCTGCCAGGATGGGCTGCAAAACCCTGGTGGCAGTGATCAATGTGGACACCATTGGTGCCATGTCCTGCAACCCTGCCATCGGCGGTCTGGCCAAAGGACACCTGGTGCGTGAGATTGACGCACTTGGAGGCGAGATGGCAAAAAATATAGACGCCACCTCCATACAATTTCGTAAACTCAATACTTCCAAAGGCCCTGCCGTCCGTTCATCGCGTGCCCAGGCAGATCGCCTGCTCTATCGCCTGCGAATGAAATCGGTACTGGAAGCTCAGGAAAATCTCGAAATCCGGCAGACAGTAGTCGATTCTTTTATTGTTGAAGACGGGCGTATCTGTGGACTCCGCACATCATTGGAAGAAGAAATACATGTCAAAGCTGTGGTTGTTGCCACCGGTACCTTTTTAAACGGCCTGATCCATATCGGCATGAAAAATTTTCCGGCCGGTCGCATGGGAGACACCCCGTCTACCAGCCTTGCCGCCTGGTTTAAAGAAACAGGATTCGATATGGGCCGCATGAAAACCGGAACAGTGCCCCGCATCGATGCAAAATCCATCGATTACTCAGAACTTGAAGCACAACACAGTGATCAGCCACCGGCGCATTTTTCTTTCAGCAGCAAGGGCAATTACGTTCTGCCTCAACTGCCCTGTCATATCACCTACACCAATACCAAGACCCACGATGCAATCAGAGCCGGCATTGACCAGTCGCCCATGTATGCAGGGATAATTGAAGGTATTGGCGCACGCTACTGTCCGTCAATTGAAGACAAGGTCATGCGCTTTCCTGAAAAAGACCGGCACCAGGTATTTCTGGAACCCGAAGGCCTGGACACCACAGAAGTGTACCCAAACGGCCTGCCCACCAGCTTACCCCTTTCAACCCAGCTGGCAATGCTCCACTCCATTAAGGGGCTTGAAAACGCAACAATAGTACGTCCCGGATATGCCATTGAATATGACTATATAGATCCACTGGAACTTGGGCCAAACCTTGAAACCAAGCGGGTAAAGGGACTCTTTCTGGCTGGCCAGATTAATGGAACCTCCGGCTACGAAGAGGCGGCAGCACAGGGCTTAATGGCGGCAATCAATGCAGTGCACATGGTTCGCGGGCAACAGCCCCTTATCCTTGACCGGGCCCAGGCCTATATCGGAGTGCTGATTGATGATCTCGTCACCTGTGGCACCAAGGAACCCTATCGCCTGTTTACATCCCGCGCCGAATACAGACTACTGCTGCGCGAAGACAATGCCGACACCCGGCTCTGTAAAATTGGCCACGAGATTGGCCTCCTTCCCGAAGAGTCTTATCAATCGTTCCAGAAGAAACAGACAAAACTTGAACAGGGAGCAAAGCTGCTCGACACCATCCATGTCAAACCCGACCAACAGACCAACGATATCCTTATTAGCAGCGGATCAACCGCGCTCAAACAGAAATGCAGCATGGCGGACCTGCTACGCCGGCCGGAACTCACCCTGAAAGAGCTGAGCCTGCTGCCCACAGACCCAGCGGAGATGCAGAAATCAGTTGCAGAACTTCTGCATTCAGATGTCAGCGATGAGATTCAACTGCAAATAAAATTTGCCGGATATATCAAGCGCCAGGAAGAACAGGTTCTCCGCTTTAAAAAAATGGAAGGCGTAAGCCTGCCGGAAGACATCGACTACTCCACATTGTCAGGACTTTCCAATGAAGTGGTGGAAAAACTGAGCACAGTTCGCCCGCGATCTCTGGGACAGGCATCACGGATTTCCGGAGTAACGCCGGCAGCAATCTCCGTTCTTCAGGTTCACCTGAAAAGACTGTAATGACATTCCCCAACATTGACCCCATAATATTCTCTCTGGGCCCGCTCCACGTTCGCTGGTACGGCCTGATGTATGTGCTGGGCTTTATGGCCTGCTATTTTCTTGTGCAAAAACAGATACGTGATTTTGCCTACAAAGAACTGGAACCGCACTTTGAGAACCTCAACCTGGTGCTGATTCTGTCGGTGGTCCTTGGCGGGCGACTGGGATATGTGATCTTCTACAATCTTTCCTACTACATACAACACCCCCTGGAGATACCGGCCACATGGACGGGAGGCATGTCTTTCCATGGAGCCTGTATCGGCTGCCTTATTGGCGGGGCACTTTTCACAAAGATCAAGAAACTGGATTTCTGGACATGTGCCGACCTGTATGTGGTCACTATCCCCATTGGTCTTGGCCTGGGTCGTTTTGGTAACTTTATCAATGGTGAGTTATTTGGCAGGACATCCGATGTCCCCTGGGCCATGGTCTTCCCGGGTGGTGGCCCGTTGCCGAGGCACCCTTCACAACTGTACGAGATGTTACTGGAAGGAGTCCTTCTCTTCACACTCCTCTGGATTCTCAAGGCAAAACCGTGGCAAGCTGAAAAAAACTGGCCACACGGATGTATGCTCAGCCTTTTTCTTATGGCTTACGGTGTCTTTCGAATCTTTGTTGAATTGTTCCGGGAACCGGACACACAGATAGGATTCCTGCTGGGATTTTTGACCATGGGTCAGCTACTCAGTGGACTGATGATAATCGGTGGCGGATTACTCTGGTACTTACGTATCAGACAAGGCTCTCAAACAGGATAAGACAAAGAAGAACAGAGAAAAGAAGACAAAGGAGGAACTGCAGGTCTCTTTTCCCTGTTCCAGGAGCTCGACTCTTTGTTACTGAACTCTTCCGTATAACGTTTTGCCAGGCTTAAATTTCACAGCATTGTGCGCTGGAATAACTATATCCTGACCAGTCTGGGGATTACGTCCTTTCTTTTGCACACGTTCAACAACGCTGAATGTTCCAAATCCCAGTAAACTTACTTTTTCACCATCTTTCATTGTATCTACCATATTTTTAAGGACACCGTTTAAAACCATTTCCGCTTTTACTTTTGTTATATTTGCTGACTTGGCAACAGACGAAACAAGCTCTGCTTTATTCATTATTCTTCTCCATTTTCCATTAATATATCCTGCCGGACAAATCCCCGTAGGCTTTAAAATAACAGCAATCTCTACTGAACCGCTATTCACTGTCTATGTGTTTTAAAGACCACAGGCCGAGGGAAAAAACAATTGTGAGAAATACCAGTTCTGCCCTAGGTATATTTACCCATGGAACTATTTTTGCTCAGAAATAACGAAAAGATAGGAAGGAAATCAGCGGATGCAAATAAAATTATTTTTTAAAAATAAATGCAGAAAAAGAACTATTCAAGGAAAAAATTTAAGCGAAGCGGGTAAAATCACTGTTCAGTTTGTGTGACAAACCCATTTCGCACGGCGAAATTTACAAGATCAACACTGTTTTTCATATCAAACTTGCGCAGCAAATTAGCACGGTGATGATCGATGGTACGCGGACTCAAATGTAACATCTCAGCCATTACTTTACTGGTATGACCGTCCACTACCAGATTAAGGACTTCCCGTTCACGCTTGGTGAGGGTTTCAAACGGCGAACTGCGATTATTACGATAGGCTGAAATCACATCGTCGGCGAAATCCTGTGAAAGATAGGGTGAAAGGTAGGATTTCCCGTTTTGAATACGCTTGATGGCAAGCAATAACTCTTCATCGGAATCTTCTTTCATAAGGTAGCCATCCGCTCCGGCCGACATGGCATGATAAAAATACTGCTTATTCTTATGCATGGTCAACATAAGAATTTTAATATCCGGATAGAGCTTCTTTACCTTACTCACAGCTTCAATACCGGTAAGCTTGGGCATGGAGATATCAAGAATCAAAAGATCCGGGACTTTTACTTTCAGATATTCCAGCAGTTCCTCGCCGTCACCTACTTCACCAATAACCTCCAGGGCAGGATTGTTACTGATAAGATTTCTGATACCATGCCGAATCAAGGCATGGTCATCAGCCAATAATATACGATACTGCGGTTTTACACGAGCCATGTGTCATCCCAATTTCAATTTTTGTCCGAACCTGCCATGCAAAAGTATTGCAGTATTAAAAACTTACCTGAATCACTCCAGGAAATCAAGCACAACGGGACAATGGTCAGAGCCGTGAATATCCTGCAAAATATCCACATCGACAACTTTTTCTGCGGATTTCCGGTCAACATAATGATAATCGAGACGCCACCCAATATTCCTGTCCCGAGCCCGACTGCGATAACTCCACCAGGAATATTGTTCCGCTGCCTTGTTTTTTTGCCGAAAGCTATCAATCCAGCCATCCTCCGTAAAATCATCCATCCACGCCCGTTCCTCCGGAGTAAAACCAGCATTTTTTACATTTTGCCTGGGATTAGCAAGGTCAATCTCTTTATGGGCCACATTGTAATCCCCGCAAACAACAACAGATTTTTCCTTCGCCAGATTCTCTGCAAAGGATTGCAAAAGGACATTAAAATCATGTTTAAAACCAAGTCGCGACAAATCGCCCTTGGAATTGGGAAAATAACAGGTAATAAAAAAATACTTTTCAAACTCGAGGGTCAGCACCCTGCCCTCATCATCAAAGCGGGCATCGCCTATTCCTCTTATAACCCGCCTCGCCTTCTGTTTTGAATACACTGCCACACCGGAATAGCCTTTACGCAGAGCACTGTAGAAATAACTGTGATATCCTTTGAGTTCCTGCAGCTCTTCCGGTAACTGCTCCGGCATGGCTTTTATCTCCTGCAGCCCAAGGACATCCGGCGCCATTTCGGCCAGACTCTGCAGAAAACCTTTCTTATAGACAGCCCGCAGGCCGTTTACATTCCAGGACACCAGACGTAATACTTTTCCCTTTGTGCTTATCTTTTTGATTTTCCGTGGAACAACACCTTTTTGCGGACAATCGGCCGCCAGCAGACAGCGATCGCAGTGGGGCGAAACAGGGCGACACGTCCCCTGACCAAAGGCCACCAGTAAAGAGTTCACGGGAATCCAGTACTTTTCCGGTAATTTTTCCCGAAGCGCCATTTCTGTCTGCTGTGGATTCTTTGTCTCCACATAGCCCCAGATATTCATAATCCGATGGACATGGGTATCGACACAGATAGCAGGAACAGAAAAAGCCTGGGCCAGTACCAGATTGGCTGTTTTTCTGCCGACACCCGGAAGAGTGAGGAGCTCATCCATGCTCTGGGGAACATTCCCGGAAAAATCTCTGGTCAATACGCCCGGCAAGGCAACAAGATACCTTGCCTTATTCTTGTAAAAACCGACGGGGAAGACAAGTTTTTGCAGACGTGCTTCATCGAGTTTTGCCAGCTCTTGCACAGTATCCGCCTCCGCAAACAGTCTCTCAGAGGCTTTGGCTGTTACCTCATCTTTTGTCCTGGCCGACAATATTGTTGCCACCAGAACCTTAAAAGGATCTTTTGTCTGCACTGCAATCAGATCTACCACTGGCACCTTATAAGTCTTCACTTCTTTTTCCAGAAGTGTCAGAAATTTCACTATATTTACTGCCATTTGTCCCCTCTGTTCCAATCGTATTAGTTATAACGGAAAAAGCATTATCATCTTTCTCCATTATACGCTTTACAAATGTTTAACGCATTATGGGTTTGCAGATTTCTCAGACCATCATTAAGATATGCCTATGAGTATGAAAAAAAACAATAGACTCTCTCCGCTCCCCGCGAGTATGGAGGAGTGCCGTGCCCGCGGCTGGCACGAACTGGACATTGTCCTTGTCACCGGGGATGCCTATGTGGATCACCCCTCGTTTGGCACAGCTCTTATCGGCAGACTCCTTGAAAGCAAGGGCTATAAGGTCGCCATCCTGGCCCAACCCCGCTATGACAACAATGCTGAATTTAAACAATTTGGTAAGCCCCGTCTCTTTTTTGGTATCAGCGGCGGCAATCTCGATTCCATTGTCGCAAACTACACAGGCAATGGAAAAGTACGCGATAAAGATGCCTACTCTCCCAACGGGAATCCCTGGCGAGGGAAAATAAAAGATAAAAACAACAGATGCCGGCCCGATCGTGCATCCATGCTCTACACGAATCTGGCTCGTTCTGCCTACAACGATGTCCCCGTGATACTTGGCGGTGTTGAAGCCTCTTTGCGCCGCTTTGTTCACTATGACTACAAACAGGGAAAGTTACGGGGCTCCCTGCTAAGCGATGCGAAGGCAGATATCATTGTCTATGGCATGGGCGAACATGCCATCCTTGAAATCGCCCAACGACTTGCCAACAGGCAGGAGTTAGATACCATTGCAGGAACATGTGAGCGACTCAGCCCCAAAGTTTTTCAGAGCAGATTTGATATGGAAGAGAAAGAAAATATCCTCCTCCCCTCCTGGAAAGATATGCAAAGGCAAAAGGCGTTGTTTTTAGATGCTGAAAAAAAAGTAGACAGCCAGGCCAGGAGCTATGCACATCAGACACTGATCCAGCAGCAGCAAAGTGCCTGGATAATCCAGCATCCACAGCCACCACCACTCAACAGCAAGGAGATGGATGCTCTCTATGAGTTACCCTACACACGACAGGAACACCCCGGATTCCCTAATGTACCTGCCGCCAGAATGATCCAGCACTCCATCACCACAGTACGAGGGTGTTGTGGAAACTGTTCCTTCTGCGCAATCACCCGCCACCAGGGCCCGGCCATCACCAGCCGCAGCCAGGAATCCATCGTCCGGGAAATAGAACAACTCAGTGAGATGAAACATTTCACCGGCACCGTCAGTGACCTGGGCGGTCCCACAGCCAACCTGTATGCAGTATCGTGTAAAATTGGATCCTGTAAAAAGCATGACTGCCTCTATCCAAAGGTATGCAAAAACCTGCAGGTGGACGAAGAGGCATTTCTGTCTCTTTTACGGAAAGTTGCACAGCTGAAGAAGGTACAACACGTCTTTATCGCATCCGGTCTGCGTCTGGAGCTCCTGCGAAAAACACCAACGCTGTTTAAGGAAATTATACGATCGCATACTCCCGGGGCACTGAAAATTGCACCGGAACACACAGAGAAGGAAGTTCTGGAACTAATGCACAAAGAATCCCATAAGCAACTGGAAGAGCTCCTAAAGCTTGGACGCCAATTCAGCAGAGAGCTCAGGAAAAACATCCAGTTTACCCCCTATATCATCTCATCCCATCCCGGATGCACAGCATCACACACTGCCAAAATGGCAAAAACACTGGGAAAGCTGGGGCTTGAGCTGAGGCAGTTCCAGGATTTCACCCCGACCCCCGGAACACTTGCCACCGCCATGTATGTCACCGGACTGCACAGAGACACCGGCAAACCTATCTATGTGGCCAGAAACAAAAATGAACGCATGAAACAACGGACTATCCTGGAAGAAATCCTGCCAGTCAATCGAAAAAGAACAAAAAAAGGCCGGTCATGACATACATCATAACCGGCCTTTTCCAAATCTATAAGTACGACCGTACTTAGAAGTTAACCACTTCAGCCGCTGGAATGAGGCTTCTCGGTCTCTCCGTCGACGCTACCTGCGTCGTCTTTATGACCACTTCAGCCGCTGCCTGCAGCGTCTTCTTTCATATCTTTCACTTTTTCTTTTGCCTCAGCAGCAGCTTCGTCAATTTTTTCATCAACAACTCCACTTGCTGCGTCTGTTACAGCGCTAACTGCGCCGTCTTTTGGGCCGCCTCAACCGCTGGCGCCGGCATCGCCGGGAATGGAAACACCGCCACCTGCAAGCAGGCCAACGACGCCAATTCCGGCAAGAACTTTTTTAAGTTCTTTTGTATCCATGGTTACTCTCCTTTGTTCGGATATGTTTTTTCCCCATTGAAAAAAACAAAAAAAGTCAATTACACATAACTATATGTTTCTAACACTGATAAATTGTATCACACTCTGTGGTGGAGTGTCAAAAGAAACCTACATAACCATTTCCTTACATATCAAGTTCTTCCGCTGAAAAGGAGACAACCCGGTCAAGCTGGTCTTCCCCCAGAAAAAGCATAAAAAGTCGATCAAGTCCCATGGCGATTCCGGCGGCCTCTCTTAAAGTGGTAAGGGACGCCAAGAATTTCTCAGGCATCTTTGCCTGGGAAGGGTGTAACATTCCCATATTGGCATATTCTTCTGCAAACCGACTGCGCTGAATAACAGGATCAGTAAGTTCTGAAAAACCATTCGCCAGCTCCACACCAGAGACATACAGTTCAAAACGTTCCGCGACCTCCGGCTGGCCCTCTTTTTCTCTGGCAAGAGATGCCAGCTCCAGAGGATAATCATAAAGAAATGTCGGGCAATTTTTCCCAAGATGCGGCTCTATATTTTCAACCAGTAGCTGGTCAAACAGGTCCTGCTCTAAGGCTTTTTGAACGGACATGGAACTGTAACGTGCAAAAGCGTCTTCAACCGTTAAATATTCACAGGCTCGAGCAGAATCAAAAGGAAAGCAGTGCCCGGGGAGTTCCCTTTGTAAAAACAGGATCAAGGCCTCACAATCACACATAAGATCTTTATAATCCGCATCCCTGCGATACCACTCAAGCATACTAAACTCTTCCAGATGCAGACGTCCGCATTCACCCTGGCGAAAACAGCGACAGATCTGGTATATCTGTTCGCAGCCACCGGCAAGAAGGCGTTTCATATATAATTCAGGAGAAGACTGGAGGAAATGACCAGCAGACGGGATATGGGATATATTCTGTTCGGGAATAACCAGCGGCTGGCGAATGGGAGTATCCACCTCAAGAAAATTCTGGTCGGCAAAAAAAGAACGAACTGCCTGAAAAAAGGCTGCACGAAATTGCAGCCCTTTTAGGTCAAGCATAACGCAAATTACTCTTTTACCCGGGTGACATACTCACCGGTTCGTGTATCAATCTGGATTTTGTCCCCTTCAACGACAAAAGGAGGAACCTGCAGTTCATAGCCGCTCTCAACGGTTACGGGCTTGGTATCGTTTCCGGTAGTATCCCCTTTGGCCCAGGGGGCTGCGATGGTTACCACAAGATTTACAAAGATCGGCAGAGTAACATCAATTGGTCTGTCCTCAAAAAAGAGAACATCCAGCTCCATGTTATCCTGCAAAAATTGTATATTGTCTCCAAGCTGATCTTTGGTGATAAAGGTCTGCTCATAATTCTCTGTATCCATGAAATGATATTCATCACCTTCATTGTAGAGATATTGCATTTTCCGCTCGCTGAGATCCGGCTTTTCAAATTTTTCATTTGAACGGTATGTCTGAGACTGCTGGTTGCCGTTGATCATATTGCGTAATTTACAACGATACAGTGACTGGCCCTTTCCAGGTTTTGAAAACTCAAAGTGGGTGATTTTATAAGGAGCACCATCAATCTGGATTTTCAGTCCTTTTCGTAAATCAGAAGCGGTAAACATAATAATTCTCCATCGTATTTCGCGTGTAAGAAAATATAATTAATTGGGATGACAAAAACTCAAACTCTTTTTAAAAAACCCTGTACTATAGCAAGAGCCATGCGCCTTTTGCAAGGACTAGCCCATATAAACCTGAAGAAAGCAGATGAAAGCAATCCCCAATCCTGGCCCGGACCAACCTGCAACAGCCCTCAACCCGTGGTTCAAGGAAGGTGCCATCGCCTCCTGGCCCATATGTTTCGGGTATATCCCCATCGGCCTGGCCATGGGTGTCCTTGCCAGCCAGGCTGAAATTCCAGTCTGGGCAGTGGCCATGATGTCGATACTGGTCTTTGCCGGATCTGCACAATTTATCTGTGTGGCCATGCTTGCCGCAGGGGCCTCTATCTGGGCCATTATCTTCACCACATTTGTTGTCAATCTTCGCCACTTCCTGATGAGTTCTGCCGTAGCTGTACACTTAAGTGGACTTAAACGCCGTTTCCTGAGCCTCTTTGCCTACGGAATAACTGACGAAACTTTTGCCGTGAATATGACCCACTTCAAGAAAGGGAACTGGGATCCACTGCGGGCTATCACCGTCAATCAACTTTCAAACATGGCCTGGGTACTCTCCACTGTCTTCGGAGCTTTACTGGGACAATTTATCCCAACGGGTGCATTTGGTACCGACTATGCGCTGACCGCCATGTTTCTGGCACTCCTCCTTTTTCAACTCCATGATATTGTCTATGTTCTCACAGGAGTCACAGCACTTGTTATCGGTGTGGCCTGGTATCTGCTGATTCCGGGTCACAGTTACATACTCGGCGCTTCCATTTCAGCTGCCAGCCTTGGTTATTTCTGCAAACGTTACCGGGAGCAACGGAGATGAATTTTTTCGATTATTTTTTCCTCTTCGCTGGAATGGGACTCGTTACCTACATTCCCCGCTGGCTGCCTCTGTTTTATCTGGCACACAAAAAGCTGCCCAAATGGCTCGTTGACTGGTTAAGCCTGATCCCCGTGGCCATCCTCTGTGCCCTGCTGGCACCCATTTTATTTACCGATCAATCGGCACGTAGCTTTGAACTGGGGAAACCGGAATTTCTGGTAGCGATCCCCACCCTCCTCTTTGCGGTAAGAACAAAAAGTCTGGGTGGAACGGTCCTGGTTGGGATGGGCCTCTTCTGGCTCTGGGGTTTACTGCCTTTTTCGGCGTGACATAAGCAAATTGTAACTCTGCTCCGGGATATATAAATGATGGGGGCACGGGAATGAGCCATTTTTTTGTTTTCCGGATACGATCAAAAGAGTAAACCCTCTCTTGAAATTCAGGTTTCGATCTTCGAGTAGTACAAAGGGACGGGCTCACATTCGTCGTTATGCTCGCCCAAAGGAAATCTTCCGCAAAACCAAGACAACAAGTAAATAGACAACGGTGGCAATCATGATAATCACCGGGCCGCTGGGCAGGTCAAGGCTATAACTGGCCCACAGGCCGGAAAAGATAAATAAGGCACAAAAACCACTGGCAAACAGCATCATCTGCCACAGGTTTCGGGCAAAATTACCAGCGATTGCTGCTGGCAGGGTGAGTAGTGCAATCACCATGACAATGCCTACAATCCGAACCAGCAACACCACGGTAATGGCAGTAAGGCAAAGCAGTGCAAGATAGAGAAGACCTGTATTGAGCCCCCGCAATCGGGCAAACTCCTCGTCAAAACAGAGGGCCAGAAATTTATTGTAAAATATGCTCACCGCAGCCACCACCACCACATCCAGAATAATCACAAAATAGAGATCACTTTTGGTGATAAGCAGAATATTACCGAACAGATAACTCATGGGATCGTTATAGCCTGGGGTTCTGGCAATAAACAGCAAGCCAATGGCCATACCAGCTGCCCACAGCGCTCCGATGACACTGTCTTCCCTCTGCTTCGCATGCAGACTCACCACTGTCAGAATCACAGCAGCCAGCAAAGCAGCCAGAATTGCGCCAACAAAAGGTGTAAACCAGCTAATGCCAACGGCCTGCTGCAGATAAAGACCCAGCCCCACACCCGCCAGGACGCAGTGAGATATGGCTCCGGCAATATAGCTGATACGCCTGACTACCACAAGGCTGCCAATAATACCAAAGGGGATGGATGCCAGCAGACCGCTTATCAACGCATAGCGGAAAAACGGCAGGTTGGGATCTGCCAGCGCCTGAAAAAACTCATTCATGACTATGCCCCCCCTCACAACAACGATGATCATGTCGTATCATTTGCAAGTCGCCACCGTACATATTCTGTATCAACTCACCGGTCAGCTCACTGGTCGGATGGATAACAACTTGATTATTCACACAGGCGATACGCTTGAAAAATGTAGAGGCAAAGCCAACTTCATGGGTGACCATAAGAATGGTCATCTGCTTATTCAGGCTGCCGAGCAGATCAAAGAAATGCGTCTCTGCAGTGTGATCGATATTGGCTGTGGGTTCATCTAAAATCAACAGGTCACCACCGGATGCCAGCGCCCGGGAAATAAGAACCCGTTGTCGCTGTCCACCGGAAAGTGCAGAAAAGGAGCGTTTTCCATATCCCCCCAGATCCACCTGTTCAAGAGCAGCCACAGCCTGCGCCCTGTCCGCTGAAGAGAATCTGCCGCCATGGGAATTCCCAAGCCTTCCCATGCAGACCACCTCCATTACAGATATGGGAAAATAGGGATCAAAGGTCGCGTACTGTGGAACGTAGCCCATGCGCAATCGAGCCTGTTCGGGGCTCTTGCCAAAAACAGTAACGGAGCCCTGCTCTGGAGTGAGCAGACCAAGAATACATTTGATCAGTGTGGTTTTCCCACCGCCATTTGGCCCCACGATACAGATGGAATCCAAATGATGAATATCAAGATTCACATCGGTTAAAACCCTGTTCTGGTCATAGCTGAAGCTGAGATTTTTTATCTGCACATCCGGTATCAGCGTATCAATTTTCTGCATAACGTTCTTAACGGCTTAAGCCTGTCCGAATTTTACCAGCCATAATGCGTAGATTTCCAACCACATCCTCAGCCAGGGGATTAAGCGCAACAACTTCGCCATGAATCGCATGTGCTACAGCAGCAGCACTTCTGGTATCAAATTGCTCCTGAACAAAAATCACTTTTACCTGTTCCTGTTTGGCCTTGCGGATAAGTGTTGACAACTGTTTTGGAGTGGGAGATTTGCCAGCCACCTCCACCGCCTTCTGATGCAGGTTATAGCTGTTGGCAAAGTAAGCAAATGAAGGATGAAAGACATAAAAAGATTCTCCTGCAAAGGGTGCCAGCATATTCCCTATTTCTCTATCCAGAGTTTCAAGTTCAGCGGTAAGTTTTTGCAGATTTTCCTTATAGACCTGCGCATTTTGCGGATCCACAGCCAGGAGGGCTGCCGCCATTGTATTGGCCATTTCAATCAAATTCGTTGGGCTAAGCCAGACGTGGGGATCCAAAGTTCCATGTCCTTCATCACCATGCTCATGTCCCTGTAAAGAGATCTTCTCGATGGAGCGAACAGAATTTACAATCTGCACGGTGGATATGGATTGCTGTATTTTTTTTATCAGAATATGCTCAAATTCCATATCTATGGCAAAAAACAACCTGACCCGGGAAAGCTGCATAATCTGCTTACTGGTGGGATGGTACATATGAGGACTTTGCCCCTGTGCTATCAGTACATAACTGCGCAGCAGTTCACCACCCAGGCGATCAACCAGATATTTCTGCGGCGCAATGGAGACAAACAGCTCAAGAGGTGCTGCAACAATAGGCCCTGCCAGGAATAAAATGATACAAAACGTAACTGCGCTCCATACTCTTGTCTTCTTAATGATAATTTTATACCCTGCTGTTGATTTTATGCTTCACTGTCCTTTCAAAAAAAGATCGTATAGCTGCCCCCAGCAAAGGTCAATAAAAAAAGAATGTACACTTTGGCAAAGAGTTGTAAAATATCAACACTCACAACAACCTGTTATCAATCCCGGGAGAGACCATGGCCATTATCGCAGTCTATAATATTAAGGGTGGAGTAGGAAAAACGGCCACCAGTGTCAACCTTGCCTATCTTTCGGCAAAAAGCAACAAAAAGACCCTCCTTTGCGATATGGATCCACAAGGCTCGGCAAGCTATTACTTCCGCACAAAAGCCAGAAAAAAGTTCTCTGCCGACAAACTGTTGCTGGGGGGGAAACAGATCCAGAAAAATATTAAGGCCACCGATTATCACAACCTGGATATACTGCCCTCCGATTTCACTTACCGGAATCTGGATCTTGCTCTGAATGATTTCAACAAATCAACCAGCCGTATCGATACAATCCTACAACCACTGGCCAGGGATTATGATCATATTTTCCTGGATTGCCCGCCCAATATCACCCTGTTCTCAGAAAATATTTTTGCAGCTGCAGATATTCTGCTTATTCCGTTTATCCCCACCACCTTATCCCTGCTTTCTTTCAACAAACTCTTGGATTTTTTCAAACAAACAGGAATAAAACGCAAAAAATTATATCTTTTCTTTTCCATGGTGCAAAAGCAGAAAAGAATGCATCTGGATATGATGAAGCAATTTTCAGGAAAAAAACGTGTACTCAAACAGCACATCCCTTTTCTGGCCGATGTTGAGAAGATGGGAATCCACAGAAAGCCGGTACTGGATTTTACTCCAAATGCTGCCGCCTCCCAAGCCTATCGTAATATGTGGCTGGAGCTTGA
Organism: Desulfocapsa sp.; assembly: GCA_029935315.1. Taxonomy (GTDB): domain Bacteria; phylum Desulfobacterota; class Desulfobulbia; order Desulfobulbales; family Desulfocapsaceae; genus Desulfocapsa. Next base: position 8,483 of record JAOZKN010000001.1, on the reverse strand, counting down.
CCTCATTATCAGAAAACGTCTTGATCATTGATGATGGCGTCATATTTATGCCCGGTAGTTAGGGTGAAAGTTCTTCCACCGTTACATCACAATGCATTCACAGTAGAAAAATGAAGCATAAATCCTACTTTCTTAAGGTAGGAAGCCTCCTGTTCCAGACTCGCCAACTGCAGGGGGTGCTGCTCCAGTTCCCCTTTGGCAAACTGTAGGGTTAAACCATTTTTCTCCGGAATAATGGTTTCAATTACAGCGGTCTCTTCTTTTCTGGAGCGATGCAGCAACGTGGCCAGACGAAGGAGAACAACAAGCCTCAAGCCTGTCTCTTTTTCTTCTTCCGGGAAATCGCTGCAAAGTTCTTTGGAGAGTTTTTTTCGATGGCAACGCACCAAAACACTCATCCAGTCCTGCTCTGCAAAAGAAAACCCAGGCAAATCTGCATGATCCAGCAGATAGGCACCATGTTTCTGATATCCACTCAGAGAAACAGCAAGACCAATTTCATGGAGACTGCTTGCCCAGTGAAGAATTTCCGCATCCTCCAGCCGCAGGTGCCACTCTTTTTCACACGCGGTCAGCAACTGGTGCGCTTTTTTGCTGACCCGGCGTGCATGTTTCCGGCTGATCTGAAAACGCTGTTGAACACTTATTATTGTTTTTAAACGAGTATCTTCACTCTGGATACGACCCAGTCGTTCATACAGCAAGCCTTCACGTAAAGCACCCTCAGAGACCTGCATATTTTTAATTTTTAATGCTTCAAAGGTGGCAATTAAAACTGCCAGGCCACCGGCAAAAACAGGCTTCCGGTCACTCTTCAAACCAGGTAGTGAGAGACCATCCAAACGACCAGCTTCAATCATTATATCACGTATCCGGTACAGGCTCTCCAGAGTAATAGAGTAGGGATCGAGCCCAAGCCCCTGCACAACTCTCCCCACAGCCTTAATGGTTCCGGAGGCTCCGGTGGCTGAATTCCAGTCAGCTTTTTGAAAATAACGCCTCACGGAACGAAGTTCGAGGTGGGCGGCAATACCGGCTTTTTTCCACTGTTTAGGGCTCAGCTTTTCATTGGCAAAGAATTTTCGACTCATGCTGACACAGCCCATATCAAGGCTGCGCAGATGCAAAGGCTCAAAATTTTCACCGAGAATAAGTTCTGTACTGCCGCCACCAATATCCATAACAAAACGCTTACCATCTTCGGCAACAAGCGAATGCGAAACGCCGAGATAGACCAGGCGCGCCTCCTCTTTTCCTCCAATCACAGAAATGGGATGTCCCAGGGCCTTGCTGGCCTTGCGCACAAACTGACGGGAATTTTTGGCCTGCCGTAAAGTCTTGGTACCAACGGCAGCAACAGCGCCTGCAGGTAAATCATGCACACGCTCACCAAAACGTTCAAGGCAGGCAAGGGCACGCGCGCAGGCACTACGAGACAAGTTCCCTTTTTCATCAAGACCTGCCCCCAGACGCACCATCTCTTTTAAGTTGTCCAGGATGTGAATATGCCCGTCATCTATACGGGCAACCACCATATGGAAACTATTCGAACCCAGATCTACGGCAGCCAGATGTTGAACTGTGGAGTGTTTTTCTGTTAGCGGAGACATAACACCCCTCCCCAGACCACAAGCACCAGAAGCAGAGAGAGCAAAACAGCAGCAGAACCCTGGTCCTTTGCCCGACCGGCAAGTTCATGCTCTTCTGGGCCAAATCTGTCAACAACACTTTCGATGGCAGAATTTAAAATTTCCACGAGCAGCACCAGCAAGACGCTTCCGCTGAGTAATACTTTCTCCACACCCGTTTCGCCAAAATAGAACCCCAGGGGAATAAGAATGAGAGCAAGCAGTACTTCAAGGCGAAAGGCCTCCTCCTCTTTAAAGGTAGCCCGTAGACCCTGCAAAGAATAGCCACAGCTCTTTACGATTCTCCTCTGCAATATATTACTGGTATGTTTTGCCATTGTGCTTCAACCAACCATTGATATGACGTCCTTTAGTATCACGATGTGTCCAGTGAATAACACCGCCCTGCCGGGTCCACTCATACTCACCATAAAACCCCACAGTATCTCCACTTTTCAAACCGGGAATCCTTGGCGCCACATCAATATTATGAGCGACAAGAACTGTATGATCAGCACCTGTCTGAAGAATAAATTTCTGGTGCTGCAGGCCCTTACGATCATCCGCCAGGACCTTCTTTACCACCCCGCTTCCCTGAACCTGTACATCACTCTGTCCACTGATAAAGGCATTGTGCAGGCTTGTGTCGGAACTCTCAAGCTGACCAGATTCACTGCTAACATTCCCAAGCTGAGCAGAGGCATCATTAAAGTTCATCCCCCCCTGCTGCGCAAGACCATAGATAATCAGGGCGACACCAAGCAGCAATATGTTTTTCTTCTTAAGTTTCAATTCTCAACCCCCTGGAATGCCGACAAAACTATCTTGGCCACCTGGTCATAGGTACTGGCAAAATGTATGGTTAAGCCCTCTCGTATATGATCCGGCAGGGTCTCCACATCTCCCCTGTTGGCTTCCGGCAATATCAGTTCATTGATACTGTTCCGTTTTGCTGAAATCACCTTCTCTTTTATCCCCCCCACCGGCAGTACCTTTCCGGTCAACGTGAGCTCCCCTGTCATGGCCAGATTACGTTTAATTCTTTTACCAAGGGCCAGGCTTAACAGTGAAGAAGTCATGGTTATCCCGGCACTGGGCCCATCTTTTGGGGTGGCACCTTCCGGAACGTGGAGATGAATCAGATGCCCCTGGAAAAAATCATCTTTGACACCATAACGTTTGGCATTGGAAAGCAGAAAGCTATACGCAATTTGAGCAGATTCACGCATCACATCACCAAGTTGACCGGTCTGCTTAAAACCTCCGTTCTTCCGTTCAACTGCAGCTGCCTCAACCGCCAGTGTCACACCCCCAAGGGCCGTCCAGGCAAGCCCTGTTATCACACCAACGCCTTTGATAAGAGATTCTTTTCTGAAAAAAGGTTTCCCCAGATACGTTTCCAGGTTTTTCACACTGACCGAGACTTTCTGATCAGGCTCTTCCAGCATCTTCACAACTGTTTTCCGCACAATTTTTCGCAGTTGTTTTTCTGTTTTTCTAACCCCCGCTTCCCTGGCATAGCCTTCGATTAACAATTTCAGCGCAGCGTCACTGATTTTCAACTGACTTTTCTTCAGTCCTGCCAGACTCAGCGCTTTGGGCCAGAGATGATTCTTAGCGATTTCCATCTTTTCTTCGGTGATATACCCGGAAAGACGTATCATTTCCATACGATCAAGAAGCGGCCCGGGAATGGAATCAAGCTGATTGGCAGTACAGATAAAAAGAACCTTGGAGAGGTCTACGCGAAGATCCAGATAATGATCAAGAAAATCCGCATTCTGCTCCGGATCAAGTACTTCCAGAAGAGCAGAAGCAGGATCCCCTCGAAACGAGGCACCAATCTTATCTATTTCATCAAGCATAATCACGGGGTTGGCGGTTTTTGCGACCTTTAAGGCCTGCACAAATTTGCCGGGCATGGCACCGATATAGGTTCTGCGGTGTCCTTTGATCTCTGCCTCATCCCGCATTCCACCAAGGCTGAATCGATAGAATTCTCTCCCCATGGCCTCTGCCACCGACCGACCAACAGATGTTTTCCCGACGCCTGGAGGACCGACCAGCAACATAATAGAACCGGCAATTTCCTTTTTATAGGCGCCAACTGCGAGAAACTCAATGATTCGCTCTTTCACATCAGCAAGGCCGTCATGATCACGATCAAGGATCTGTCTGGCCTCTTTGATTTCAAGTTTATCCTCTGAATAGACTCCCCAGGGTACGGAACTCAGCCAATCCAGATAATTTCTGGTCACGGCATATTCCTGGGAGCCTCTCTCCAGAAAACTCAGTTTTTTTAACTCCTCACTGATTCGTTCCCTGGCGGCTTCAGGGGGATGTAATTTTTCCAGGAGTTGCTCGAACTCCTCCACATCTGATTTCCTGTCATCTTTTGTGATTCCCAACTCTTTCTGGATGGTCTTCAACTGTTCCCGCAGGAAAAACGTTCGCTGCCTGCTGCTGATCTTGGTATTTACTTCCTTGCTGATTTCGCCATGCAATTTGGTGATCTCAACCTCTTTCTGCAACAGGGGAAACACACGTTGCATACGCTCTAAAATAGGCAGGGTCTCAAGGACTTTCTGTAATTCATCGCCTGTCGCAGTGGTGAGTGTTGCAGCAAAATCTGTGAGAGGTGCCGGTTCATTGGGGGAAAAATACTGTAATGCCTGTTTCAATTCTTCACCATACAGGGGATTGGCCTGTACCAGCTCTTTCACTGCAGCAATAATAGACAGGGCATAGGCCCGGGTTTCCGTATCATCCATGGAAATTTTTTGTTCACTCTCCTCTGGGAATTCCACTTCAGCCAGAAACGGAACCTTTTTCCCCAGCCAGCGTTTAATACGAAAACGCTGCAGTCCCTGACAAACAAAATGGATATTGGATTCCTGCATGGTAGGCTTCAGGATCTTGCCCATACACCCGATTGTTGCAAAATCCTCAGGCAAGGTTTCCTGGGCAGGAATATTACTGGTGTATACCAGCCCTACCATTTTCTGCTCTGTTTCTCCGATTCTTTGAATGGTTTCCTGCCAGTAATCTCCAGCAAGAACAATTGGTTGCACCTGTCCTGGAAAAAAAGGTCTTGAGGCGATGGGGATCAAGTAGAGATGCTTTGGCAATATCTTGTTGGGAAGAGCAATATTACTTTGTACTCCGCCCTCGCTTATCACTTCAACTTCTGCGTGAATTGCATTTTTTCCATTTTTATCTGTCATGGGTCTAAACTCCTTGCTCAAGTATATGCTCTATGCGTAAAGGCTGGCAAAAACAAAACCGTTTCAGCAGAACACCTGAATATAAATATTGTATCAGTTGCAACTCGCAGGTCAAAAAGAAAATATATATTTTTCATGTGCTTCGGGTTCTTCTTCCAGTTATAGTAAGCAGTGTTCACCAACACGCAAGAGATCCGGAGAAAACTCAGTATGACTCGTATAGGCATTCTTTCCGACACCCATATCAGGCAAAGCGAACCCTGGTATGCAAAACAGGTTAAAGAGGCATTTCAGGACTGTTCGGTAATCCTGCACGCCGGCGACCTGACTGATCTCTCCGTTCTCGATATTTTTCAAGAGAAAGAGGTTCACGCTGTGCATGGTAATATGTGTGAAATGTCCTCACGCCAGAATTTGCCCACCAGTAAACGCATCACAATTGAGGGACACAGCATCGGCCTGTGTCATGGCGCAGGTGCCAGGCACAACATTGAGGAGCGGATGTGGAATTTATTCCCCACTGCAGATTGTATTGTCTATGGCCACACCCATATCGCAGTAAATCACCGCTTTGCCAGGACCCTTTTTATTAATCCCGGTTCCTTCCAACCCACTGGCCGGTATGGTGCCCCTGGGAGTTATGCAATCCTGACTATTGATAAAAATGGTCTGCATGCTACACTGCACCAGTTCACATAATAATACAATAAAACAAGTCGATGACTCTGCCACACTGAAGACCTGAAAAAGATGAGTAAAGCCCCCAAACTAACACCAATGCTCCGGCAATATCTGGACATCAAAGAAGAGCATAAGGATGCCATTCTCTTTTACCGGATGGGTGATTTTTATGAGATGTTTTTTGATGACGCCGAAGTGGCCTCAAAAATTCTTGGCATCACCCTTACGTCACGGAATAAGAAGAATGAAGCCAACAGAGTCCCCATGTGCGGAATTCCTTATCATGCTGCAACCGGCTACCTTGCCAAGCTTGTCAAAGCGGGAAAACGGGTTGCTATCTGTGAACAAACGGAAACGCCAAGCGAAGCAACAGGGATCGTGCGCCGGGAAGTAGTGCGGGTGGTATCCCCCGGGGTCGTCACTGATGACCAGCTTCTCGACGATAAAGACAATCTTTACGTTGCTTCATTGTGTAAAAAAGAGAAAAAAAACCAGATACTCTTTGGCATCAGTTTTCTGGATCTTTCCACCGGCAGTTTTCACCTTGGTGAATTTATTGATACCGAGGGGGAGGCAGAAATCATTCTGGACCAGCTCACTCGTATGACACCTGCTGAAATTCTAATCAGCGAAGAGGACCAGGACACACTGGCCGAGCTGCTCAGTACGGCAAAAACACTTCTCCCGGGTCTCTGTGTTACACAGCGTCCTGCAACAAGCTTTCATTTCTCAAGCAGCAAAGAACTTCTCTGTGATCATTTCCAGGTGACCAGCCTCGCTGGATTCGGTTGCAGCGAGTTAAACGAGGCAATCCGTAGCGCTGGCGCGCTCCTTGAATATATCCAGGATACCCAGAAAACTGAACTTGGTCATATCGAGAAACTTACCCCCATTGATCTTGATCGTATTTTGCAGATTGATGATTCCTCCAGACGCAACCTTGAGCTCACCCAGACCATTATTGGATCAAAACGTGAGGGTTCACTTCTTTCCGTACTGGATCATACCTGCACTCCAATGGGTGCAAGACTCCTGAAACAGGAAATCCTCTTCCCCCTTCAGGACGTTACACGTATTAACCACCGGCTGATGGCAGTTCAATTTCTCTTCAAAAATGCAAACATCCGGCGGGAGTTTCGTGAACTGCTGGAGGCCATCTACGATGTCGAACGTCTGAACAGCCGTATGGTACTTGGCAACGGCAATGGTCGGGATATGCTTGCCCTGAAACAATCCCTGGCCAGACTTCCAGCCATCAAAAAACTCCTGCAGAAGTGTGACGCCCCTCGAATAAAAGAAATTGGAGAAGACATTGATCCCCTTGATGATTTACATCAACTGGTAGACACCTCCATCAACGAAGAAGCCCCTGTCACCCTGCGCGATGGACGACTCATCAAAGAAGGATATAACGAGGAACTTGACGAACTGGTTCATATCCAGCGCCATGGAAAACAGCTTATCCTTGACCTAGAAGCACAGGAACGTTCAGCCACTGGTATTCCTAAACTCAAAGTAGGATTTAACAAAGTCTTTGGTTATTTCATTGAGGTGAGCAGGCTCAACTCGGATAAAGTTCCTGAAACCTATATCAGAAAACAAACCCTGGTCAATGCCGAACGTTTTATCACCCCGGAACTGAAAGAGTTCGAGACAAAAGTACTGGGTGCCCAGGAAAGAAGACTTGAACTTGAATATCAACTTTTCACCGATATCCGCCAAACCCTGGCAAAACAGAGCTCACGTCTCCTGAAAAGTGCATCACTTCTTGCTACAATTGATTTCCTCATCTGCCTTGCTGAAGGTGCACATCTCTATCACTATCAGCGCCCTGTTGTTAACGATGGAGAGGCCATCGATATTATTGAGGGTAGACACCCGGTAATTGAACGTTCCATTCCAAGTGGTAAATTTGTGCCCAACGATGTACACCTCGACCAGGAGAAAGAAGAGGTACTGATAATAACAGGGCCTAACATGGCAGGAAAATCCACCATCCTTCGTCAAACTGCACTTATTGTACTTATGGCACAGATGGGGTCATTTGTACCGGCAGAATCCGCTACCATTGGAGTCGTTGACCGGATATTCACCCGCGTTGGCGCCATGGATGATCTGCGACGCGGCCAATCCACATTTATGGTGGAAATGAATGAAACCGCAAACATTCTCAACAATGCCACCGAAAAAAGCCTGGTCATCCTTGATGAAATCGGGCGGGGAACGTCAACATTTGATGGTCTTGCCATAGCCTGGGCTGTGGCTGAAGACCTGGTACAGAAAAACGATAAAGGGGTAAAAACACTTTTTGCCACCCATTATCACGAACTGACGGATCTTGCCAAAACAGAAGAGCGGGTTCGCAACTACTCCATTGCAGTAAGGGAATGGAACGACACTATTATCTTCCTCCACAAACTGGTAAAAGGTGGTACGAATCGTTCATACGGTATACAGGTTGCGGGACTTGCCGGGGTACCTGACCGTGTGGTCCTTCGGGCCGGAGAGATACTCAAGAACATTGAGCAGGGCGAATTTGGTCTTGATGGCACACCCAATATCGCCAAGGGCGCAAAAACCAGAAAATCACGTAGAAAAACACACCCGAACCAGCTCTCACTTTTCCCCCCCTCTGAGAACGATGCCATCCGAAAGCAACTCCAAAATCTTGATGCCGACAACTTAAGCCCCCGTCAGGCACTGGATGAAATTTATGCGCTTTTAAAACTCCTCAAGTAGCAGGCAAACAATCCGCAACCAGACAGACACATCAGCCTCTCCTTCCCCTTCTCTCCAGCACAGATAATCACACCAACAAAGTGATAAGACAGGCGTATTTCTTTTGCTTAAGCCCTTTCTTTTATGTATACTCTTGTACTAATGGTATTTTAAGGTTCTGCCTGGTTGCTGATCACAAGGAATCAAAGTCAACACCAATCAGCCCAACTCC
>JAOZKN010000110.1 GCA_029935315.1 Desulfocapsa sp. | reverse complement strand
CATTGCCCCACCTGCAATCATTGGATTTAGTGCAGGCCCGCCAAAAAGAGTCAGTATACCTGCAGCAACCGGAATGCCAACCACATTATACCCAAAGGCCCAGAACAAATTCTGACGGATATTTTTCATAACAGCACGTGACAGGGAAAGGGCTGTTATCACGCCATCCAGATTCCCCTGCATAATCACCACATCTCCTGATTCGATGGCTATATCTATGCCTGTTCCCATGGCAATACCCACATCGGCAAGTGCCAGTGCCGGTGCATCGTTTATGCCATCTCCAACCATGGCCACCCTGTGTCCTTCAGCCTGCAGGGACTCAATAACCTCAGATTTTTTTTCCGGCAGGACTTCGGCAATCACCTCTTCAATTCCTGCCTGTGCTGCTATAGCTCTGGCCGTAACTTCCTGGTCTCCGGTGAGCATGATCAGACGCAATCCCATTTGCTGCATTTTTCTCAGTGCCGCCGGAACTTCATCTTTAAGTGTATCAGCCACTGCAATGATGGCAGCAAATTGCTTCTCGACCGCAAGAAAAAGGACGGTTTTGCCAAGGGCGGATAATTCCTGAACCTGCCTCTCCATAACAGAAACATCCATGCCCTGGCTTTCCAGAAGCTGTTTATTACCAAGCAGGATTTCCTTTCCATCTACCTGCCCTTTAATTCCCTGCCCCTGTATGGCAGTAAACGATTCGGGCTGCACCAGTTGCAATTCCTTCTCCATGGCCGCGGCAACAAGTGCCTCAGACAGGGGATGCTCTGAATTTTGCTCGCAGGAGGCCGCAAGAAAAAGGAGTTCGTTACCATCAGAATCATCTGCCACAGTTACAAAATCAGTAAGCTTTGGTTGGCCATGGGTGAGTGTTCCTGTTTTATCAAAAACAACCACCTCTGTTTTCTCTGTAAGTTCCAGGGCCTCACCACTTTTAATAAGCACACCAAGCTGTGCCCCCCTGCCCGTTCCCACCATAATAGAGGTAGGAGTCGCCAGTCCCATGGCACAGGGACAGGCAATAACCAGCACAGCGATAAAAAACCGAAGAGCTGTTGAGAAATCAGCGCCCCCCACAAAATACCAGACAAGGCCGGTAAGCACGGCAAAACACATGACAACGGGGACAAAATAGAGACTGATACGGTCGGCCATTCCGGCAATGGGAGCCTTGGAACCCTGCGCATCCTGAACCAGACGCACAATACGGGAAAGCATGGTGTTTGCACCAACCTGCCGGGCACGTACATGCAACACACCATTTTTATTCAGGGTCCCACCAATCACGATATCGCTTTCTTCCTTGCTGACCGGGAGACTTTCACCTGTAAGCATGGATTCATCAACCACGCTACGCCCCTGACTGATAACACCATCAACCGGGATTCTGTCGCCGGGACGAAGCAGCAACAGATCGTCTTCCTGGATTTCAGCAGCTGGAATATCTTTTTGTTCCAGGGCTTCTCCAACAAGAAGGGTTGCCGTCTCGGGAGTGAGCTGCATAAGTTTTGCAATGGCATCAGAAGTGTGTGACTTGGAACGGGTCTCCAAATATTTTCCTAAAGAAACGAGGGCAATAAGCACACCTGCAGATTCAAAATAGAGATCCATAACCTTCATCTGCACATCAACGCCAAGAATAATTTCAACAAGATTCCAGGTAGAATAGATAAAGGCAGCACCGGTCCCCACTGCAATCAAAGAATCCATATTGGGAACCCGCCGGAGAAGCGCCGGGATACCGTTGATATAAAAGTTACGACCAAGGATCATGATGGCAAGGACGAGGATAAACTGGATAAGAGCAAAATTCACAGGATGGGTATGGGGATTGATACGCTCAGGGAGAGGCAGGCCCATCATCTCACCCATGGAGATAGTAAAGAGAGGGATGGCAAGAAGCATGGACAGAATCAGCTGCTTTTTCATGGCGCTTAAGCGTGCAAGCGTCTCAGCTCTGTTTTTCTCAAAAAGATCATGCCGGGTACTGATGGATTCAAGGCCAAACCCCATACCGCTTACACGTTCTGCAATTTCCTCAAAACTATGGGCACCTTCATCCCAGTGCAACTCCATGGTTTCTGTGGCCAGGTTCACTGACGCTTTGTCCACACCATCCATTCCGCCGACAACATTTTCGATACGGCTGGAACAGGCTGCACAGTGCATACCTTTGACGGCCAGTTTTAATTCTGTCATAATAACAATGCTCCAGACCAACATTTCCCTTGTAATCACAACAAAAATGAATTGATATTAATGAAACAGTAATTCAGCTGATAAGGAAAGACAATGGCTACGGTATCAATTAAAGGGATGAGCTGCCCACACTGTGTGGCATCTACAAAAAAGGCTTTGGAGGAAATACCCGGGATATCTAATGTTGCAGTAAATCTTGAGAAAGGAGAGGCAAGCTATGACGGTGATGTGGAAACAAACACAATAAAAGAGGCTGTTGAAAAAATTGGCTTTAAAACAGTCAAGTAGTGTCCAGCCCTTGAATTCAGGCTCACCTTTACCAGGCCATCTCCTTTACTGCAGGCAAGAAACGCAGGGCTTCTCAAACTCTGCAAAACTATTAAAATACTTTACAACACCCTGGCTGAATATTAAATAACTTTACACCACCAGTCTGTACCAGAAGCTCATCAAAAACAGAAGTGGCACGCTAACTAACTCCAATAACGGCTGTTTTCATCCAGCACTGCCCGACCACCGGCTATATGTTTTGGCATTATTCTTGCTTCAAAAGCATATAACCAAATTCAGAGGATACAAAAACATGTTCTGTAACTACCTACATTTTCCCCGATTAAGAAGAGGCGAACCAACCAACAATAAGGGGTTTAGTTTAATTGAAGTGCTTGTCGTTATTGCTATTATCGGCATTTTGAGTGTTATTGTCTACCCAAATGTGATGCAAAGCAGAAGCAATGCTAAAACCCGGGCCGTTGCCAGTGAAATTTTCTCATCATTTAGAAGCGCTCGGATAGAAGCGGTCAAAAGAAACGGTAACGTCTGTCTGGATTTTAATACAGACGGTACTTACGAGGTCTTTCTGGATGACGGCCCAGGTAGCTGTGGGCAAGATGGCACGGAAACGACCTTAACCTCCAAGCAAGTTCAGCCTGGAACCACCATTCTGGCTGGCTTCAACGCAGGATTTACGTCCCAGGGAAGACCCTTAAACGGCACGCTTGGAAATGTTGCGATACAAAATGACATGAATACTAATCTTCGATACAGAAGCGTCTTGTCAATAGCAGGAAGAGTGGATCTTCAAGTCACTACAAATGGGGATCTGGGTGTTGGTGCAACATGGAAGTAATTTCTCATAATTCTAATTTTACCGAAAAGGAAGCCTTCATGCCAAAAGAAAACAGACAATCCGGCTTCACCCTTGTTGAGCTAATGGTCACTATGGCTATCTCAGGCGCCCTGCTTGCTGTAATGGTTATGGCTCTTACTGCTCAAAGCCGTACGTACAACACGCAGCAGGAGGTAGCCACATTGCAGGAAGACCTCAGGGCAGCGCTGAGCCTGATGTCCAGTGAAATTCGTATGGCCACTTACAATCCAGCAAAAGGTCCAAATGCTAAAATTATCACAGCGGCAGCTAACATATTCCGCTTTTCCATGGATCTCGATGCTGATGGGAAGACGGATGGCGCAAACGAAGACATCCGCTATGGCATTAGTTCCACCAGCGGTTCCCTGGGAAGGGACACCAGCGGTGACACCCAAACTGGTTTGCAACCGATGGCCGAAAACATAGAACAACTGGCCTTTGAATATTTGGTTGACGACAATTGGGTCGCATCAACCACAGACACAAAAAAAATCCGGGCCGTCAAAATCTGTGTTTTGGGTCGTACTGCCCGACAGACTTCTCTGACAAGAGACAACAGCACCTTTAACCCTCCGCTGGCTACAGCTCCTGCCCCCACCTGGACACCGGCCTCACCGGGCGGATTCCAACGGCGCATGCTATCTGCTATTGTACAACTTAGAAATCAACAAGGTTAGGAGTAATTATGTCATCATTTCCCCGTTTCAAAAACATGACATCGGCAAGCCATGAAAAGGGCTTTACCCTGATTGAAGTATTAGTTTCCATAGTAATTTTTACCATTGCTATCCTTGGCACATACAAACTACAACTCCAGTCAACTATTTCCAACGCTTTGTCCGACAGAATAAGTACCTCCACTGCCTGGGCTGACTATTTCCAGGAAGAATTGACAACTAGTGACTATAGCGATGACGAGTGGAAGGACACCGGCACCACACCAAATGGCGTGGCAGGATTAGACGATATTAAAGCAAATGCTGATTATGAACGCTACATAAGGCCGGATGGTTCAACAACCACAACTGCTGCCGCGGGTGATCTTTACTCTATCTACTGGAATATTGCCGATAACAGCCCGATTGTTAATACCAAACAACTTCGGATTCATGTCTTCCGCAACGGTGGCATTGGTTCCGGCTTTCTGTACGCACACGATTATTATAAATCAAAAGAAGATTAATAAAGGATCTGACTATGAAACGACAACACACACAAGAAGATGGTTTTGTTCTGGTCTTTGTCCTGATGCTCATGGTAGTGCTTATGCTCCTTGGAGTATCAGGTATTGGCACCTCTATTTTTGAGAGTAAAATGACTGGAAATAACGCCTTGCATAAACAAACTTTTTATGAAGCTGATGGAGGCACTGAAGTCGGTATTAGCCTTATCGGTCAGAATATGAATTGCCAGGACCAGGGTGGTTTTGATGCCTCTTCCGGCATCAACACAATTGGGGCAGGACAAGTAAAATTCCATGACTCCAGAAGTAACTTCTATGTCACGAACAATGAACTGCAGGACCCTGGCCTCTCAGATCCCACGATGGTACTGGCCGATTATACAGGTACTATCCCGGAAACAACTCCTGATTTTATTTATAACACTGAACACGGCATAAACTATCTAAGAATAAACAGCAGGAACGAGATGATCAAGGGAAATGCTTTCCAGGCTTCAGCTGGTTATGAAGGCAGAGGAAGGGGGTCGGGTACCGATGGTGCTTATTTGGTCTTTGGTATCAACTCTCTGCATTTGGGAGCACGTAATAGTGAAACAGGCGTCTGTCTTGGCTATGTACCAGACAATCAGTTCTCAAGTAACCCATATGACGATTGTGTCTATTAATGCGAAATAAATCCAGGAACTTATTGTTAGTTAAATCAGGAGAATCTTATGCGGTATCTGACTGAAATAAATTGTAGACAGAAAAAGGCTGGATTTTTTCTAACAGCTGCCATGGCAGCCTTAGTGACTCATGCGCCTATAGTTAATGCTGATGTGTGTTCAGAGGGCACTGGTATACCACCTTTTCTCAGCTCCAGTGTTGATCCTAACATGTTGCTTGTCATTGACAACTCAGGTTCCATGTTGGATATGGCTTATATTGACAGCAACAGCCAGTGCTTTGATGAAACTTTTGATACTGCAAAAACGTATGCTGGTTATTTTTCGGCAACTACGTGGTATAAATGGACCGAAAATCCGGGTTCAATAGATCCCTGGGCAAATGGTGCCTGCCATGCCGAGGGCGATATTGTTTATGGTGAAGGAGCCTTTTACAAGGCCACCTGTGAAACGTTGACTTGTGACACTGATTTAACTGACACTGACACATCAAACAATGGTTGTACTGCAAACCGTGAGTATTTAAGCCAGCTTCCCACAGCGACATTAACACCAAATATTCACTGGCATTCGCTAACTGCCCCGAAATGGCTTAGCAGCCTGGACTATACCACCGGTGACTTTGTTACATACGACAAGCAAGTTTACAAAGCACAGTCAGCTATCTCAAGCACTGATTCCCCACCCAATCCATCTATCGATAAGACTACCTGGAAACCGGTTAAATACACTTGGGATAGTAATGGAGCATACAGCAGTGGTGATATCGTCTCGTACAACGGAATGCTCTATAAAGCGCTAAAAAGTGTCTCTGCCAATAGTGCTTTTAACGATATTTTAGATGAAGGTGATTATAGCAACCCGACCTGGCAGCGGCTGGATGAAGGGTATTTTGAAGAAGTGGACATGAGCAGCGATAGCTGCAGCGGTCCATCTTACTCCCTGGCGAATCTTGAGATAACCCTTAAAAGCGCAGGGTCGCAAGTAAGTGGCAGCGCAATTGCAACAAATCCTATAGATGAGATAAGCTGTTTCAGGACCACCGGAAACCTACTCAACTGGGCCTCCTCTTCAAAATTTGATATCCAGAAAAAAATTCTTACTGGCGGTAAGTATTATGCCGGATATGAGGAAGAGACCAGCAATGTTATTGATAACAACATTACCAGTGATACAGGTGATGACCGAATCATCCAGGAGAGTCGAGGATGCGCTGGGAAAAGCTTCGCCAAACAGATATCTCTCGATGCTACGAATGATATCCAGTTAACCCTCCGTATTCGTGGTAGTGACGGTAAAGACCAGGTAGACACCACAGATGACAGAACCAGGATTGAGATTTTTGCGGTCACCGCTGGCGGATATGATGATTATTACTGCCAACAAGCCCTTGATTTACTCCAGGTTGGTGTTACCGCCAGTGACAAAAACGATCTGCAAGATTACGTCACTGGGTGTATGTACGGTACCGACACGAATGACTGGCCAAGCATACCTAGCGAGAAACAGGTATTGGAAAGATCAATTATGGACTGCTGGCAGATCTCTCTAACTCACGCCCCTAGTGCCAGTGGTACTTTGGCAACCCATTGTCAAAAGATATACGAAGGAAGCGACAGCCAAATACCTTTGCAATATCCCTGGGCAATAACCGAATGGGATCCATTCTACATGTGTTATGGTGAATACGATCCTTCCGGCTTGACAAAAGGCGAGGGTTTTTTCGGACGCTGCTGGGCGGAAAGCCCCTCCACCAATTCTCCTGACTGTAACATAGTCACCTGTACTAATGATACCTCGAATCCCATTGCTGCGCTGAATGCTGCTGCTGGAAACAAGGAACAATATAAATGTTCCGGTGGTGAAGCCTATCAATGTCTGGAAAACAACTGTAAAGATACAGATTGGGCCAAATACTCTGAAGACTCCACGGATACACAGTGTACGTCTGGCGCTACTTCAGGGACTAGAGTTTGCGATGACTGGCAGGGTGATTCTGTTATTGAAGAGCCCTCATGTTGGACGGAATGGCAACATACACCTGACGGAGATGACCCTATCTATATAGCAGAACCTGTAACGCCCCATGAGTGGAAAAGCAACTCAGGTGGCGGAACAGACACGTGTTTCGAATATGCCGAATATGACTACTGTCAAGGGCTTCAAATACCAGAGGTTATTGACCCATCAGATCAGGTCTTCGCCACAGGTGAGACCTATAATGTCCCTGCTTCGCTTATAGACACAGGCCTTTTCACCCAACTTAATGTGGAAAAACCACTACTGAGCATGTCCGGCTATTTAAAATACACCCTGCCCCTTATCCAGGATTCAAGCGTCACTGCCGGTGACATTATTGACAGACCTGACGGACCTCGTGGAATTGTCTATGACATAGCAGACAGCCTTCGTCTTGGAGTTATGGCATTTCACGATAATGGTTCAAAAAGCGAAATTGATTTATGTGTCGAGAATACTCAAGGTGAATACGATTTATGCGATACAGCACATGCCTCTTATGATGCAGGGTACTGTGCTATTTGCAGCGACAGAGACGGTACTGTAATCAAGTATAATCCTGACGACAATGCTGACGGGGCCAAGGTCCTCGTGAACGTAGCCAATGGTATGTATACAGATGCTGTGGATCCTGATGATTTAACAGATGACGTTGAAGTCTGGGATCATTATTTAAATGTTGTCACAGCTATCAATAACACCAAGGCAAGATCATGGACCCCTCTGGCAGAAGCCCTATATAATGCTCTTGGCTATTATGGCCAGGACAGCAGCAGACGTTTGCAAACCAGTGATTTTCATACAACAGGAGATTTCAACACCTGGGTACCCAAAACAGACTATATTGCTGGTGCCATAGTGGAGTACAATTCTGAATATTACCAGACTGCAGCTGGCGGTAAATCAAGCACCACCGCCCCTCCAGGTGATACCGGAGTCAAGTGGTCAAGAGTCGAGATTGACCCTGTTCAGTACTGGTGCCAGGATAACCATATCCTTATCATCACAGAGGGTGCCTCAACTGCCGACATCAATGCTGACGTCAAAGCATTAGCCGAATCTAACGTGGGTGATAATGATGGAAGCGAAGCTATCTGCACTAACGGACTTGAGGGTTCTACCTACCTCGATGATCTCACTTATTTTGGTCAACATGCTACTGTTCAAGGAACAGGAGATGATAGTTCCAATCTCTACACAAAACTTATAGAGACAGGAAAAGCTACTCCTAAATATGCCAAACAAGCCATTAGCACCCACATTGTGACCACAGGTAGCTTGCGTACCGACGGCACAGGAGAATGTAGCCCCTATACTCTAATGACAAATGCTGCCACTAATGGTGGAACAGGCTTGTACAGCGGTGAAGACCCAGCTAAACTTGAGTCCCACCTCATACAGGCATTAAACGATATTCTTAACAGGGCATCAGCTGGTTCAGCTGCCTCAGTTATTTCAAGTTCCAAAAGTGGTGAAGGCGCCGCCTACCAGGCTGTTTTCTGGCCTAAAACAGTAAGAATACCCAGAGAGACAGGTGATTACCAGCCCCCCCTCTCATGGATTGGTGATGTGCATTCCATGTACGTTGATACCCATGGTGGTTTGTGGGATGACTATAGTGGTGGAACTGCCTCAGCTGAAAATACCACAGGCAGAAGATGGTCCGAGGATACCAACGGCAATGGCCGATTAGATGCTAATGAAGATCTGACTGGAGGCGCTGCCAACTGCCTTGATGGTGATCGAAGAATGTTCTTTTACTACGATTCACTGGGCACCACGAAAGGTACAAAAGTATGTTTTAACGATTCCGTAGCACCTGGTCCGTGGAAAGACAAAACGAATTATGAAGCTAAGCGTGTGATTACATATAAGGGTAAGATTTATAAAACAAATAGTGGTGGCACATCAGATGGTACAAGTCCCCTTGACGATACAGGTGTTACAGATTGGGCAGTTATAACAGATCTGAAATGTGAGACCAGCCTAACTAAATATTGCGGAACATTCACAGAACCTGTTGAAATAAGAGAATTTGACGAATATCTCTGGTCTGCCAATGATACATTGGCAGCTATTGATGATGCCAACATAACCATTAATCGTGAAGTTAGCGCGGGAAAATGGGTCTTTAACCTGACTTCTCCCAAAAGATATATTTTTACCTGGAACGACCTTAACAATGACGGTATCGTTGACTCCAATGGTCTTTTTGGTTCCACTGTATCTGCAGAAAATGATGAAATCATTGAATTAGACAATGCTATCACTGACTGGGCAGCAAAAAATGACAATCACCACTCTATTTTCGCTGACTTCGGA
>JAOZKN010000193.1 GCA_029935315.1 Desulfocapsa sp. | reverse complement strand
TCCCATGATCGTCATTTTCTCAATCAGGTCTGTACCCATGTGGCGGATATCGATTTTGGTAAGATTGCTATCTATGTGGGTAATTATGATTTCTGGTATCAGGCCAGTCAGCTGGTACTGCAGCAGAAACAGAATGAAAACAAGAAGGCAAAGGCCAAGGCTGAGGAGTTAAAAGATTTTATTCGTCGTTTCTCTTCCAACGCCTCCAAGGCAAAACAGGCGACCTCCAGAAAGAAACTGCTGGAGAAGCTGACCCTTGAAGAGATGCCGACATCCTCCAGAAAATACCCCTTTATTCACTTTCAGGCAGGGCGTCCCTGTGGCGATATAATCCTTGAAATTAAAGGACTGAGTAAGAAAATTGATGGTGAGGTGCTGTTTGAAAATCTGGATCTGACGGTGAATCCCGGTGATAAAATAGCTTTTGCCGGACGTAACAGCCTGGCCAAAACCACTCTCTTTCAAATCCTTGCCGGAGAGCTTGAGGCGGACAGTGGAAGTTTTCGCTGGGGTGTCACCATGAGTACTTCCTATTTTCCTAAAGAAAACAGTGCGTTTTTTGAAAAAGATATCAGTCTGGTGGAATGGCTTGGCCACTATACCCCACCAACTGAGGGTGAGACCTTTGCCAGGGGATTTCTGGGGAAGATGCTTTTCTCAGGAGAAGAGGCCCTGAAAAAGACCAGTGTGTTATCCGGTGGAGAGAAGGTGCGCTGTATGTTGTCGAGGATGATGCTGTCCGACGCCAATGCCCTTATTCTTGACGAGCCAACAAACCATCTGGATCTTGAATCCATCACTGCCTTAAACAATGGACTGATCGAATTTTCAGAGGTAATCCTTTTTTCCTCCCACGATCACCAGTTTGTGGAAACCATCGCCAACAGGATCGTTGAGATTCTGCCAGGCGGTATCATTGATCGAATGATGCCATTCAGCGAGTATCTCGAAGATGAAAAGGTTAATGCGTTGCGGGAAAAATTGATGATGATTGCGTAGTGCGGGACACATGTCTCAAAATATCATTAATACGGCTCACAGGAAAGTGAACTCCTGAGTTTATCCTGTTGGTCACAAGCCACAATCATCCAGCAGGGTGTTGTTTTTGAAAAAGATGCTTGGTTACGCCTTGCTGCAAGTAACGTCAACAAACCCAAATTGCTTGACATTAGTTCCAGTGGCAATTAACTTTATTTGTAACAGTGCCCAGTCCCCTGGTGAAGACATGTTCTTTACTACGTCTGGGCCTTCTTGTTTTTACGCATTTAATAATCATGCCTCCTGCACATTCGACCAAACCTCACCAGACATATTCTGAACTTATTACCCTTCTTCAAAAACGCGGGATGACTATTCCGGATGAAGAACGTGCAAAAAGAAAACTCTCCCAAATCGGATATTATCGTTTGAGCGGTTTCTGGTATCCCTGCCGAAAAGTTAAAATTGATGCAGCAGGAGAGTGCATCATGGACGTAAAAGGAAAACATCCCTTACGTGGAGATGATTTTCAGGAAGGTACCAATTTTGATTCCATCATAGATTTGTATCTGTTTGATAAAAAACTCCGTATGCTGATGATGGACGCCCTGGAACGGATCGAAATCCATGTCCGTTCCGTAATCGCCCATGAGGTTGGTCGTTTTGATCCTCTAGCCTATTTGAACACATCTTTTGTCAATCCTGCTAAAGTCATAAAAGGCCACTGGAAAGACTGGAGTGTGAAGCAGGAAGGGCTGATAGGGGAGAGCAGGGAGGATTGTATTCGCTGGCATAAAATGAATAAAAGCCCAATACCATTTTGGGTAGTTGTGGAGACGTGGAATTTTGGGCAAATGTCCAAATATTTTGAAAACCTCAAGGGCGATTATCAAAATACCATCTGTGAACGACTACAGGTTTTTGATGCTTCCGGAAAACCTCACACAAGGGCCCTTAAGAACTGGTTGCAGGAGTTAAACACTCTGCGCAACAAATGTGCCCATCATGCTCGTATCTGGAACAGAGAGGCGAACAATGCCATCACTATTTCAGGAAACAGCTACTTCAAGGGTTTTAATCTGGATGAAGTCGCCAGAAAAAGAATCTATAGTCAGATCTGTATCCTGTGGTTTCTGCTGCAGAAAATCGGGCCACATTCGGATTGGATTAAAGATGTTGCAGATCTAGTCGACGCAAAACCTGATGTTGAATTTTTACCCTGCACGGCAATGGGTTTTCCGGATAAGTGCGGTTTTCCCAGAGATAAATTTAACCTCTGCCCTCTTTAAGGCTTGTCTCATTTTTTGCATTTAGAACGTAAGAGGGCTATACGTTGGAATAAAGGTAATTTTACAGCAACGAAGCAGATGAAGAATTTTTCCAACGCCATCATAATTCACCAAGCACATCAAAAAGATCAGCATCTGCCTCGATCTTTTTCCGGTTACCGATGATCATCCTGTGGCTGTTTTGTTGCATGGTGGCAAAGGCATCTGCGTATATGCGCATGTCCTGTACCGAGGTCCCTATTATCTCATGGATCCGTTGCTGCTTGGACTCCACTGTAACACCATTTAAGTATTCATTTCTGGCCTGTGCACCTTGCCCCGCAGATGCCTGGTGGGGGGTGAAACTTCCGTAGGTGCCGATTATCAGCTGTTGCAGAGCTTCGGGTGCTAAATCAAGATCTTTGACCACCCCGGCTATTGCTGCATAACTGTCGTAGGTCTTTCGAACCTGGGGATCACGGTAGCTGATCAGGGCAAAATTCCCACTGATATGGCTGAACTGGATAAAACAGCCATAGGCCCCACCCATCTGCCGTACTGTGTTCCAGAGATAGTCCCGGGAGAGATAGGTTTTTAACACTTCGAAATGTCCGTTGTAGCCCGCTCCCTGCGGTAATAAATTTCCACTCTGTACTGCAA
>JAOZKN010000192.1 GCA_029935315.1 Desulfocapsa sp. | reverse complement strand
TTGACCTTACCCCCGCCAATACTATTTGACTCCTCGCCGCCTCATATCATAGACTAAGACAAGGTGGTATCAAGGTTTTTACGATACATCTCAAGTTAAGGAAGCTCTTAAATGCTTGGGGTTGTCAGAACGAATCTTCTCTTCGATTTAGAGAAGCATTTATGAGATACTGCTGTATAATTCAATAATTATAATATTCAGCAGGTACGAAAACACCTACGAATCAAATAGTAATTTTATAGAGGATCTTCAAATGAGATGTCAATCAGCACTGAACTGTACACGATGGATTTGTCTGTTTTGTCTGTTTTCCTGTCTTTTTTATTCAGGTCAGTCTTCAGCCGCAACGGTTGATCAAGCAGCCACATCTTCCTACCATACCGTAATAATAAAATCTGATGGCACTTTATGGGCCTGGGGAAACAATAAAAAAGGCCAGTTAGGTAACGGGACCACAACAGATGAAGAGACACCAATTCAGATAGGTCAGGAAATCACATGGAAATCTGTTCATACTGCTGGGCGTCGAACCTTTGCCATAAAACAAAATGGCACCTTATGGGCCTGGGGAGACAACACTTCTGGCAGGTTAGGAGATGGAGCGACCATTGACAGACACAGCCCGGTTCAGATTGGGTCAGATACAAATTGGGCAAATCTTGCCGCATCAACCAATCATGTAATAGCCTTGAAAACCGATGGTACGTTGTGGGCTTGGGGATACAATTATGCAGGGCAGCTGGGTGACTCGACCACCACAGAGAGAGACACTCCGGTACCAGTTGGTTTTGATACAAACTGGAAATCTATTGCGGCTGGCGGTTACCATAGTCTAGCCATTAAGAGCAACGGGGAATTGTGGGCATGGGGCGATAATGGACAGGGCCAGTTAGGGGATACTACAACAACAGACAGGCATGAACCTGTTAAAATTGGATCGGATACAAACTGGAAAAACATCACTGCAGGGCATTTGTTTACGGCAGCAACTCGAACAGACGGAACCTTATGGACCTGGGGGTATAATTATGACGGACAGTTGGGGGATTCTACAACTACGGAAAAACATAGCCCGATAAAGATTGGTTCTGAAACCAACTGGCAAACTATATCGGCTTCTATAAGTCATGTTATTGCGATAAAAAACAATGGCACCTTATGGGGGTGGGGGGATAACAGGCGCGGGCAGTTAGGCGATGGAACCACCACAGACAGATATGAACCAGGTCAGATTGGCATAAATAATACCTGGCAGTTTATTTCCACTGATGGATTAACATGTGTTGGGATAGACACTGAGGGGCAATTGTTGGCGTGGGGTGACAATGGGAAAGGGCAACTTGGCAGTCTGTCTATTCCAACCGACCAGGAATTGATCCCCATCCAGACAGGATCATCAAACAATTGGCTGGCAATGTCTACCGGTTCATACCATACTCTGGCGATTAAAAATGATGGTACCCTTTGGGGCTGGGGTAGTAATGGTGGTGGCAAACTTGGTGATGGGACTGAAATTGACAGGTATACACCGACACAGATCGGCTCAAACTCTACCTGGCAGTTAGTGACAGCTGGAAGCAGTTACAGCGCAGGAATACAGACAGACGGTACGTTATGGACATGGGGAGACAATCAGTTCGGTAATCTGGGTGACAGCACCACCCAAAAAAGTATTGTTCCCAAGAAAATTGGTAATGATACTAACTGGAAGGCTGTATCCTGCGGTTTTTATGGACACACCGTTGCTTTAAAAACCAATGGTACCTTATGGGCCTGGGGAAGAAACGATTTGGGTCAGTTCGGTAATAACAGTACCACAGACAGTTTTGTGCCTATCCAGATTGGCACCGATACAGCCTGGTCATCGGTAAGTGCTGGCTATCGTCATACTCTAGCCCTTAAAACAAATCATAGTCTATGGGCCTGGGGGGGGAACTGGAACGGTCAGATTGGTGATGGTTCAATTACAAACAGGCATATCCCTGTTATGATTGGTGGAGATACCGATTGGGTATTGGCAAAAGCTGGAAAGTATGTGGATTCGGTGGCCGTGAAATCCAATGGTTCAGTATGGGTCTGGGGTGACAATGAATTTGGCCAACTTGCCGATGGATCAACGGTTGACCAGCATGCTCCTCAACAGGTGGGGACGTCTACGAATTGGTTGACAGCAAATGCAGGATATTCACATTACTCAGCCATTAAAACAGATGGGACTTTATGGAGTTGGGGGGCTAACTGGAGCGGACAACTGGGAGACGGTACAAAAAATGATAGATCAACACCTGTAAAGGTTGGTTCTGACACCAACTGGCAGACCGTTTTCACTGGAAGCAGTTCTACCATCGCAAAAAAGAGCAACGGAGAAGTATGGGGCTGGGGCGACAATGAATACGGACAACTTGGCTGCGGAAAAATCTGGCAGGAAACACCCATAGTGATAATTAAAAAAGATTTTCCATGGAATATGTTCTTGCCTGCAATAATAAACAAATAACCCTGTAGGATAGACAATAACAAAAGCAACTTGCTCAGCTTTTTGAAGAGCAAGTTGCTTTTGTTGATGTTGCCAGTGTGAACCTCAACCAAATAGTAAATCTTCTCAAGTTAAGGTTGTCTGCGAGAAGGAGGACCTGGAGAAAACATAATTTTCTGATAATCATCTGATAAATTACGATAAAGATTCGTCCTGCCAGTCCTAACAGGTTTCCTGTCTATTCAACTTGATGTGTCTACTGTACCCCTTAGATTTGACACAGTTTTGCTTAAATGCTTGAGCTTGCCAATGGATTCTTTAACTATGGTTAAAATTGGAAGTAATTAAGTATAGTGTCCCCTGATCTGCCCCCTGGTCTGCCATAAATAATCAGATAGTTACGGATTGATATGCTTCAATAATATGTTTTA
>JAOZKN010000191.1 GCA_029935315.1 Desulfocapsa sp. | reverse complement strand
CCATGGATCAATCCCGTGACATTACCGCCACTTTTACCAGTGGTTTCCCATGGACCATGTTCATACCTGCAGTTACAGGAATGAACAAATAATAAAACGTTTTAATAAAACCATAACCTAAAGGAGATAAAACATTATGAACACTCGTTACAACTACTGCTTTTTTCTTATTCTACTTTTTCTGTGCCTCTTTTGCGCACCGAATTCCGGATTCTCAAACGAGGCTAAACTGGTCAAAGATATCAATGAACAGCTGCGCGGTGGAAACACCTATAACGTAACCAGGATTGGTGATGTTTTGTACTTTGTCGCAGATGATGCTCAGCACGGGGAAGAGCTCTGGAAATTTGAAAGTGGTACAGCATCCATGGTTAAAGATATATTGCCCGGAGAATCAGGCAGTGAACCAGGGGAGCTGACGAACATGGAGGGCATTCTCTATTTTGAAGCCACAAACGGCATCAATGGCAGCGAACTCTGGAAGAGTGATGGTACCGAAGCCGGGACAGTTATGATAAAAGATATCTGGCCGGGAGAAGAAGGCAGCTATCCGGACGAGCTTACTGCTGTGGGCAGCAATCTTTACTTCACAGCTGACACCGCTGACAAAGGCGAAGAACTCTGGATAAGTGACGGGACTGCACCCGGCACAGTTCTGGTCAAAGATATTCACTCAGGAAATCGAAGCAGTGAGCCTGACGACCTTACTGCTATGGACGGTGTTCTCTATTTTTCCGCCCATGATGGAGATGCACATGGTAGAGAACTCTGGAAGAGTGACGGCACTGCATCAGGTACAACTCTAGTCAAGGATGTTCGACTAGGAAATTATAGCGGTTACGCCAGAGAAATCACTGTTATCGGCAGTGAGCTCTATTTTGTTTCCGACGATGGTTCAAAAGGCAGAGAACTCTGGATAACTGATGGTACCGAGGGCGGCACCGTCATCGTCATGGATATTCGACCAGGAAGTTATGGAAGCTACCCTTCATCGCTTACCAACATGAACGGAGTCCTCTATTTTTCCGCCAATGATGGAAATCTTGGTACAGAACTCTGGATGAGTGATGGAACCGTAATCGGTACTGTCATGGTCAAAAACATAGCGGCTGGAAATGGGCATTCATCTCCAAGTGAACTTACTGCGATAGGGAGTACCCTCTACTTTCAGGCTCGTAACGGCCAAGGCGTTGAGCTCTGGAAAAGCGACGGCAGCGTGGGCAACGCCGAAATGGTTAAGGATATACGACCAGGAAACTTTAGCAGTAATCCTCGCAGGTTCACCACGGCAGGCAGTACGACTTACTTCACTGCCGATGACGGCACCAACGGGTACGAACTGTGGCAGACTGACGGGACTGCAGACGGTACTGTTCTAGTCAAAAATATAAGGATGGGAGCAGAATCCAGCTCTCCCTATTCTTTCACCGACCTGAATGGCGTTCTTTACTTCTGCGCCAGAGACAATCAAACAGGTCAGCAAATATGGAAAAGTGAAGGCAGCTCTGCAAACACGACCAGGGTCACAGATATCTATTCCGGAACCAAGGGTTGGGAGTCAAATGATCTTGTCACCATAGACAACGTCCTCTATTTCACAGCAGATGACAACATAAATGGCTCAGAACTCTGGAAAAGTGACGGGACCGAGGACGGCACCGTTATGGTCAAAGATATACGCCAAGGAGAATACAACAGCAATGCTCAGCACTTCACTAACGTAGCCGGAACACTCTACTTCAGCGCTAATGATGGAATGAATGGCGGGGAACTCTGGAAAAGTGATGGAACCGAGGACGGTACCGTCATGGTCAAGAATATACGACCAGGATCTGAATCCAGCAATATTCAATATCTCACCAACGTAAACGGAACCCTCTTCTTCCAGGCCAATGACGGCATAAATGGCTCGGAACTCTGGAAAAGTGATGGCACCGGGGACGGCACCGTCATGGTCAAAGATATTACGGAAGACAGCAATGATAGTTCCCCCAGGGAACTTTGCAGCGTAGGAGGAATACTCTTTTTCAGGGCCGAGGATGGTGAAAATGGGAGGGAACTCTGGAAAAGTGACGGGACCGGGGACGGCACCGTCATGGTCAAAGATATACAGCTGGGAAGCAACGGCAGCAGGGTTCAGCGCTTAACTAACGTAGCCGGAACACTCTACTTCAGTGCTGATGATGGAATAAATGGCGAGGAACTCTGGAAAAGTGATGGCACCGAGGACGGCACCGTTATGGTCAAGGATATAAATGACGGCGACGATAGCTACCCGGCGTACCTCACTGACGTAAACGGAGTCCTCTACTTCAAAGCTGAGGATGAGCTTCATGGCAGGGAACTCTGGAAGAGTGACGGGACCGAGAGCGGCACCGTTTTGGTCAAGGATTTATGGCCCGGAGAAGACGATGGCTCCCCAGAGGAGCTCACTAACGTAAATGGAACACTTTACTTCAGTGCCCAGGATGAAATCCATAACAGAGAACTCTGGAAAAGTGACGGGACCCCCGGCGGCACTGTCATGGTCAAGGATATATGGCCAGGTGACTACAGCAGCGAACCTGAAGAGCTTCTCAATGCTGGAGGAGTCCTTTATTTCAGTGCTAGAACCTCCGCCAATGGCGAAGAATTCTGGATGAGCAACGGGACAGAAAACGGCACCGTCATGGTTAAAGATATATGGCCTGGAAATGATTCCAGCTATCCAATGAACTTAACCAACGCAAAGAACGCCATCTACTTCACAGCTGATGATCACCTACACGGCAATGAGTTATGGATCTACTCATATGGCGGATTCCCATGGACCATGTTTATACCTGCAGTTACTGGAATGGGTACGAAGTAAGCTTTTCCGAAAAAAACAAAACGCCGTAACCACAAACTCCCTGCAGAATGAATCTATTCTGCA
>JAOZKN010000109.1:3858-9563 GCA_029935315.1 Desulfocapsa sp. | reverse complement strand
GATTCACCGGAAAAACTATGTTCCTTATCGGGATAAATACTGCTGCGGACCTCACTGCTGTATTCCTTTACTGCTTCTTTAATTACAGGGGCCAGCGTACAGTATGATTTCACAAAACTTGGAATAAATTTATCAAACATACCGAGGAGATCGTGGGTTACAAGAACCTGACCGTCACAGTGCACTCCGGCGCCGATGCCGATGGTGGGAATAGCGATTTCTTCCGAAATGATCTTGCCCAGTTCATCAGGCACACACTCAAGAACCAACGCAAAGGCCCCTGCTTTTTCAAGGGCAATGGCCTCCTCAATCATCTTTCTGGCTGATTCGACATCCCTCCCCTGCACCTTATAACCACCGAGTTGAGTTGCCGTCTGGGGAGTCAGACCAGTATGGCCAATGACCGAGATTCCGGCGCGCACCATTGCGGAGAGAATCTCACAAACCTCGTGCCCACCTTCAATTTTCACCGCATCACAGCCTGCTTCCTTTAAAAACCGGCTGCCATTGAGAATTGCGTCCCGCGCCCCCGACTGATAAGAACCAAAAGGCATATCGCCTACCACAAAAGCAGCAGCAGAACCACGACGCACAGCAGAAGCATGATGAATCATCTCATCCATTGTCACCGGCACGGTGGAATCATAGCCCAGAACAACCATGCCTAAAGAGTCTCCGACCAGCAGCACATCAATACCAGCATCATTCAGCATTGAAGCCATGGCAGCATCGTATGCGGTAAGCATGGTGATTTTCTCACCCGTCTGCTTCATCTGAATAATATCGGCTACGGTTTTACGTTTTGGCATTTTTTCAGGCTCCTGTGTCAAGTTCATCAAACAGACCCGGATGTTTCTTCCTGCTTCCCGGGAGCGGGCGCTTAAAATGTTCGTAGGCATTCATGGTGGCCATTCTTCCCCTCGGAGTCCTGGTGAGAAAGCCGGATTGAATCAGAAAGGGCTCGTACACATCTTCGAGGGTATTTTTTTCTTCACAGACAACAGTGGCAAGGGTTTCCAGGCCGATGGGGCCGCCCTGAAATTTATCGATGATGGAGAGTATAATCCTGCGATCCATGTCATCCAGACCAAAACGATCCACGTTGAGTAGATTCAAGGCCTCATCTGCGACTTCGGCATTAACAACCGGGTGCTGGCCAACTTCAGAGAAATCACGAACCCTTCTCAGCAGTCTGTTTGCAATACGTGGCGTTCCACGGGACCTGCGACCAAGCTCCAGGGCTCCTTCTGCGTCCACGGTCATCCCGAGAATTTTTGCAGAGCGCTGCACAATACGTACTAGTTCTTCCGGTTCATAGAGCTCCAGACGCAGGATAATACCAAAACGATCACGCAAGGGTGGTGTCAATAAACCTGTCCTGGTAGTGGCACCAACTAAAGTAAAACGGGGAAGATCCATTTTCACAGACCGTGCTCCCGGCCCCTGGCCGATAATCAGATCGAGCTGAAAATCTTCCATGGCAGGGTATAAAATTTCTTCAACGGCATGATTGAGGCGATGGATTTCATCAATAAAGAGAATATCCCCTTCCTGAAGACTGGTGAGGATTGCAGCAAGATCTCCCTGACGTTCAATGACGGGACCGGATGTGACCTTAATTCCGGCTTCCATTTCATTGGCTATAATATAGGAAAGTGTGGTCTTCCCCAAACCGGGGTATCCATGAAAAAGAACGTGATCAAGTGGTTCTCCACGGTTTTTGGCCGCCCGGATAAATATATCAAGACTTTTACGCAGATGCTCCTGCCCCACATACTCATTAAGACGTTTGGGACGCAAAGCGTGATCGGGAGCAGACTCACTGATAATTGGCTCGGGAGCTACCAGCCTGTCGTTTGCCTGGATTTCCTCTTCAAAATTCATGAGATTGCACGAAGTCCTTCTTTAATAAGTTCTTCTATGGTCATGGCGGTGAATGTTTCGTCTCCCACCCGTTTTTTTACATCTGCAAAGGCCGCACGGGCAGCGGGATCGGGATAACCAAGATTGACAAGGGCGGACAAGGCATCGGCAAGTGCAGAAGTTTCTTTGCCGGTAACTGTACCGCCAGTGCTTACAGACGATGTGGACTGCATACTCCCGACCTTATCTTTCAGCTCTACACAAATTCGTTCTGCAGTTTTTTTGCCCACACCGGAAATAGTGGTGAGGGTTTTTATATCTTCACCACTGATAGCCTGGCACAACATATCAATCTGCATTCCGGAAAGCACAGCCAAGGCAAGTTTAGGCCCTATTCCAGAAACAGTTTTCAAAGTGAGGAACATCTCCTTCTCCACCGGTTCTGCAAAACCAAACAGAACAATTGCGTCCTCTCTGACACTGGTATGGATATGAAGAAAAAGTTGTGCACCCTTTTCCGGAAGCCTGGAAAGGCCTTCCGTGGAAAGAAAAACCTCATAGCCTACCCCGCTGACATCTACTACGCAGCGATCCGAGCCAATATATTGTATCTGTCCAGTGAGTGAGGCAATCATAATTGTATCTTCAGTTTACTACCTGCAAGAGGGTTTATGGTCTGCTTTCCGGAGCGTCATTCAGTAGGTTTCGTAGTATTTTCTCAATATTTCTGCATCAGATTTGTATCAGTCTTTTGCGAGAATTCGCATGATACCAATCTGATGCAGAAATATTTAAAAATCAAGAAACCTGCTGTCAAAGCGAGGAAAAACAGACCGTAAATCCGTCCCCGAAGCTTTGCAAAACGCCAATCTCCGAACAAGCACCACTACATTATTTGATGATTCGCGTGACAGATGGCAACAGCCAACGCATCCGCAGCATCATTACTAGGTTCCTTCGACAGCCCAAGCAACACGCGAATCATATGCTGCACCTGCCCCTTCTCCGCCTGCCCATAGCCGACCACAGCCCGCTTAACTTTCTTT
This sequence comes from Desulfocapsa sp., assembly GCA_029935315.1. Taxonomy (GTDB): domain Bacteria; phylum Desulfobacterota; class Desulfobulbia; order Desulfobulbales; family Desulfocapsaceae; genus Desulfocapsa. The sequence continues at coordinate 6,654 of JAOZKN010000109.1, read as the reverse complement.
GCGCTGTAATCGTACACGCCAAGCCCATTCTGCATAAGCGCGACCACCGCTGCACCACGCGCCTGTCCAAGTTTTAAGGCAGATCCGGCATTGCTGGCCATAAACACTTCTTCAACAGCCGCAACTTCCGGATCGTGAATCTGAATCACTTCATTGAGACCATCAAAAATCTCATTCAAACGATTGGCCAGAGGATAGCCAGGAGTCGTTTTAATCACTCCACAGGAAACAAAGCCAATCTTCCCCGGAATGGAATCGATAATACCATACCCCGTTATTCTGGAACCGGGATCAATGCCTATGATTCGTTGCACCTTCGTTTTCAGACCAATGCTTCCAGTAGTTTTTCGTCAATATCACAATTGGCGTGTACGTTCTGCACATCTTCAAACTCTTCAAGACTCTGGAGAAGTTTGAGTAAGGCTTTGGCCTTTTTTTCCTCGGTGACCGCAATGGTATTTTGAGGAACCATGGTGAGGGAGGCCTCGGCAATGGTTACACCTGCTTTTTCCAGATTTTCACGAACCTCATCAAAATCTTCCGGAGCGGTAAGCACCTCAAACTGATCGCCATTTTCCACTACATCGTCAGCTCCTGCCTCAATGGAAAGATCCATTAACTCTTCTTCTGTGGTGGTTGACTTATCGACATAGATCATGCCCTTTTTGTCAAACATATAGGCAACACATCCGGCCTCACCAAGATTGCCATTACTTTTGGCAAAAAAGTGACGAACCTCAGCCACTGTCCGGTTACGGTTGTCGGTCATGCATTCAACAAGAACGGCAATTCCACCAGGCCCATAGCCTTCATAGAGGATCTCATCATACACTTCACCCTCAAGCTCTCCGGTGCCTTTCTTGATGCCACGAATGATATTGTCCTTGGGCATATTTTCTGCACGGGCATTGGCAATGGCGCTGCGGAGCCGTGGATTACCATCGGGATCTCCTCCGCCCATTCGTGCTGCAACTGTAATCTCTTTAATCAGACGGGTAAAAACCTTGCCACGCCTGGCATCTGCTGCGCCTTTTTTATGCTTTATATTTGCCCACTTGGAATGTCCTGACATAATCTAATCCTCTTAATTCTTTTTTGATGGCGTTGTAAAAACTAATTAATTCTTTTTTATCCCTCGAAAACCCATCCCCAGCACGAAAACCTCACGGCTTTCCACTCTGGAACTCTTGGGCTTAACTACTTTCATTTTTTGAAACTGGTTCTTCACTTCCTTTGTAAATTCCGGAAAATCCTCTCCCTGAAAAGCCTTGCAGTAAAAATTGCCATTGGGATTCAATAACTTACCGGCAAGAGCCAGGGTTTCCCGAACCAGGCGCATGGATTGCTGATGATCTGACCAGCGATTCCCTGTGGTCCGTGGTGCAAGATCAGCAATAATCACCCTGAATGACGAACGTATTGCCCGCACAGAATCAATAAATTCAGGCTTCATAATGTTCTCTCTGAGCCAGATGATTTCTGAGCCTCCCGGGCGTGGCGACAGCGTCACTTCCTTCAGATCAGCGCCCACCACAAGGCCGGATTCTCCAGCCACCTCAGAAGCATACAGAGACCAGCTCCCCGGGCTGCACCCGAGATCAAGTACAGAATCTCCACGCCGAATAAACTTATGCTTACTCAGTGCTTCTTCAAGCTTATATACAGACCTTGCCGGATATTTTTCCTTTTTGGCCTTTTTGTAATAAAAGTCTTTTACTGTTCGCACAACTGCTCATTTTTGTTTGTTAGATAATAGCTGATCTGCAATCATTTTACAGACAGCTCAATGTTCACACTTTCTAGCGTATTTAGCTCATTTTGACAAGGCTGAAAGAGAGGATGAGGGATCAGAAAAACCTTAGTCTCCCCCCCTTTCATGTAACATCGCTCCAACCCATTCCAGTGCCTCTTCACGGGTAGTCACTTCACCTTCCACCTGAACTTCCTGCAAAGTATCAAGTATTTTTGAAAATCGAGGCCCCGGCTGCAGAGCAAATAATTCAATCAAATCTTTTCCGGTAACCAGACGAGGACCGGACAATGCGGGTTGAATATCTCTGGTATAGGTTTCCAGAACCTCACAGAGAAGTTCACTCAACTCCTCTTCCATGGCGTCAGGCTTTTTCTCCCCTTTTCCAGCCAGACTGTCGGCCATGGCCAGAAAGAACAGGCCTATCAAATCATCCCCTGCCCGCTTGGCGAGCTTGAGGCAGGCCTTTTTACTGAGCCCCTGCTTCTTACGCCGTTCATTACAGAGATGGAAGGGATGCATATGCATACCCGTAAGAGCTGCCACCCGTTCACGTTTTTCGTTTGACCAGCGTAACCTGCGGCCAAGTTTCTGCACCAGTTCACGCCCGACTTCATCGTGATTGTAAAAAGTTATCCGCCCGCCCTTATCTTCCCTGATTTTTCGGGTGGCAGGTTTACCAATATCGTGCAACAACGCCCCCCACTTGAGAACTTCTATAATTCCCGGCTGCTGCAGATAGCCCTGCAGGAGTTCTGCACATTCCGGATAATAGTGGACGGGATTTTCCAGAATTCGTTCTATATTTTTCAGCGCTGCAAGACTATGGTTAAAGACGTCGAGATGGTGGGATGCTGGCTGTGTCAATCCTACGCCATCGAAGAGATCAGGGATCACCTGAAAAAGAAGTGTTGATTCAGCCATTGCCGCAATCACCTCATAACTTCGACTGGAGGCAATGATCAGGTCCATTTCATAACTGACACGTTCAACGGACACCCGTGCAAGCAGGGCAATATGCTCTTTGATTGCAGCCTGCGTCTCGG
>JAOZKN010000109.1:1539-3758 GCA_029935315.1 Desulfocapsa sp. | reverse complement strand
GCACCTGCACGAAAGGAAGAAAAATCAATGGTCAATCCTTTCCACACCACCCGACCAGCATCTTCATCGGCCGTACCCAGGGGCACAAATGTACCACCATCAAGTGCACGGATAAGGGCCCGACAACAATGCACAGCACTGCAATCCACGGTAAAATCCAGATCATTGGGACGGATCTGCAGCAGCCAGTCCCGAATCGTGCCCCCCACCAGGAACATCTCCCGCCCCAGTTCTTCTGCAACTTTGGCAAGGGCGACAAACAGAGGCGCCGGATAATCCTTTTTGTGTTTACGTAAGGCAGTAAGATTTTCGTTTCTGATTTCCAGCATATATTGTCAGCTCTTTTCTTTTTACGATACCTGCATTATATTACACATCTTGTGTAACAGTTTAACACTGAACCTCAAAAATCAAAAACTCTAAATTTATGGATACCCCAACCCAGCGCATGCTGAAAATCGGCAAGGCAAGTATTGGACTCATCGGCCTGGATATCGCGTTAAACAAAGCACTGGCCGAAGACATTGACAGCAGCGAAGCCGCCGAATATCTTTTCCGGGCCATTAAGGGGAAAAATTATATCCCGCCAGGTATGGTGAACGAATACAAAACGGCACTTGAGCGGGAATACAGGAAATTACTGGGAGAAGAAACTGTAACGGATGACGATCTGATTATTCGCATATTCGGTACTGGCTGCATTACCTGCAACAGTCTGCGTGATGCCGTTATTAACGCCATGATGGAGGCACACGTGGCCGCCGACATTGACATGATCCACGATCCTGATGAAATCGGCAGACACGGTGTGCTGGCAACGCCCGCACTGATGATTAATGGTAGCATAAAGATAGCCGGAATCCACCCAACCCCGGTACAGTTGAAAGAATGGCTCCTTGAGGCCGCAGAAAAGTAATATGAGCAGTGCAACAAAGCTTATCCTGGCACCCATCCGTGGAATTACTGACTGTCATTTCCGAAGAATCTTCCACAACTATTTCCCCGGATTCGACTCAGCACTTGCGCCGTTTATCAATCCCCAGCGTGCTTCAAATTTTAAGCCAAACCAGGTAAAAGATCTTCTCCCGGAAGCAAACCTGACCCTTCCCGTAGTCCCCCAACTCCTGCACACCAATGTCCAGGACTTTCTTTTTCTGGCGAATCGTCTGGCTGGATTTGGCTATACAGAAATCAACTGGAATCTTGGCTGCCCGGCACCCATGGTCACAAAAAAGAAACGTGGTTCCGGTCTACTCCCCTACCCTGATGAAATCCTGGCATTCCTCGACCAGGTCATGGAGAAGATTCCCATAAAACTTTCCATCAAGACACGCCTGGGCCTTGAAAGTCCTGACGAGCTCTTGCACTTGCTGCCCCTGCTTGATCAATACCCCCTGTCTGAAATCATCATCCATGGACGACTGGGCAAACAGTTATATAAAGGAACAACGGATCTGGATAGTTTTGCCCGCTGTCTGCAACGAACTAAACATTCCATTGTCTATAATGGGGATATTACAAGCACAGAGAATTTCAAAAAACTGCAAACACAATTCCCGGAAATCGACAAGTGGATGATCGGGCGTGGAGTTCTCTCAGACCCTTTCCTGGCTGGAGAAATCAAAGGCATATACCAGCAGGACAAAGTCCATCAGCTGCAATGTTTTCACGCAGATCTTTTTGCCTGCTATGGCGATCTTTTGTCGGGGCAGGCACATCTGCTGGGACGCATGAAACAACTCTGGGTATACCTGAGTGTTTTTTTCCCGCCAGCACAAAAAACCTGGAAGAAAATCAAAAAATGTAGCACTGAAGAGAAATACCTTCGCGTCACAAAAGAGTGTTTCGCAAGGGCTTCGACTGACTAGCAGCCATCAATATCCTGTAGGAAAAGCATACCACATCTTTTTTCGCTCGAACAAATGGCAGATATTTGCTGGGAACAATCAGACACTCTGTCCCGGTACCAGCAAAGCATCGGAATACGCAGTACCTTTTTCAAGCTCTGCGCCATCCCATACAACACAACGCTGCAGAGTCAGATCCGGCGGTAAAGTCACATCCCCCACACAGGCCCAGTCAAGACAAGACGCCCGGGACAGCTGGTTATGGAACAGGCAGGAATCATGGAGCCGTGCCCTGAATTGAGGCCAGCGAACAATCTCCCCTTGCAGCAACTGGCCGTGCAAGGCAAGATAATCATCCACCGTCCCCATATC
>JAOZKN010000109.1:0-1439 GCA_029935315.1 Desulfocapsa sp. | reverse complement strand
AATCAATGCTATGATAAATATCACCATTTGTTACGAGAACTGGTTCATCACGCATCTGTGCCAGCGCCATGCGCAAGCCTCCACCAGTCCCGAGAACAGTTTTCTCTTCCTGAATTACAACTCCTTTTACTCCATCCAGGGCTTGCACAATCTGTTCTTTCAGATAATGACAATTCACAATAATATGATCAAAACCGGCATCCTGCAGACGCCTGATGGTAAGTAACAGGAGGGGCTCGTTTAAAAGGGGGAAAAGAGGTTTAGGCCGGAGTTTTGTGTAAGGGAGGAGACGGGTACCAAAGCCTGCGGCCAGTATCATTGCCTGCATGTATGAACCTTTCCGATGAGTAGAAACCAGCCATTCTTCATTGCCACCGAATCCTGTACTTTTTCTCCAAAAAAATCGGTCTACACCCCGCTTGAGCTGGAGTTACGCAAGCTTCTCAGGAGGACGAAATATCGAGCACAGGTCTCTGTTATTTTTTACATTCTTTTATTATATCGGAGGCTGGGACCTGCAGACAATCCACAAGAAACACCTGCTCTTCTTTGTTCAGTTCGGCACCACGCCGCTCAACCATCCGTTCCAGGGTGGCAGTCCATTTACGCTTCGATCTTTCACCCGCATGTTCACAGACACGACTCAGATAGTGACAGGACTGACAGCGATTCCGTAAAAGTTCAGCACACTCCGGCACGTCCCCGGCACTCACAGCCGTTGATCCTGTTATATAAAGCAACATTATCACAGCAGCCCATCTCTTCATCATTCGCTTCCTCCGTTAACTTCTTAACATTAGCATCTTCACTGCCACACAACAACAGGAAGAGTGTATTTCCTGAGTTCAAATTACATGGAATCACAGCTGTGACTCCATGGAGATTAATCCCATAAAAAACGCAGCAAATCTCTGAAAAGCTATTATACACGGGCCTCTTGCAAAACAAAAAGAACAAGACCACAACATAACAACTTGAAACAATTGAGATTCACAGCATTCTATGGTGTTGTTTTGTACCACCAAAAACAAAATCAACGAGAATACCAATAAAGCTCAACGACAAGATATCATGGTTCATGGGTCGTGTCCAAAAAAGTTTATTCCCTCACCTGAACGACTACTTTGATCTAGCCCAGCATCCTCTCCGAGTTGGCATAATGGTACCAAGCAGGTTATTATCAACGGAATCATTGGCCGGGCGGATTTCGTATCTTGATCTTAGCCCTTTCTTGCTTGATGAGGTGCAATCTATTACGACCTGGCAGGATATCTGGTTAAGGGGAGGATTTCCGGCAAGTACACTTTCCATCAACGACGCCGATAGTTTTGATTGGCGCCTTGATTTCATTCGGACTTTTATGGAACGGGACATCCCAGCTCTTGGTTTCTATATCCGCATCATGGGAAGGTTTTGTGATAGACAATATCCTTCCCAAA
>JAOZKN010000108.1:2164-9616 GCA_029935315.1 Desulfocapsa sp. | reverse complement strand
TCCGGCATATAAACAATCAGCATATTTTTTTTCACTTTTTTGACCACCGTATCGGCAAGGGAACCAAAGAAGAACTTTTTAATGACATTTTCCCTGGTGGCTCCCATCACCACGAGATCTGCCTCTGCAGATTCTTCCTCGATGGCTTCCACCCTGGCATCGGTGGCAAGCACCGTTACGGCAATATCTACATTTTCACTCTGTTTCTCCAGCCAGGCGCGCAACTTCTCTTCCTTGGCAGTTAAAATACTCTCCGCCTCTCCTGAAGAAAAAAGATACAACAACCTCAGCTGATGTTCTCCAATCCCGTAGAGAGCGACAAGCACTGGATACACTTCTTTTAGATCGTCCAGGCTGGCCACAGGAATCAGAATACGTTCCGTATGCAGCTGGCCCAGAAAACGGACCAAAACCACGGGACAGGAAACGTGGCTGGCAACACTTTCCAGCATGCTTTTATAATCATCGGCCGTCCCAGACAGGGGCGAACCAAGTACCACCATCTTTGCATCATTATACTCTACTGCAGCCACAATACCGGAGGCGATGGATTCATCGGGAACGATTTCCGTCACCAGCGGATATCCCATGCTGGTGACTTCTGTCAGTTCCCTGTGAAACAGATCAGATGGATTATCTCTGTTTGGCTCCACAACACGTATGGCCATTGGCAGACAGCGTAAATGATGGGCAAAAATAGTGGCAAACCGGGCAAGCCCCGCAGCCGTGGCATAATGCGCCCCGCCAAATGCAACCACCCCGTTGGAAGGAATCTGAGGGCTCAGTTTCTTCCATGTCCAGGGTGTTATGTCAACACCTTCAGGGGAGAGAAGATGTTTCCCATCTTCTTTTTCTTCAATCAGAGTATGTGCCTCTCCCGCCTGTTGAATAGCAAATCCTGCTGTCACGGGCCCCAGGAGTTCCGAAAGAAATACTCCCGCCAGAACAACCGGCGTTATCATGGCAGAATATTCGCCAAGAGCAGGATCAGCTGCCACAAGAAAAATAAGACCGATGGCAACACCTGCCTGGGGGACAAGACCAAGGCCAAGGTAGCGGCCCATGATTTTAGGTGCTCCAACAATCCTTGCCCCCAGAGCCACACCTGTGATCTTGCCGCTGATTCTTGCTAAAAAGTAAATAAGCCCTAGGATTCCTGCGGCTCCCAGAGTCTTAATATCAAGATGCGTTCCTGCCAGGGTGAAAAACAGGACATAGATGGGCGGTTCAAAATTATTCAACGCCCGGAAAAGCCTGACATCCCGCTCTGCCCTGTTTACCAGGACAAAGCCGGCAGCCATACCGGCAAGCAGGGAGGAGAGACCGAGAAATGTTGCCAGTTCACTGCAGAGAAGTAGCAGCGCAAGGCCGCCGGTCATCCTCTCTTCTACGCTGGTCAGCTTACGCAGGACCAGATCAAGAATAAATCCGGTTACAATCCCCAACAACAGGGACTGGCCGATACTGATAAATCCATTGAGAAAAATCAGATAAAAAGCGTCCCCCGCATGCCCGCTTGTCTGCTGGACAAAAGCAATGACAAAGCCAAAGATCATGATAGCCAGACCATTATCAATGGCCACAATGGCCAGCAGACTGGCAGTAAAAGGACCCGAAGCCTTCATCTCACGCACGACCAGCAGGGTGGCGGCAGGGGCCGTGGCAAGACCCACGGCAGCGAGAAGCAGAGAGAGGGCGATGTAGTTCTGCAGCTGCCACCCCTCAACGCTGATACCTGCAAAATGAATGCTGGCAAAAACAGCCCCAAAGACAAAAACAAAGGCTCCGATGGCCTCACATATGGAGATTACGGCAACAGTCTTTATATATTTACCTAACTTCTTCAGCTCGACATGCTCACCGATACCAAAGGAGATAAGGACAAGGGCAATATTGGTAAAGTGATCAAGGTTGGAACCGCCGGAATGGCTGTTAATAAGATTAAAGCCACTGGGTCCAAGAAGAACACCCGCCAGAATATAGCCGGTGACCGATGGCAGGCGACAACGCTGACATATTTTCGCCACCAGGAGGCCGGTGGCAAGGAGGAGGGCAAGCCCAAGGGTTTCCATTCCAGCTATATCGCCAGTTGATGCTTCAACTGATCAGCAAAAGATTTATAGGGTGCCAGTGCCAGTAAACGGGCAACACTCTGCTCCATAAATGCTTCAGCACTTAAGCCCCCTGACTCTGCCTGTTCCATAAGAATAATGCCGATAACAATATCCAGAAAATCCGGATCCTGCAGCAAAAGAACTGCCCAGAGCAAGTGCTCAGTATCAGGATTTCGTTTGGAATCCACGATCCAGTACGTTGGCGGCTGGCTGACAATGGCCAGCTTTTTGGCAAGGGCAGCACGACACCTGCCCCGCAAAAGAGCAGAATCAGGTAGAACGCCCTGCTTCAGTTCATCTATCATTTCAGAAAACATAATCTTTGATGGCGTCGTATTTATACCCGGTAGTTTGGGTGAAAATTCTTCATCTTCTTCGTTGCTTCACATTTACAATGATTACGACGTACCCTAGTACGCCGAAATAATTGAAAATATTCGCGCCTCGAATATGAAGTTTTTTACTTAGCCATCTACATTTGACCTTTTCACGAGTTTATCAATCTTTAAGCGTCGTGTTTATAACTGAAACTCAACTTGTCTTTGCGCACACCCACGTTCACCTTGCCCCCGGACACAAGTTCGCCAAAGAGAATCTCGTCGGTGAGGGTGTCCCCGATTTCTTTCAGGATCAGGCGCCGGAGCGGTCGTGCGCCATAAGCAGGATCATAGCCTTTCTTTGCCAGCCAGGATTTGGCCCCTTTTGACAACCGAATAACAACCTTGCGCTCGGCAAGCTGCAGATCAAGTTCGGCCACCAGCTTGTCCACAACCTTCTCCACAGACTCGGGATCAAGGCTGGCAAAAGAAATACTTGCATCCAGCCGGTTACGAAATTCGGGGGAAAAAAGATTTTTCAATGCCTTCTGTTCTCTGCCCTTTGTCTCGGCCACAAATCCGATGGGCTGGGAAGCCATCTCCCGTGCTCCGGCATTGGTGGTCATTATAATAATAACGTTCCTGAAATCCGCTTTTCTTCCCGAGTTATCGGTGAGGGTGGAATGATCCATCACCTGCAGCAGGATGGAAAAAATATCCGGGTGTGCTTTCTCAATCTCATCAAAAAGCAATACGGAATAGGGATGCTTGCGAATGGCTTCGGTGAGCAATCCGCCCTGATCAAATCCCACATACCCAGGAGGTGCTCCGATAAGTCTTGCCACGGCATGTTTCTCCATATACTCACTCATATCAAAACGCTCAAAGTGAACAGAGAGCTGAGCAGCAAGCTGTCTTGACACTTCGGTCTTGCCAACGCCTGTGGGGCCGGCAAAAAGAAAACTTCCCGTTGGACTGTCGGGGTTTCCAAGACCGGCACGTGAACGTTTCACCGCTGACACCACAGCGTCAATGGCCTCATCCTGACCAAAAATCACATTCTTCATGGCAGGGCCAAGTTCCTGCAAAGAGGATATCTCGCTGCTGCTGCCACTTTTGGCAGGCACGCGAGCCATACGGGAGACAATCTTTTCCACGTCCCGCACCTTTACAACCTTGCCAATCTTCCCGGCCATGCGAAAGGCCGATCCCACCTCATCCATCACGTCAATGGCCTTATCCGGCAGAAACCTGTCATTGATATACCTGTCAGCCAGTTCTGCCGTGGCCTTTAATGCGGGTCTGGAGTACCGTATCTGATGATGTTCCTCGTAACGGGACTGCAGACCGGCCAGAATACGTCTGGTATCTGCAACATTCGGCTCCTCAATATCAATCTTCTGAAACCTGCGGGAAAGGGCACGATCCTTTTCTATCTGATTTTTATATTCTTCATAGGTTGTGGAACCTATACAACGCAGGCTTCCCGCCTGCAGGGCCGGTTTTAAAAGATTGGAGGCATCCATGGAACCGCCGCTGGTGGCTCCGGCGCCCACAATGGTATGAATTTCATCAATAAACAGAATGGCCTTGTCTTTGCGTTCCACTGCTGAAATCACACCTTTTATCCGTTTCTCAAAATCACCCCGGTATTTGGTGCCGGCTACCATATTTCCCATATCAAGGAGGTAAATCTCCACATCCTGCAGCAAATCAGGGACAAGGGCTTTTTTGCCAGCTTCCCTTGCCTCTGCATCGGCATGGATCAGCAGGGCCAGCCCTTCGGCAATGGCAGTTTTCCCCACCCCGGGTTCTCCGACAAGGAGGGGATTATTCTTTTTCCGGCGACACAGGACCTGCATCATACGGTTGACTTCCGTTTTCCGGCCAATCAGCGGATCAAGTTTGCCATCCTCTGCATATCTGGCATAATTTACCGTGAATTCCTGCAGAATTTTTTCATCTTTTTTCACCTTCTTTGCCTGTTCTCCCCCGGCCTGATCAGGCATCCTGGCCAGGGGCTCCTTCTGCAGATTTTCGGGCAGGCCGTGGGCAACAAACTCCACAACAGACATCCTGCCCAACCCTTCGGAACCAAGAAAAAAAACGGCATGGGACTGCGCCTCGGAAAAAATGGAAACAAGCACATCACTGGAGTCGACTTCCTTCTTCCCACAACTCTGTACATGGGCCACAGCCCGCTGCAAGACCCGGTTAAAAGCTACAGTCTGGGCAGGTTCCCGGGCTTCAGGTACCGTGTGCACAGGCAACTCACCGGCAAAGAAATCCTCCAGCCGGGTTTTCAGATTATCGGGAGAACCTCCGCATTCACGGATAATATAATCAGCAAGTTCGTCATGGAGGAGACCGTAGAGCATATGCTCAACGGTAACATACTCATGCCGGTGCTCTTTTGCTTCGCGTATGGCCAAAACCAGGGCTGTTTCCAATGCTTTACTTATCATACTTATATTTGCGCCCGCAGACGCAACTCCTGACGTTTTTCTTAGAGAATTATCTATACTGGCTCTACTGAACAGCGTAGAGGGTATTCATTCTGCCGTGCAAGATCGTGGACAATAACAACCTTTGTTTCACAAATTTCATGGGTATATATTCCGGCAACCCCGACACCATCCTGATGGACATGCATCATAATTCTGGTGGCCTCGGAGACGTTCTTGTAAAACACCTTTTCCAGTACCATAACCACGAATTCCATGGATGTGTAGTCATCATTGTGGAGAAGCACTTTGTAAAGAGATGGTTCCCTGACTTTACTGCGCTCTTTTGTTGCGGTTGATCCTTTTTTTTCACTCATATCCTGTTCTCTTGGAAGTATCCGGATAAGAAATTGTAAACATTTTGGTACCGGGATATTTGAACATTTTTTACAGCATAGTCCTACTTAGGTTGGGCAAGAGGATTTATGTGTTGCTTTCTGGAGCGTCATCCAGCAGACTTCGTAGCATTTTCTTAACATTTTAACATCTGATTTTTATCAATCTTTGCGAGAAGCTCGCATGATAAAAATCAGATGTTAAAATGTTTGAAAATCAAGAATTTTGCTGTAAAAGCGAAGAAAGTAACACATAAATCCGTACTCTAGAGAACCAGCAATGACTCCCCAAAATACCATTTTTCACTGTTTCAGGCTACTGCTTCAAACAGTCTTGCGTTTTTCTTTGAGCAAGGTCATAAAAAGCTCTTCCAGAACAAGCCCATGTGCCAATGGAGAACCTTTCATTCGAAATTCTGCCTGCAAAAGAAGTCCCAGCCAGTTCTTCAATACCGGGCAGGAAAACTCCTGTGCCTTAGTAAAAGACATAAAAAGAGCATAGGGGTGTCCTTGCAGCATTTCTTTCCATTCGCCCTGTTCTTTCAGGGCGGGCAGGTACTCCTTCTGAAACGTCCCCGCATTCATGCCAGAGTGCCAGACCGGAGCAGGCTGTAACTGCAGTGATCTGAAAATCAACATCTTGCGGAGATAATTCCGCATGGTGGCAAGAATGGCCAGAGCATGCATACCATTGTCCAGTAAGCGATTGAGAAGCAGCAGCGTTCTTGCCCCCTGTCGTTTGCCAAAGGCATCGGTGAGTTCAAAGAGGGCATCTTCCCGGGTTCTGCCAACCATGGACTCCACATCTGCCACGGTAATCAGATCACGATCTCCAGCAAACAGGGCCAGCTTTTCTGTTTCCATAAGTACTGCCACAGGATGAAAACCAACCCGTTCAAACAACAACTTCAGGGCATCCGGCTGCATTTTTTTCTGAAAGGAGGAAAGACTTTTAGCCACCATCTCTCGCAAAACGTCCTGCTGCCCCTTCTGCGCCCCCGAGCTGGCACCCGGATCAACGGAACAATCAACAACCATCCCGTTTTCTTTTATATACTTGAAAAGCTGTTTACGTTTGTCCACCGACTCGGCAGTAAGAATCAGAATATTGGCAGGAGGAATACCTTTGCCGAAGGCATCCACATAGCGGGAGGCCATATCGCCCCCACCTGTTTTTCCCTTCTTTCTGCTGGCTGTGACCAGCAGTTCATCGGCCCAGGAGAGTACAGCACCCGGTTTAGCAAAGGCAAAAATTGTCTTCCATTGGGCTCCACTCATATCAGCAAGGGTCTCATCACCGGTCAAACCGCCAAGGGCAACAAAGGCAAGCAATTGTCTGCGGCAGGAACGCTCTTTCCCGGCATCATGGGCCTGTTCAATTCGTCGCCAGAGGCCCTGAGCCACATTTTTTGAATGAAATAACCTGGAATCCGTCACCCGAAAAATCTGTCGCCCGGGAAGCAGACTGAAATTCAGCAACTGGCCAAGGGTTCTGCCGGCATCTTCACGGTCACCATCTATACTGTTTACCGACCCGCCGGAGCTTTCCCCTGCCAGAAGATGTTTTTGCAGCACATCAGCAGCTTCACGGCAGAGATAGCGTTCTCCGAAAAAGAGGTAAATTGCTGCAGCACCCCCCTCTTTTTCAGAGTCCTTATCCTGCAACAGCGCAGGCAGCTCATTTCGTTTAATCAGTGCCATTGTCCCCTGTCTTTTCGTCCATGATTTTATGGAGAATGGCCGGCAATGATCCCGGCTGCAGATAATCTTCTCCCAGTCCCCGGGAAAAGATTTTCGCAGATTTATCAGCTACATCATCCCAGCTTAACAGTGTATCAGAGGCTGCAACGGCCTCAAACAGAAATTGATTGTAAGGATTATTGACCACCGCCTTTCCCGTGCCAACGGTTGCCAGAATATCGACCTTATTATTAAACAGAGCAGCAAGCTCGGAATAGGCCCTGATGCCACCACAGGAACCAAGACTCATAAAACGTTGCTTTCGGCCAAGATCCTCTTCCGTTACCATGCCTTTTTTTACCAGCTCTGCGATGGGAGTTATCAGTTGTTCGGAACGCCAGTAACTGTGACCACGCTGGGCAAACATCTCATGATCCCCTTGCAAAAACTGCTGCAAAAGTTCCTGCTGTACCATTTCCCCCTGAAACACAAAGACTGAATG
>JAOZKN010000108.1:0-2064 GCA_029935315.1 Desulfocapsa sp. | reverse complement strand
GTATTCTGGTCACGAATGGCAGAAAGCATCTGATCAATAAGATAGGTTCTGGTCTTTGGCTCTATTGTTTCCAGCAACTTCATAAAGGTTGCGGAAAAGAGAATCAGACTATACTCATCCTGAAAAGCTGACTGGGTTACCAGATCCAGCACCCGCTCCTGTTCCACAGCATCTTCAGGGAAAAAGACAGCGAGTTTACCGCGCTGGGCAAGGCTGATAATAAAATCAGAGACATGATTATTTTCCGGATCAACTTCCAGTAAAAAACGCAGGAGGTTTCCCTGGAAACGTTTTTCAATGCGGTCACTTAAGATCGGCACCAGAATATCCCGAAAAGAGGAGTCGTAGAGTTCACTGCCTTTGGAGAGGAGAATATAGATATGCATGGTGGTAACATCCAGGCCCGCCTGCACCCGGGCTTTGCCGGTGGCACTGCGCAGTACCCTGATGGCTGCACTCTTCTTCCCGTGCTCAAGCCCTTTATAAAAAGAGCCGGCATATTTTTGCCGTACTTTCGAATCCAGTCGTTTCCAGAGTTTTTCCAGAAATCCACGGGAAGCGCCATTGAGCGTTGCCGAGGAGATCTCCTGACCACGATCATTGGTCACCGAATGCAGATCATTTATTTTCCAGGTCATATAATCGGAGGCCTCTGCCAGGCCTTTCAGGAGAACGGCCTTCTCCTCAGGAGTTCTGCCAAAAAAGAGCCACTCCTTCTGCTCCTGATCTTCAGCGAAATAGTATTGCAGCCAGGAGTGTGCCTGCTCCGGAGTCAGCTCCTGTTTAAACAGTCCCCTGGCATTCCAGGAATCGGTTCTGGACAGAGTGGAAAGCAAAGACAGGAGTTCAAGGGCCTGAGGGGCTGTTATCCCCTTGAGCTTACAACACTCTTCTGCTGCCCATTGCTGTTTGTTATTCATCCTGACCAGGCTCTGCATGGCCCCATCAATGGCAGCAACACTTTGCACGGGGAGTGCCAGGAATGCTTTAAAGGCCCAGGCCGCCGGCCCTGCCATGGCCTGCACCTGATCCACATAGGCCAGTAACTGGGGAGCGGAAAGAACATAAATATCAGTAAAGGGTATCAGAACCCGCCTTTTACTGAAATCAAGTTTTCCGAGTTTTTCAAGGAACTGCCAGGCCAGATCGATATTGGCATCATCAAGCAGTACAAACTGTTCAAAGAGCAACAGATCATCAAAACGAATGGGAGTTTTATACAGTCTGGACACGGCTGCAACAAGTTCCTCGGCACAAACTGTTTCCAATAGCACCAAGGCACGCAAGGCGCGTTTATGGGTATAATCAAGCCCTCGAATAAGACTTTTGCCATGGTGGATGAGTTCTTCATCCCCACACACTGCAACAGAAAAGTCCTCGACGGTTTTACGGTAGCCATTATCCGGCAGCCTGGCCTGCACCGCAGTGGGGGACAGGGAGCAACAGAGAAAAAAAACAGTCAGCAAAAAAACCTTCACGACGCCCCTTTGCATCTCAGTACCGCCGGAATGGTGCCTGCCAATATCTGGAAATCAAGGAGCAGCGACCAGGTGTCAATATAACGTAAATCAAGCTGTATCCATTGCTCAAAAGGGATATCACTTCTCCCGTCAATCTGCCACAGACAGGTCATTCCGGGGCGCACACTGAAACGCCTGTTAAACCAGCGCTGATCAAAAAAGAGATAATCTCTGACGGGCAGAGGTCTTGGCCCCACCAGACTCATATCCCCCGTAAGCACATTGACTAATTGCGGAAACTCATCAAGACTTGTCATCCGTAAAAAACGTCCTTCACGAGTTATACGGGGATCATTTTTAATCTTAAACACTGGTCCTTCCGCCTCGTTAAGATGTTCGAGATCCTCCTGCAGAGCTTCCGCATTTGAGACCATTGTCCGGAACTTAACCATATTAAACCTGCGTTTATTCAGGCCTAAGCGCTCCTGGGCAAAGAATACAGGTCCGGACGAACTGCATTTAATGATGATTGCAATAATGAGAAACAGGGGAGACAAGCCAATCAAGAGCAGCAGAGACAACACAATATCAAGAAGACGTTTGA
>JAOZKN010000107.1 GCA_029935315.1 Desulfocapsa sp. | reverse complement strand
TTACTGGAGAAGATCCTGCAGTAATGCTTTGAAGTGTTTCAGATCAACGGGCAGAATGTCAATTTCAACCTGAGTCAGATCGAAGAATTCCATAATCTGCTCGTCGCTTAATGGATCCACTCCGGTATCCAGAATCAGAATTTTATTATACCAGCCAAGGTTCAACCGTGCATCAGAGACGGACCATTGGCCGTCGGCGATTGATTGATTTATCATTCGAACCCAGGCCGGGGTCATAAGGGATGTTCTGTTTTTCTGCAGGTCTCTGGTGAGTTCGCTGCCAATAATCATATCGATGCAGTTTCTTGCCTGGGGAATCTTTCCCTTACAGCTTTCAACAACTTCTGCCATATCACGTTTTCCTTTGCAGTGTTTTCCCACCAGGAATCGAATGTTTTGGCTGTTGTCCCGTACGTTTGCAACTTTTTCCTGTAATTGCTCTTCCATTATCTGTGGATTTGTATGGATGGTGTAATGCATATAACTGATGGCGGGGCTGAGGTTCAGTTCTGCCAGCACGCTTTCCAGTTCTTTTTCAAAAATAGGGCAGGCGATAAGGCAGGTGTCTGAGCCTGGTGCTGCGGATACATTCTGTAAAGGAGCGATGTCTTTTTTACTGTCGGTAGTCTGATTCTGCATTTTTCCTGTATCCGAGAATGGTTAAAAGTTGCTTGTTAGTACCATCATCACGAAAAGGGAGCAAATCAATAGTTTAGATAGATTGTAACAGTGAATTCGAATCATCTGTGCGACGCCACTGAAGCTGTAAACATTCTCTACTGTTATCTTGTATACGGAAATGGTTGTCGATGCGTAGTCCTGCAATTGCGATTATTTTATTTCCTGAGAGAATGACAGGATAATGGGATTTTTCCAGGGCCGGAATTTTTTGATTAGTGAGAAAGCGGGCGATCTTCTTTGTTCCTGGAGCCCCTAGCGGGTGGAATGTTTCACCCCTTTTATGGCTACGTAGTGTAAGGGGGAAATTGAGACTCCTTGCGTCCAGTAGCAGGGTGTCGTTCTGTTTCAGGTCTGCTTGTATACAAGAGCATGGACATGTTTTCACCAGCAGTTTATATCCCAGTTCAGGGACTGCATAACTTCCCGGTGAATTAATTTCAAGTGCTGGGAAAGTTTTGTCGGGTATGGCAGAGCCACGGTATCCCTGAGCTTTGGAGGGATGGTGAAAGATGATAGTGTTCTGTTGTTTGATGGCTCGCAAACCCTTTGCAAGATGGGTCTCAGCATTTATTGCTCCATGGAGAAGCTTCTGTAAGCTGTCAATATGTTTGAACGATGGGCGTGCAGCCATCTGCCAGCAAATCTTTTCAAAGACCCTTCGTTGAATGGCGACATGTTCTTTGCAGAGAGCTGGTATCTCAAGAACCAGTTGCCGGGCATTTCGGCTGATAACGCTCTGGTAAACCGTATCTGTTATTTTTGCCAGCAGATCATCCTCTTCATGTAAAATCGATGCAGTTTGCTGCAGGCTGTGACGCATGGATTTATTATACTCCTGCTCGAGTATGGGCAGGAGATGATGGCGAATTTTATTACGCAAAAAACGAGTGTCTGTATTGGAACTGTCTTCACAAAAAGCAATATTGTTTTCTTTTAAATAGTTGCGCAGATTTTCTTTCGATTCCTGAAGGAGAGGACGGATAATATATTTATTCCGGATTGCCATGCCACCAAGACCTGCAGAGCCACTTCCACGAATTAAGCGTAAGAGTACCTCTTCTGCCTGGTCATCAGCTGTGTGACCAACGGCTATACATTGACCCTTGTATTGGCTTCGGATTGTTTCAAGGGCGTCGTAGCGAAGATTACGCGCTGCTTCTTCAAGGGATGAGTGGCTTTTCTCCTGCTCCAAGAGAACATTCACCCGTACAGAGACAAAGTCTGCAGAACATTCTGCTGCCAGCTCACTGACAAGCTTCTTCTCTGCCGGAGTCTCCTTTGGCCGCAAGCCATGGTCGATATATACGGCAATGCGTGTAATCCGGGGAAAGAAAGAGGAGAGAAGATGGAGGAGGGCGACCGAATCTGAACCGCCGGAAACAGCTATGATGACAGGGGCATCAGAACCAATAAGTTGGTAGGAATTCAGGAGCTGACGGATACGTTTTTTCAAAATATGGCAGGCATGAAATGCAAAATGGCGGATTGAGAACTCGCTCAATCCGCCATTATCATGACTTAAATTCCTTTGTGCTGTTATCCCTTCAGCTCTGTAAACAGCTTCTGGATAGAATCTTTAGCATCACCAAAGAGCATCATGGTATTGTCTTTAAAGAACAATTCGTTTTCAATGCCTGCAAAACCAACGTTCATGGAACGTTTGAGGACAACAACAGTCCTGGCCAGTTCAACATCAAGCACCGGCATACCGTAAATTGGACTGCTGGGGTTGGTTTTCGCTGCAGGATTCACAACGTCATTGGCACCAATAACGATGGCCACATCGGTGGTGGAAAAGTCATCATTGATATCTTCCATGGCATAGAGCAGATCATAAGAAACATCGGCTTCAGCGAGGAGAACATTCATATGACCCGGCATACGACCGGCAACTGAATGAATGGCATAGCGGACATCAATACCTTCTTCAATAAGAAAATCGCCAAGCTCACGGGTAACATGCTGCGCCTGGGCAGCTGCCATTCCGTAACCGGGAACAATAATAACAGACTCCGCATTTTCAATGGCAATGGCGACATCTTCAACCTCAAAGCCCTTCATGGAACCCGTGGGGCCTTCACCTGTATCAGCAGCAGTTTCATCAACGGCACCAAATGCGCCGAAGAGGACGTTGGCAAGGGAGCGGTTCATGGCATCGCACATGATCTTGGTGAGGAAGAGACCGGAAGCACCAACCAGAGAACCAACAATAATAAGTGCATTGTTGTTCAGGGCAAATCCTGTCATGGACACCGCAAGTCCTGAATAAGAGTTCAGGAGGGAGACGATAACCGGCATGTCAGCTCCACCAATGGGGATAACAGACAGTACACCAAGTCCAAGGGCAAGCAGGATGATTGCATAGAATGCAAGTCCATTAGCAGGGTTCTGGAAAACCATATAGGCAAGCACCACAGTGGCAAGCAGGATTCCTGCATTGACGATCTGTTGACCAGTGTAAGTAATGGGGCGGGTGGAAATTATACCCTGTAGCTTTGTGTAGGCAATGATGGAACCGGTAAATGTAAGCGAACCGATGATAATGGACAGAAGCAGGGTGATAATGGTGAAGCCGGCAAATGCATCCGGTGCTGTACCATTGTATTCAGCCATGGCAACCAGTGCTGAGGCTGCACCACCACAACCGTTAAACAGGGCGACCATTTCCGGCACTGAGGTCATTTCAACCTTTACCGCGGCGTAGCCACCAATGGCAGCACCTATGGCAATGGCGATAATAATCATGGTGTAACCAAACATATCCGGAGAGGCGAGGGTGGCGAGGATCGCAACTCCCATACCGCACATAGACATTTTATTTCCGAGTTTGGCTGTGGCCGGAGAACTCAGATTTTTGATACCGAGCATAAACAGCATCGCTGATATCAGATAGACAAAATCGATAATATTGACAGTAGACATGACTTAACTCTCTCTTTGAACCTTTTTTGAATAATTACCTTTTGTAATGCTGCCTATTCTTTCTTTTTACGTTTTTTCTTCTTAAACATCTGCAGCATACGATCAGTTACCATATAACCACCGACCACGTTAATGGTGGCAAAAATAACGGCGAAAAAGCCGAGCATGGATTCAGCATCAATGGCTTCCGGTCGTCCTGTGGCAAGCAATGCGCCAAGGATAGCAATACCGGAAATGGCATTAGATCCAGACATCAGCGGTGTATGCAGAGTTTGTGGTACCTTTGAGATAAGCTCGGCTCCTGCAAAGCAGGCCAGTACAAAAATGGTCAAGCCGATTATAATTGTTCCTGTGTCCATTCTATTTCTCCTTTCTTTAACCGGCCATGAGGGTTTTGGTCAATTCGTGAATGACCTCGCCATCTTTGGTGACCAGTGATCCGCTGGTAATTTCATCTTCCATATTCATGGTAAAGCCATTCTCATCGCTGAGATGGAAGAGAAATTTCTCTATATTTTTGGAAAACATCTGAGATGCGTGAAACGACATGGTGGAAGGCAGGTTGTCGTTGCCAATGATGATAACGTCGTGCTCCACAGTGGTTTCACCAACAGTGGTAACGGCGCAGTTACCGCCCATCTCAGCCGCCAGATCCACAATGACAGATCCGGGTTTCATGGATTTAACCTGCTCCTCAGTAATAAGTATGGGAGCTTGTCTGCCGGGGATCAGAGCGGTTGGAATAACAACGTCTGATTTGGCGATATGTTTGGAAATCAACTCGCCCTGTTTTTTCTTATATTCATCAGACATCTCTTTGGCATAGCCACCGCCGCCAGAACCATCTTCTTCCATGGGCACTTCAACAAACTTGGCACCAACTGAGTTGACCTGCTCTTTTACTTCCGGGCGAACATCAAATGCCTCAACCACGCCGCCAAGACGTTTGGCAGTGGCACAGGCCATAAGGCCGGCAACTCCAGCGCCAAGAACCAGAACTTTAGCAGGAGCAACAGTTCCCGCGGCAGTCATCAGCATGGGGAAAAATTTATTGAGATGATCTGCAGCCAGCAACACTGATTTATAACCTGAAATAGTACTCATGGAAGAAAGGACATCCATGGACTGGGCAAGTGTTGTGCGTGGAATGATATCAAGGCCAAAGGCAGTGATTTTCTTTTCCTGGAATTTTTTGACAAGATCGTGACGCAGGGTTGACTGGATAATGGAGATGAAAAAAGAACCGTCTTTTAATGCATCGGCTTCTTCCATGGTTGGTGGCTTAACCTTAACAATGCAGTCGCCCTGGGCGATGGCATCTGCAGCAGAACCAACAATGGTAGCACCTTTATCCGTGTAATCCTGGTCGCTGTGTCCAGACGACAGGCCTGCACCTGTTTCGATCAGAACGTCAAAGCCATTTTTGCTCAGCCGTTTGACGGAATCCGGGATAATAGCAACCCTGTTTTCGCCCTCTTCGATCTCTTTAAGGACAGCGAGTTTCATGATGGAATCCTCTTGAAATAATAAAATAAGTAAAACTGTCGAATCTATGTAGTCACCGGTACGGCGAGGGTAGATTTGATCTGTAAATGAATGAGCGCTCAATACTACGCTATAATACTGAAATGGTCAAGCAGCTTTGACTGTCTTCAGGCTACCTTGTAAAATTGCTTTACGGAGTCTCGCAGGTTCGTTTAGCTGCCCGATCTCTTCACCATTTGTAGATTTTTATTGTCGGAATATCAGTTGTATACCTGTGCTAAAACCCTGTAGATATTTCGATCTTGAACGGGAATGCTAATTTTCCAAACTACCCTTAAGTTGTTTGAGAAGTCTGTTATGAATATCATCAAAAGCGCCGTTGGAAAGTATTGCAACCACATCCTGTGGTTTGAGGATCTGCTGGAGTTTAGCCAGTATGGTGTCAGTATCCGGGCAGGAAACGGCGTGTCTGCCTCGTTTGTTAATGTCGCCAGCCAGCCTGCTTGCAGAAAACAGGTCTTCTGCAGGCACAGTATCAAGGGGTAACGGCTCCCTGATAAAGGTAAGATCCGATGCGTCAAAGCAGGGGATATAATCCTGCTGGAAGATGGCTCGTCTCGATGAGTTGGTCCGTGGTTCAAACACGGTGATAAGACGTTGTTCTGCGTAGGCATTTTTTAAGGCTTGGACAGTTTCTTTGACAGCGGTTGGGTGGTGGGCAAAATCGTCAATAACTGTGACCCCATTGACTATACCCCGGACTTCCTGTCGTCGTTTAATGCCGCCAAAGAGAGAAAGCCCTTTGCCGATAACATCCGGCGTAACACCTATGCGATGCATAACTGCTGCCACAGCAAGTGCATTTAAACAGTTGTGCCGGCCGGGGAGTCGGACAGTGAGCTCGGCCCATTTCTTTCCCTCGTGCATTGCCGTGAAGCTGGTCATGCCACCACTGGCCTGCACGTTTTTCAGTACCCATTCGAGCTTGCTGCTCTGTCCGTAGCCTTGCACTTCGCAGGGTGCATCTTTTACAACTTCCACGACATTGGGATCATCAAGATGGGCGATAATCAGACCATCTTCAGGGAGGAGTGAGACAAATTTCTTAAATGAGCGTTTGATGGCATCAAGATCAGCAAAGATATCGGCGTGATCAAATTCCACGGAGGTGATTATGGCAATATCCGGACGATAATGGAGAAACTTTGACTCTTTGTCAAAAAATGCCGTGTCGTATTCATCTCCTTCAGAAACAAAATGGGCACCCTTGCCAAGGCGAAAGTTTGCCTCAAATTCTCGTACAATTCCACCAATCATAAATGTAGGGTCAAGCTCTGCCCGGTTGAGGCAGGAAGCAAGAAGGGATGAGGTGGTGGTTTTGCCATGGGTTCCTGTGACCACAAGGGAGGTTCTTTCCTTAATGAAAAAATGGGCGAGGGCCTGTGGAAATGAGAGGTAGGGAATACTGGTCTTTGAGAGAGCGATTGCTTCAGGGTTTTTACGGGTGATTACGTTGCCAACGATAACAAGATCAGGCCTGGGCTCGAGGTTCTGTGCGCCATAGCCATCGTGCACTGCAATTTGCATCTCTTCAAGAAAGAGTGACATGGGAGGATACACCGCCTTGTCGGATCCGCTGATTTCGTACCCTGAACGCTTCAGCATGCCAGCCAGCGCTGCCATGCCCGTACCGCAAACTCCCATGATATGAATATGCTGAATATCTTTGGGGGCGAAATTTAACTCTTTGGCAAGATCCATTATTTGTCGCCCACGGTCTGTTTTACGGTGGCATAAATCTTTTTAAATGTGGACTCAAAAGTGGCGGGGGTGAGCCGACCTACTTCGATAAATTTAACAGCAATTTCTTTGGATACTTTGAGGATGATCTCCTCAGCGATTTTTTCGTTTTTGTCAGCCATAATTATCAAGTGAGTTTGGAGGTTATAAAGAACCCCTGCCGGTGGAAGAAGGCCAGTTCGTCAAACCGGCAGAGGTGGTTTCCAGCAGAAATAACCGATTAAGCCATCCCTGTAGAATTTGTTTGTTGTGTTTTACGGAAGATTGGCGATCCCTTTGAGGTCGATGTTTTTTGCGTAATCCAAAAGTTCTTCGCGGGAAATAAGCTGTCCTTTCACGGTCACCAGAAAGCGGTTGTTTACAACTATATTTACATCACCACTATTATTTTGATACTTGGTGATTCCCTTATAGCCATTGATCAGTTCAAATTGTCCTGCAGATGCGGCAAAAATCGGGTTGGAAAACATCATGATCATGGGCTGTAACAGAGGGGAATCGGTGAGGATGGTGATATTGATTTTTGCAGTATCTTTTGTGTACTCACGCTCTGCTGTGAGTCCTCCCCCAAAGAGAGAGACAGCTGTAACCTGAGATGTCCCTTCGCCTGTCGTCCAGCCTGCCATGGCTTCGGGAAGAAATGCTGCCAGGGCCTCGCCTTTTTTCTGTCGAATGAGTTGGCTTGCATAATCAAGATCAGTGGCCGCATTGCTGTAGTTCTGATCCTTGTATTCCTGCAGTGCTTTTTCAATAATCTGCAGAACAGGATCCTGTTCTTCTGCCACAATAAATGATGGCACGAGAAGGCAAAGGCAAAGGATGATCCCTGCTGTTTTTCCTGATAACATACAAACGTGCTCCGCTCTGTTTTTTGTGAATATTCTGCTCCGTAAATAAAAAATCTGTAGAGCTGAAAATAGCAGATTATCCATTAATAAGCTTGTGCTATGATTTTAGCAATGTCCTGTATGGGCAAACATTTTGATATGTAAAATTCATTGAGAACATACATACAATCATAGGGTGTGTTGGATTTTTTTTACATTTTTTTATTCCAGGGGATTCTTACTTTGCTGGATTTATAATTGTGTCATCAGTAATGTTTCCGATATTTATGGAACGGGTTGACTCTGGAGGCTGCTAAAACCGAATTATCCTGCATTAAACCCCGCCACCAAAAGCGCCACCCCAAAAACCCCCACAAAAAATCCAACAATACCCAAAACTGTATACAACCCTTTATCGGCGGCATGAGCTCGCGATAAATCTATATTTGCAAATTCAACAGCACCATCTGCTGAACGATTTTCAAATTCATACTCTTTAAGAACCGTCATTTTCTTACGGGCCTTGATAACCATGGAAATACTAATTGCTACGAGTATACTTCCAAGCAGGAGTGCTGGAATAGACATATATAGATCCTATTTTTATTCGATTAATTAACTTTAAAAGTTGCGGTGGCTATAGCCTCAAATCTTTACTGGTTGTTGCTTGAACCGTTTTATAAGTTACTGGCTCTGAGTCTTTTGTCTCCATAACGTTCGGTATCACAGAAAACAAGCGGAATTACCGAGCAATTTGATACAAAGATAGAAATCATACCACTGCTCGGCTATTTTTGTCGTTGTTTTTATAGGCATTGTTTGGGGATTACGATATTACTTGTTGGTCGTGGTTTATCAATTAACAACAAAGTCATTTTGATATTATTCACTGTCTTAATAATTTGAACAGGGAATCCATGGAGTATTTTAAACAAGCTAATAATGTCAATTTGTCGTAAAAATTGATTGTTCTCGAAAACATCACTATGCTGTTTTGCTATTGCTAAAATACTGTTGAAGTCAGCAATGTCCACGGATACACAGTAACTTACCATTGATTCTGTGAATATTTGGCCAAACGCATCAGTCGTTGGAGGTGCAGCTGTCTGAAACAATGCAAAATCAGCACCAAACAGTATTTTTTTCAATCGACAATTATGACGGGGTGTTCTTTGAGAGTTATCCGTTGAGAATAACTTGAAGTCACTTAGTTGTAAGCCATTATTTTCTGTTGAATATTGAGGAGACGAGTTGGTTGAAAGTGGAAAACCTGAACATCTCTCACTTCGTTTTTCGTATCTGTAGAGAATGTTATTGGTGTAATCTATGGTGATTATTTCTTCATAACACAGCTTTTTCTTCAGCATACAACCAAAAACCTGGAAATGGAAACGGCGGACGATAGCCTACGTTGAGTCCAATGATTTCAGTAAAAAATGACTTAACCTTTTCAGTGTCTGCACATCTTAACGCAATATGATCAAATTTCAGGTTCATAAGCATAGCCTCTTCTAATCAGTTAATGATGGTTACTTCATTCTGCCGAATTTTTTTTGTGAGGAATACTCAATAAAAGCCGACAATTACCCGGAAACTTCTTGATTCTTACAGAAGCATTAAGAGACTCAAATTCTTGTTTAATAACTTTATAATTTTTGGAATAGTCATGTGAGATCACAGACCAAATTTTTTTATCTCGTGGCAACGATTCCAAATCTTTAGGTAACTTTGTAGATTTAATAGTTGTTCCTTTAACAAAAGGTATAGGTTCATGTCTGGTATAGAACCTAAAAGCTGGTATGGCTCTAACGTAAACATAGACTAAATCATCTGGTGTGATATTCTTTTTTAGATAAGTTATCAGGGGATTCATTTCTTGTCTCATATAAGTAGGCCAGGGAACGATATTATTTATACTAG
>JAOZKN010000106.1:1349-9651 GCA_029935315.1 Desulfocapsa sp. | reverse complement strand
TTCTGGTTGGAGCCTTTTTTTTGTCTCTATTCCCTGTTACTTTAATGATATGTGGCAGTGATGCGATAAACGCAATTGTTGACCTTTTTGTTGTACAACAACACTTCTGAAACAAAATAAACCTTCAATTGTTTTTTACTTTTACAGGTCTTCCTTGAAATTCATACTCAACAACCTGCGAATTCCTTTTGAAAATGATGGCAACGACTGCTATTTACTTACGGCTTCATTAAAGATGAAAGTCGCTCAGGCGGATCTCACCATTGTTAAAATTCTAAGTAAAACACTGAATATTCAAGATCAGAATCAATTCTATTATAAAATTTCACTGGTTGTTCAGGTTGTATCAGGCTATCGCAACACTCGGGACTTTATGCCATATGAAGAATATAATGACACCGGCAGTCCTCACAATCCACCTTCACATTCCGAGAAGCCTCTGATTGTTGGTTTTGGACCTGCAGGCATGTTCGCTGCCCTTGAACTCATTGACAGGGGATATACGCCTATTATCTTTGAAAGAGGAAAGAAGATACGAGAGCGAAGTGCAGATGTTGAAAAATTTATTAACGAACGTACTCTGAATCCCGAATCAAACATACAGTTTGGTGAGGGAGGAGCTGGCTCCTACTCTGACGGCAAACTCTTTTCCAGACGCAATAAAAACACCAGCATCGTTAACAGGGTGCTTAAAACATTTGTCAAATTTGGCGCACCGAAAGAAATTGAATATATCAGCAAACCCCACCTGGGAACTGACATTTTATGCAAAATTGTGAAAAACATCAGATTGTATATCCTTGAACACGGCGGCGAAATCCACTACAGCTCAAAGATGACTGATATTCTTCGGGCAGATTGTAAAACCTCTGGAATTATTGTTAATGGTGAAAAAGAGTACCTTTCCTCCTCCGTTTTTATCGCACTTGGTCATTCATCTCGCGATACCTTGACGATGTTACTGGAAAAAGGTGTCGCCATGGAACAACGTCCAATTTCTGTGGGTGTCCGTATTGAACACCCTGTGGAAACTATCAATCTCATGCGCTATGGCAAAAAATACTTTCATCATCCACGATTAGGTGCTGCCACATACTCTATCAACCATACCAACCGTAAAATCCGGCGAGGAGTCTACACATTTTGCATGTGTCCCGGTGGAGAAATTGTTAATGCCTCATCGGAACAGAACATGCTGGTACTGAACGGTATGAGCTATTCAGACAGAGCTCTCCCCTACTCCAATGGTGCCCTGGTGGTCAGTTGTCACAACAGTGATTATAATTCTGACAATCCTCTGGCAGGCATCGCATTTCAACAGACCATTGAGCAGAATGCATTTAAGGCAGGAGGAGCAGACTGGCGTGCACCGGCCCAGAATTTAATGCATTTTTTAGGTGAGAAATCATATAATACCTTACATCAGACTTCCTACCAGATGGGTCTGTCTCCAAGTGATATGCATGATATTTTTCCTGAATTTATCATCAGGGAACTCCATGCAGCCTTTCACAAATGGAAAAAAGATGTGCCTTTATTTGTTTCCGAACATGCTCTCCTTCTGGCAACTGAAACTCGAACCTCATCTCCGGTACGAATAAGCCGCACAGATAACTTTGAATCCATAAATACCAAAAACCTCTATCCTATTGGCGAAGGTTCAGGCTATACTGGTGGAATAACCAGTTCTGCTGCTGATGCGATAAAAGCTGTGGAGAAATTTGCTGCATGATGAAAAACTCAAAACTTGTATATTCCACGGAATCAGGAAGAGTTCGAGCTGAATCAAAGAACGAACAGAGTAATTCTCTTCCCCAAGATGGTATTATTCGTTTAATGCGACAGACCAAAGGTCGAAAAGGAAAAGGGGTAACACTGATTAACGGCCTCCCCCTTGCCTCAAAAGAGCTGAAAAAACTTGCAAAAACCCTCAAACAGAAATGTGGTTGTGGGGGAACTGTAAAGAACGGAATTATCGAAATTCAGGGCGATCATCGTGATACCCTTGAACAAGAACTGGTCACTCGTGGCTACAAAGTAACACCGGTAAACGGTAAATGAGGCCGGTATAAGTACCTACAGCAAATTCTTTTCTAAAAACCACGAAAAGAATTTATAAGGTACTAAATCGCGCTGGCGGATAAAATACAATATATGGATACAACAATACATTTTGATTCTCTTGGCCTCTCTGCTCCCATCCTGCAGGCCATTGAAGAGAAAGGCTACACAACTCCCACCCCTATCCAGGCACAGGCTATTCCTGCAGTCCTTGAGGGGAAAGATGTGATGGCTGCGGCCCAGACCGGAACAGGGAAAACAGCAGGCTTTACCCTGCCTATTCTTGAAAGTCTTTCCAAAGGAAACAGAGCCAAACCCAATCAGGCAAGGGTATTGATACTCACCCCGACCCGTGAGCTTGCAGCACAGATTCAGGATAGTGTTGTTACCTATGGAAAACACCTTCCCCTCAGCTCCACTGTTGTTTTTGGTGGGGTGAAGATCAATCCCCAGATGATGAAACTTCGTCGAGGAGTCGATGTCTTAGTTGCAACTCCAGGACGACTCATTGATCTTCACAACCAGAATGCGGTTCGGTTCAAGCAACTTGAAGTCCTGGTCCTTGATGAAGCTGATCGTATGCTGGATATGGGGTTTATCCATGATATTCGGAAAATTCTCGCGTTCCTGCCTCCAAAACGGCAAACGCTGATGTTTTCCGCGACTTTTTCCATGGAAATTCGAAATCTTGCCAAGAAACTGGTCCGTAACCCGGTTGAGATTTCCGTTACCCCACGCAATACCACGGTAGAGGCCGTCAAACAATGGATCTGTCCGGTAGATAAGAAACAGAAATCTGCCCTTCTTGCCCGATTGATTCAGGAAAACGACTGGAAAAAAATTCTGGTTTTCAGCCGAACCAAACATGGTGCCAACCGTCTCACCCAGTATTTGGAAAAAAAGAAAATCAAAGCCGCAGCCATTCACGGCAACAAGAGTCAAAATGCCAGAACAAAAGCATTAAAGGCCTTCAAAGACGATGAGATTCGGGTTTTGGTTGCAACCGATATTGCAGCACGAGGCATCGATATTGACCAACTTCCTCAGGTGATCAACTTTGATCTGCCCAATGTCCCTGAAGATTATATCCACCGCATAGGAAGAACAGGGAGAGCAGGCTTAAAGGGCCAGGCCATTTCTCTGGTCAGTGCCGATGAGTTTAAGCAACTCTCTGATATCGAATATTTGTTAAATCGGATCCTGGATCGTAAGGTCATTGATGGTTTTGCTCCGGTGAACGATGTTCCGGTCACCCGTCTGGACAAGCGCCCCCATCATGCCAAGAAAGCGAAGCAACCGCACAAAGACCATCGCCAGGGACAACGTTCCGGTTCCAAGGGGAGAGGGCATAACCCAAGGTCACAACGAGGCAATAACAACAGGTGATCTGATGAAGAAGCCAAAACCATTCAAAGCCCCTCCTAAAAAGTTTCAGCCAAGGGGCCTCACTATTCTCTATGAAGATCATGATATTGTTGTTGTGGACAAGGTCAACGGTCTCTTGACCGTCGGTACAGGGGACGAAAAAACAAACACTGCTTACTTTCGCCTCACGGATTATGTGCGCAAAGGAAATCCTAAATCAAAAAATCGTATTTTTATCGTTCATCGTCTGGATAAAGATACCTCTGGTGTTCTTGTCTTTGCAAAAACTGAAAAAGCCAAACATTATCTCCAGGATAACTGGCAGCAATTTACCAAGAAATATTCTGCGGTAGTGCTCGGCAAACTGGCAAAGAAAGAAGATATCATCACCTCCTATCTTGCGGAAAACAGTATTCACAAAATGTATTCTGTCCAGAACCCCAAAAAAGGTGTACTGGCGAAAACGGCCTATAAGGTATTAAAAGAATCAAAAAAATACAGCCTTCTGGAAATAGACTTGCTCACTGGCAGGAAGAATCAGATACGTGTCCATTTTTCCGAAAAATCCTGTCCCATTGCAGGAGACAAGAAGTATGGGGAGAAGCAAAAAGGAATCAAACGACTCACACTGCATGCACACTCTATTCGCTTCACCCACCCGCATACAAAAGAAGCAATGACCTTTAAAGCCAAAATTCCCGGATATTTTTATTCCCTCCTGACTGACCAATAAGCACAAGATCCGTCCATGGCGTTCACCCGGGCTGTTCCACTTGACAGTTTTTTATTTTCAAGCTACTCTTTTGCTCGTTTATCTGCTTTTATTTCACTTTAAGGATCTGAAATGTCTGACAATTCACCCCTATATATTGTAATCCTTGCGGCTGGCAAGGGCACACGAATGAAATCTGCTAAGGCCAAGGTTTTACACGAAGTTTTTTATGCGCCCATGGTTCACCATGTACTGAATGCAATTTCGCCCCTGCAGCCAGCAAAATCCATTGTCATTGTTGGCCACCAGCGTGACGCCGTTGAGCAAAGTCTGGCCAGTTTTTCCGTTGAGCTGGCCGTACAGGAAGAACAACTGGGTACCGGCCATGCTGTTCTGTGCGCAGAAGCGGCCATTGACAAAATGTCAGGCTGCGTCATGATTCTCTGTGGGGACACGCCTCTTATTCGTGCCGAGACTTTGCAGGCCATGGTCGATGGCCACAGATCACAGGATGCAACACTCACGGTTATGACCACCATCCTTGACGACCCGACCCACTATGGACGTATCGTCAGTGATGCTGCCGGCGATGTGCTCTCCATTGTGGAAGAAAAAGATGCCGATACGGAACAAAAGAAAATTCAGGAAATCAATGCCGGGATCTACTGTATCAATACCGAATTTCTTTTTACTCACCTTAAAAACATCGGTACCGACAACAGCCAGGGAGAAGTGTATTTAACCGACATTGTCACCCAGGCAGTGCAGGAGAATCTCCGCGTACAAAAATTTGTTAATCCCGAACCGGCAGACGTGCTGGGGGTCAACTCAAGGCTTGAACTTTCACAGGCCCACCACGCCCTGCAACTTCGCCGTAACGATGAACTGATGGCAAGGGGCGTCAGCATGATAAATCCGGCCACCATTCAGGTTGCGCCCACTGCTACCATTGCTCAAGATGTTACCCTGCATCCAGGTGTTGAAATATCCGGTACGTCCAGCCTTGCATCCGGCTCAACAATTCAGACCGGCGTGATACTCAACAATGTAACAGTTGGATCAAATTGCACCATAGGCCCTTATGCCTGTCTCCATGATTGCGAAATAACCGATGGCAGCAATATCACTGCCCACAGCCATACATGCTGAGCATCAATGAACATAGTATCTCCTACTCCGGCCAGCAAAGCATTGGTGAACTGGTGGCCACCTATAAACCGGAAGCGAATCTTTTTATCCTCAATGGCTATCCCGTATCTGCCCATACTGCAATCAGTGACGGAGACAGCATCTGCCTGATCTGTAAAGGAGAAACTCCAACTGCAGAAGAAATGGACTCTCTTCTCACGGCACGACACACTCCCGGGATTCAAAAAAAAATACGCGCAGCCAGCATAGCCATCCTTGGCCTTGGGGGTTTAGGTTCTGCTGTCGCAGGAGCCATGGCAAAAATCGGTATTGGCAAGATGCTCCTATCCGATTATGATATCGTGGAACCGAGCAACCTGAACCGGCAGCACTATTTTGTCGATCAGATCGGGATGCTGAAAACCCGGGCGCTGCAGGAAAATCTGCGCCGTATGAATCCAAACACGAGCCTTGATCTTATTGAGAAAAAGCTGACTGAAGCTGATATTCCTGTGCTTTTCGGGAAAGTGGATGTCCTTATCGAATGCTTCGATGATCCGGAGATGAAGGCTGCGACCTTACGTACTCTCTTAAGTAAAATGAAAACCATTGCCTATGTCGGCTCTTCCGGCATGGCAGGATTTGCTGAGAATAATACAATTCGCACCAGAACAATCCATCCGGGACTCTATATTGTTGGTGATGAGATTTCTGCTGCGGAACCGGGCCAGGGCTTAATGGCTCCAAGAGTTGGCATTGCCGCTCACCATCAGGCAAACCAGGCTTTACGAATTATTTTGCAGGAAGCAGCAGGTAGAACGAAATGAACATTAGACTAAACGGATCTGAAAAAACACTGAAAGAGTTTTCTTCAATTTCTGCGTTACTGCAAGATCTGTCTCTCAACCCAAAGACTGTGGTTGTTGAGTTAAATACTGAAATAATCCAGCCGGGTTCTTACGATGAGCAAACACTCACCGAGAACGACAGTGTGGAAATAATACGTTTTGTTGGAGGCGGCTGATATGCTGTGCATTGCTGGGACTGATTTTAGTTCCCGACTTTTTCTTGGAACAGGAAAATTTTCTTCTTCTGCCGTTATGGCAGAGGCCATTGCGGCCTCGGATTGCCAGATGGTCACCGTTGCTCTGCGTCGGGTGGATCTTACAAATCCAGACGATGATATCATGAGTGCTCTGGGACAACGGGAATACACATTTCTTCCCAATACCTCCGGGGCAAGGGATGCGGTGGAAGCCATTCGTCTTGCAAAACTTGCTCGTGCCGCTTCCGGTTCTTCATGGCTCAAGCTCGAAGTTACTCCCGATCCAAGGACCCTGCTCCCCGATCCTGTGGAAACATTAAAGGCCACAGAAGAACTGGTAAAAGACGGTTTTATTGTACTCCCTTATATGAATGCAGACCCTATTCTTGCCCTGAAACTGCAAGACGTTGGTGCTGCTGCCGTTATGCCTCTGGGCTCTCCCATTGGTACCAATCAGGGTGTACTCACTGACAGTATGATAGAAATCATCATCGATCAGGCAAAAGTTCCTGTGGTTGTGGATGCCGGCATAGGCGCTCCATCCCATGCAGCTTACGCCATGGAGATGGGAGCTGATGCTGTGCTTGTGAACACCGCCATTTCTGTTGCCGGTGATCCGGTAGCCATGGCTCGTGCCTTTGCACAGGCTGTGGAGGCTGGTCGAACGGCTTTTGAGGCGGGTATGGGACAACGAAGTAAACAGGCCTCGGCTTCTTCACCTGAGGATGGTCAACTTTCGGCTGATCTTGGGTTTCTTAAATAAAATAAATTAAAAAGATGAACATCGAACATTCAACATCGAACACGGAGTCTCGCAAGGCTCGCTTACCTGAACATCGAATGGTGGAGTCGCCTATTCGATGTTGGATGTTCAATGTTCGATGTTGGACGTTCAGTTACTAAAACAACAAAATGTTCAAATCTCCCGATTTCACAAAGTTAAGCATCGAAGTCCAACGTGCAACAAACAGCGATGTAGAACACGCATTAGTTGCTGCCCGTCCCACAGTCCACGACCTTGCTGCCCTGCTCTCACCAGCAGCTGAATCATATTTACCGCAAATGGCACAACGCTCCACCGAGATTACCCTGGCAAGGTTTGGCAGAACCACCCAACTCTACGCCCCTATTTATCTCTCAAATTACTGCACAAATCGCTGCGCATATTGCGGATTTTCTGCCGACAACCTGATTAAACGCAAATGCCTGACTCTGGATGAGGCAGAAAAAGAGGCCATGATCCTCCATGACCGAGGCTTTCAGCATATCCTGCTGGTTTCAGGAGAAGCGGAAAATGCTGTGGATATTGAATATATGGAAGCCATAGCCATTCGTCTGCGCAAAAAATTTGCCGCGGTCTCCATAGAAATTCAGCCCATGTCCGAGGAGCATTATCGTCGCCTTTTTCTGGCCGGCATCACTGCTGTTGCCGTATATCAGGAGACCTATGACCGAAAGCTGTACAAAGAAGTACACCTTTCCGGTAAGAAACGTGACTACGACTATCGCCTCGAGACTCCCGCCCGGGTAGCAAGAGCCGGCATGCGAGAAGTTGGAATTGGCGCACTGCTTGGTCTTGCCGACTGGCGGGCAGAAGGCCTGGCCATCGGCTATCATCTTGACTGGCTGCGTAAAGAATTCTGGTCCACAGCATTTACGGTTTCCTTTCCTCGTATGCGTCCAGCTGCCGGGGAATTTGAGCCCTTGCAAATCGTCTCTGAAACGAATCTCAGCCAGTTACTATTTGCCCTGCGCCTCTTCGATCAGGACGTGGGACTAATCGTCTCCACACGAGAAGAAGCCCGCTACCGGGATGGCATGCTTGGTCTTGGGCCCACAAGGTATTCCGCAGGATCATGTACGGCACCTGGCGGATATGGAGATTCGGATCACGAAGGGGAACAGTTCAGCGTTGGTGATCACCGTTCCCTTGAAGAAGTCTCCGCGGTTATTCGAGCAAAAGGTTTTGATCCGGTCTGCAAAGACTGGGA